>NZ_JBFRVD010000059.1:0-25341 GCF_041474985.1 Vibrio sp. 10N.222.49.C9 | reverse complement strand
TTTTACTTTAATTGGTATCACCCACATATGAACAGCGTTAAGCAGCTTGGTATGGGCTTGGTTGGTCTAATTATCGTTGAGGAGAGCATTCCAGTGCCGTTTGATGAAGAGCACGCACTGATGCTTAAACATTGGCATATAGATAAGAAAGGCCAATGGAAAGATCTAATGATCCCACGACTCAGTGCTCGTATGGGTACGCCAGGAGAGTGGAGTAGCGTTAATGGAATACATGAGCCTGTCTATGAGTTAAAACAACATGCAACAACCAGGCTACGTATCGCTAATGTCGACAATACGATCACTTACCCTATAGCTGTCGAAGGGGCTGAGGCATGGGTGATTGCCATTGATGGTAACCCTGTAAAAACACCTTATAAGCTGACGCAACATAAAATTGGTCCAGGGATGCGAGTGGATATTGGACTGATAGCACCCAAAGCCGGTGGGCGAGTTAGCGTCCTTCAAATGAAAGGACGCTTTCCTTTCTCTTTGTGTGAGTTCGAGGTTGTAGATTCAACCCTTGTTGAGAATCGCTCTCTGCCTTCTTTACCCCTTAATCCTGTGCCCAATTTAGATTTGGCTAATGCAGAAGAAATCGACTTTTTATTTGAATGGGAAGGGGCGGTTTCTCCAGTATCTAAAGATGGAAAATCTATGCCTAAGTTTTGGCTAACTAATAAATGAGCATGGGAGGGGATGAGCAAAGATAATATCCCTGAACCGTTGGCGACTTTAGAATTGGGTAAAACCTATATATTCGATCTTAAGAACGTCACTCAATATCATCATCCGATCCATATTCACGGACATACCTTTACAGTACTCGAACTTGATGGGAAGAAAGTTGCAGAACCTTTCCATACCGATACTGTGTTACTTGGAAAGAATGGTCGAGCGAAAGCCGCATTTGTTGCCGACAACCCTGGGCGCTGGATGTACCACTGTCATGTTATCGAACACATGAAAACGGGTTTGATGGGATATATTGAAGTTAAGTGACACCTGTAACGTTTAATATTTGAGCGTGCATTCTTAGTTTCTACCCTCGCTTTTATCGGCGTTAAAGCTAGAATATAGGGATTATTGTTTGGGAGGATTCATGGGTCAGTTATCTATTTTAGGTTTTATCGCCATCGGTGGCGCGTTTGGTGCTTGTTCACGTTACTTGATTTCAGAGTTATGCGTTGTGATGTTAGGGCGTGGTTTTCCTTACGGTACGCTGACCGTTAACGTGATTGGCTCTTTGATTATGGGGTTGCTCATCGCCGCGTTTGAAAATGAGATGGTTGCGACGGAGCCGTGGAGACAAATTATCGGTCTTGGTTTCCTTGGAGCCCTGACGACATTTTCTACGTTTTCGATGGATAACGTGCTTCTTATGCAGCAGGGCGCGTTCTTCAAGATGGGACTCAATGTACTGCTCAATGTGGTTCTTAGTATTTCAGCCGCATGGATCGGCTTCCAACTTTTGATAAAGTCATAAAACTTTCTTACGATTTGTTAACAACTCGGCTTGGTTTATCCAAGCCGTTTTTATATACTCGATCGTACTTGTCGGAGTGCCATATGGCTGAGACCGTTAACTCGGGATCCGTTGAACCTGATCAGGCTAATACCTGCGAAGGGAACAAGAGTAGATATCTAACTAGAATCCTTCTAGAGATCTATCTCCAGATCACAACTGCATTTTCTTGCTGTGATCCCTCTTGTAGCATCTTATCCGTCAAGCATTTTTATCCCTATAAATAATGGCTAAAAGCCAAGGAAAAATGCTATGTCGAGTCGTAAACAAGCAAGACTGGAAGCGAAGAATTTCATTGATTCTTTATCCGTACAACCTTATCCAAATTCAAAAAAAGCTTATATCCAAGGATCTCGCGAGGACATTCAAGTCCCTGTCCGAGAAATATCACTAGCAGATAGCCTTGTTGGTGGTACCAAAAAAGAGCCTGTATTCGAACCTAATGCACCAATTCATGTATACGACACTTCTGGTGTTTATACTGACCCTACGCACGAAATTGACCTTTACAGTGGCCTTCCTAAGTTACGAGAGCAATGGATTGAAGATCGTGGTGATACAGAACTATTAGACGATGTAAGTTCTGTTTATACCAAAGAGCGTTTAGAAGATGAAACTCTAGACGACCTTCGTTACGGTAATCTGCCTAGAATTCGTCGCGCGACTGGCGATCAATGTGTTACTCAGTTGCACTATGCTCGTCAGGGAATTATCACTCCTGAGATGGAGTACATTGCGATACGTGAGAACATGGGACGTCAGAAATTTGCTGATGAGCAGCTAAACCACCAACACCCTGGCCATAATTTTGGCGCAAACCTGCCGAAAGAAATCACCCCTGAGTTCGTGCGTAAAGAAGTCGCTGAAGGCCGAGCTATCATTCCGTCGAACATTAACCATCCTGAATCCGAGCCGATGATTATTGGACGAAACTTCTTAGTGAAAGTGAACGCCAATATCGGTAACTCTTCAGTAAGTTCTTCGATTGAAGAAGAAGTTGAGAAGCTAGTATGGTCAACTCGTTGGGGTGGAGATACCGTGATGGACCTTTCTACTGGCCGTAATATCCACGAGACTCGTGAATGGATCCTACGTAATAGCCCAGTGCCGATTGGTACGGTTCCTATGTATCAGGCGCTTGAGAAAGTGAATGGCGTAGCCGAAGACCTTAACTGGGAAGTGATGCGCGATACTTTGATTGAACAAGCGGAGCAGGGCGTTGATTACTTCACTATCCATGCTGGTTTGCTTCTTCGTTATGTTCCTATGACGGCTAAGCGTGTGACAGGTATTGTTTCTCGTGGTGGCTCTATTATCGCGAAATGGTGTCTTGCACATCACCAAGAAAGCTTCCTATACACACACTTCCGCGAGATCTGTGAGATCTGTGCGAAGTACGATGTGGCTTTGTCACTAGGTGACGGCCTACGTCCTGGCTCTATTGCAGATGCCAATGATGAGGCTCAGTTCTCGGAGTTACGTACTCTAGGTGAGTTAACTAAAGTGGCTTGGGAATACGATGTTCAGGTGATCATTGAAGGTCCTGGACATGTACCTATGCATCTTATTAAAGAGAACATGGATGAGCAGTTAGAGCACTGCCATGAAGCGCCTTTCTATACGTTAGGCCCGCTGACCACTGATATTGCACCGGGTTATGACCACATTACCTCTGGTATTGGCGCGGCGATGATTGGTTGGTACGGCTGTGCGATGCTTTGTTATGTAACACCTAAAGAGCATTTGGGCTTACCAAATAAAGAAGATGTGAAGACTGGCTTGATTACTTACAAGCTGGCAGCACATGCAGCAGACTTGGCAAAAGGGCATCCGGGCGCACAAATCCGAGATAATGCATTATCTAAAGCTCGTTTTGAATTCCGTTGGGAAGACCAATTTAATCTAGCTTTAGATCCAGAAACAGCCCGTTCTTTCCACGATGAAACCCTGCCACAAGAATCGGGCAAGGTTGCTCACTTCTGCTCTATGTGTGGACCTAAATTCTGTTCAATGAAGATCTCTCAAGAAGTTCGAGAGTACGCGAAAGACACTGAACAAGTTGCTGCTGATCAGGCTATCGAGATTAAGATGCTTGATAATCCGTTGGAAGGGATGCGTCAGAAATCACAAGAGTTCCGTGATACTGGCTCTGAACTTTATCACCCAGCAGTAGGCGCAAAAGAAGCTCAATTAGAGGAATAATGACAGTGAAGATTCTTATCCCATCTCAAAATATTGAGCTAACGGGAGAGGTGCAAAGCTGTCTATTGGTTGCTAAGCGACAAGGCTTGGCAACCGATGCAGTTGAGTTGGGTGTAAGCCCAACTCAATGCTTCTCTATCGTTGATGCTCAGCAAGCGTTATCTATTGGTTTTGCTCATGATGTTGATTCATTGGCGGAGTGTCGCTCAAGTGAGCTTGATCATATCGTTTATTACAGTCATTCAGTGGCGCTAGCTGGTGTCCGCGATGCCTTGGCACAAACTCCGAATACCATCTATATCGGTGTCTTAGATGACTCAGCTGCATTGGATATCTGGTCACAGCTAGATTCTAATCGTGCTATCAAGAGTGAAACTCCAGCTCATCAGGAGTTAGATAGTCGTGGCCACTTTGCTTGGTTACTTACTTTGTTGGCGTTGGAATTCCCATTAGAAGATGCACTGGTTTTAGCTCGCGCAGCATCTAGTGTTTCACGTGGAACATGGCCAGCAAACTATCAAAACTTTCCTATTCCCGTTCTCGAAGATGAGCGACTGGATATTAGTGTTGGTTGGGCGCACCAAGGAACATCACTGTCGTTCCCGGAATTGAGTAAGAGTAGCCTAGGACTATACCCAGTGGTTGATGATGTTGAGTGGATCGAAAGGCTGCTCAAGCTTGGAATTAACACAGTTCAACTGCGTATTAAGAACCCACAGCAAGCAGATTTAGAACAACAAATCGCGCGATCTATCGAACTCGGTAGAGAGCACAACGCTCAGGTTTTTATCAATGACTATTGGCAATTGGCACTTAAGCATGATGCTTTTGGTGTTCATTTGGGGCAAGAGGACATCGAAGAATCCAACCTATCTCAACTGAGCCAAGCTGGTATTAAGATCGGTCTATCGACTCATGGTTATTACGAGTTGCTACGCATTGTGCAAATCAACCCAAGCTATATTGCGCTGGGGCATATATTCCCAACCACCACTAAGCAGATGCCATCGAAGCCTCAAGGACTTGTGCGTTTATCTCTCTATCAGCAGCTGATTGATACTATCCCATACACAGAAGAACTCACCGGTTATCCGACAGTTGCGATTGGTGGAATTGACCAGTCGACGGCCGCACAGGTGTGGAGTTGTGGGGTATCGAGCCTTGCTGTTGTACGTGCGATTACGTTAGCCGAAGACCCAAAACAAGTGATTGAGTTCTTCGAAGCATTAATGGCTGACCGTTCTTCAGGTGTTGCTAAAGAGGTAACTCAGGAGCTAAGTCATGCTGAATGATTTCGAATTCATTCGTTATCAACGACAACTCGCACTTCCTGAAGTGGGTGAGCAAGGGCAACGCAATCTATTAGATAGCCATGTATTGGTCATCGGTTGTGGTGGCTTAGGCAATGCTGCGGCTCTCTATCTTGCGGCTTCCGGTATCGGGAAAATCGTATTAGTTGATGATGATTGTGTGGACTCGTCTAACCTTCAACGACAAGTTGCGTTCAAGGAAAGCCAGTTAGGTTCGCCTAAGGTCGAAGCTCTGAAGCAAAAACTGACTGAGCTTAATGGTCGAAACCAAGTGAGAACCATCAATAGGCGAATGACTCAGAGCCAGCTTGAGCTTGAGGTGATGCTCGCTGATTTGGTGTTGGATTGTACTGACAACTTTGAGTCACGTCAGCAGGTTAACCAAGCATGTTTTGGTAGCAAGACACCTTTGGTTTCTGGTTCTGCGATCGGATGGAAAGGTCAGTTTATTGTCTTTGATTATCAGATGCAGAAAGGGTGCTATCACTGTTTGTTCCCGTTCAGTCATCATCCACAAACGACACGTTGTAGCGATAGCGGCATCATCGGCCCAGTTGTTGGCACCATAGGCAACCTCCAAGCACTGGCAGTGATTCAACGTATTAGCACTGGCGAGTTCCAGGTTGCAACACATCAGCTCAAACTGTTTGATGGTCAGACGATGAACTGGCAAAACTTAAGTGTCACTCAAGATAGTGAATGCCCCGTTTGCTGCACATCTACAGTTAACTATTTAGAAGAAGAAACCCAATGAGCAACATAACGATCTCTATCAATGAGCAACCAGAACAGGTTGCACAATCGTCGTCTCTAGCGGATATCATCCAAGCGCTTTCACTACCCGATCTGGGTTGTGTCTTTGCTATCAATAATGCGGTTGTCCCGCGTAGTCAGTGGCAACAAAGGGTCGTCAATGAAGGCGATGCTATTTCTCTTTTCCAAGCTATTGCAGGAGGCTAACTATGTTAACTATCGCAGATAAAACATTTCAATCACGACTCTTTACTGGAACGGGCAAGTTCGCGAATAAACATTTAATGGCGAGTGCTATCGAAGCTTCCGGTTCTCAACTGGCAACCATGGCGTTGAAGAGAGTTGATATTCGCTCTGAGCAAGATGATATTTTACAGCCCATCATTGATGCTGGCGTGAACTTGTTACCAAATACCTCCGGGGCGAAGAACGCGAAGGATGCCATCTTTGCTGCGCATTTGGCTCGCGAAGCGCTAGGCACAAACTGGCTCAAACTGGAAATTCACCCTGATCCAAAGTACTTGATGCCAGACCCAATTGAGACATTAAAAGCGGCTGAGCAACTGGTTAAAGATGGCTTTGTTGTGTTGCCTTACTGTCATGCTGACCCAGTGTTGTGTAAACGATTGGAAGAGGTGGGTTGTGCTGCGGTTATGCCGCTAGGTGCGCCGATTGGGTCGAACAAAGGTATCGCTTCGGCAGACTTCTTAGAGATCATTATCGACCAAGCGAACGTCCCTGTGATTGTTGACGCTGGTATTGGTGCGCCATCTCATGCTGCTCGTGCAATGGAAATGGGCGCGGATGCCGTGTTAGTTAATACTGCAATTGCGGCTTCTCAACAACCCGTTGATATGGCGATTGCTTTTAAACTGGCAGTTGAAGCTGGCCGTATGGCTTACCTTTCTGGTCTTGCTGGACAGGTGTCTCATGCGGTTGCTTCTAGTCCGCTAACTTCATTCCTAGACGAGTAGTGTCCTTATGACGTTTGTTGATCGATTTAAACAGCTCAACTGGGATGACATTGGTATGTCCATCTTCAGTAAAACGGCAGCGGATGTTGAGCGCGCTCTGAGTAAACCTAAACGCGACTTGGAAGACTTTAAGGCTCTTATCTCTCCGGCAGCAGAACCTTACTTAGAGCAGATGGCGCAACAATCGTTGGCACTCACACGCAAGCGATTCGGCAATACAATGTCGTTGTATATTCCATTGTACCTCTCAAACTTATGTGCGAATGCGTGCACGTATTGTGGTTTCTCAATGGAGAACCGCATTAAGCGTCGCACACTTACTTTAGATGAAATCGATGCTGAAAGTGCCGCTATCAAAAAGATGAAGTTTGATAGTGTATTGTTGGTGACTGGTGAACATGAAACCAAGGTCGGGATGAAGTACTTCCGTGAAGTGCTACCGAATATTAAGGCACAATTTAACTATCTTGCGATGGAAGTGCAGCCGCTTGATCAAGATGACTACGCAGAGCTTAAAACTCTCGGCTTAGATGCGGTGATGGTTTACCAAGAAACGTATAGCCCAAGTACCTACGCGGAACACCACTTGCGTGGCAATAAAATGGATTTTGAATACCGGCTCGAAACGCCCGATCGTTTGGCAAAAGCGGGTATTGATAAGATAGGTATTGGCGCTTTGATTGGCTTGGAAGATTGGCGTACCGACTGTTTCTTCGTGGCCGCTCACTTAGACTATCTTGAGCGTACTTATTGGCAAACACGTTACTCGATTTCATTCCCACGTCTTCGTCCGTGTGAGGGTGGTTTGCAGCCTAAATCGATTATGAGTGATAAACAGTTGGTTCAACTTATCTGTGCGTATCGTTTATTAAACCCTGAGGTTGAATTGTCTCTCTCGACTCGTGAGTCTGCAGCTTTCCGTGACAATGTGTTGCCATTGGGAATCACCAGTATGTCGGCTGCGTCTAAAACCCAGCCTGGTGGTTATGCTTCTGATGAAGAAGAACTCGAGCAATTTGAAATAAGTGATGAGCGAAGTGCTGCCGATGTTGAGTCAATGATTCGTCAACGTGGTTTTGATCCTGTGTGGCGAGACTGGCACAGTGCTTACTCTGGTTAGCGAACACGCAGATTTATGTTCCACGTGAAACATCGACGAAGTTAAATCGACAAATAAAAACGGCTACCCTAAGGTGGCCGTTTTTCATTTCATTAAGTTTGAATTAGCTAAGCATTAAGCATGAGCAAGTGGAGTGGTTGATTGGCGTAACCATTCCAATGTATCACCTTCAACTAATGGGCTAACATCGTTCCATACTTTCTGGTGGTAATCATTAAGCCATGCAAGTTCAGGTCGTGTCAGTAAATCGACGTTGATGTTGCGCTTATCGATAGGGCAACGTGTTAGCGACTCAAACGTTAGTACTGAGAAGTCACCTTGAGTTGGCAGCTCAACCACCAGTTCTAGGTTTTCGATACGGATACCAAATTCATCTGCACGGTAGTAACCCGGCTCGTTTGATAACACCATGCCTTCAACAAGAGGTACATCGATTAGCTTCTTAGAGATGCTTTGCGGACCTTCATGAACACTTAGGAAATGACCAACACCGTGACCAGTACCGTGGTCGTAGTCGAAGCCTTCTGCCCATAAGTGTTGGCGAGCTAGAATATCAAGTTGGAAACCACGAGTACCCTGCGGGAAACGTGCACGCGCGATACCGATGTGACCTTTAAGCGCTAACGTGAACTGCTGGATCATTTCGTCGCTTGGCTGGCCAATCGCGATAGTTCGAGTGATGTCGGTTGTACCATCTAGGTACTGACCGCCTGAATCGACTAGGTAAAGAGTATTCATCTCTAACTGACCTGGTTCAGGTTGGTTCTCGTGGTTGTAGTGACACATTGCTGCGTTGCCGCCTGCTGCTGAAATCGTGTCAAAACTTAGGTCCATCAGCGTTGGGTCTTGTTCGCGGAATGATTGAACTTTGTCTGCTAGCACAGCTTCATTGTGCAGATTACCTTGCGTGACTTCTGCATCAATCCAAGATAGGAACTTCGCCATCGCAACACCATCACGAATGTGACACGCTTTCATGCCGGCAATTTCAGTTTCATTCTTTGCTGCTTTTGGCATTAGGCATGGGTCTGCTGCTTCAATGATATGAGCACCAGAGTTTTGTAGAACCAGCGTGTACCAAGCGTTACTGGTACCTGAATCGACAGATACATTTTTGCCTTCCAAAGATTGAAGGCGTGCTTCAAGCTCTGATGGGTGAGATACGCGAATACCATTGCCAACGTGTGCTTCAAAGCCCGTAGGAATACGAGCTGGGTCTAGGAAGAAGTCGACGCTTTCATCGGCGTGGATGATCGCATTGGATAACACAACAGGTAGGCGAGATACGTCCAAGCCGCGAATGTTAAGCAACCAACAGATCGAATCGAGTTCCGTAAGGATAGCGGCATCAGCACCTTTGGCTTTTAGTAAGCCAGCAATCTCCGCACGTTTGCTTTCACTTGATTGGCCTACTGCGTCTGTTGCCATTAAGCGAACATCAGATACCACCGGCTCAGGACGATCAGACCAAAGCTCATCAATTGGATTCGAAGATAGTGTTGTTAGTTCAACTTTCTCTGCCAGTTTAGCTTGAGCGCCTTTCAACCAAGCAGCAGTGTGCATGCGTGGGTCGAATGCAACCTTGCTGCCTTGTGCTAGAGAACTGGTGATCCAATCTAAAGCCGGCTCTTCAATAAGGTGGCGATACTCAAATAACTCTGCTGGTACCTGCTTACGAACCTGAACCGTGTAGCGACCATCAACAAAAATAGCAGCGTTCTCACGAGTGATAACTGCCGCACCAGCAGAGCCAGTGAAACCTGTTAACCAGTGAAGTCGCTCGTTATGAGCAGGAACGTATTCACCTAGATATTCGTCTTCATGTGGAATGATAACGGCATCTAGGTTGTTTGTTTCAAGCCAAGCTCGAACCGCAGCAACGCGTTCAGCAGTGATATTGTGCATCTGTGTTTATCCTTATTGTTCGGGTCCTTGTTAACACTCACAGTCGATATACATGCGAGGGGACTTATTAGGTCAATAAGCTAGCGCTTTTGTTCGTTTGCTGCAAACGCTGTACGCCATTTTTATCTAAGGTGCAGAGTTTTTTCTTTGATGATATCTCGTAGCCAAGTTAACGCTGGGTCATTTTCTCTGTCACGGTGCCAAAACAGAGTGTATGCCATCGGTGGGAATTCCATCGGTAAAGGGACAACCACTAAGTCGAGTTGCTTGGCGACGAGGTAAGTAAAGTGGCTTGGTGCAGTAAACACAAAGTCGGTGTAGGTACATAGGCTTGCGGCGCTATTGAAGTCTGGAACAGAAATAGCGATATCACGTTGGTGACCAAGGTCGGCAAGCTTATAGTCGAGCAGCCAACGATCGTTACCATCACATCTTACTTGTACATGACGCTGTGCAAGGTAGGTTTCCAGATCCCATTTGCCATTCAGAGCGGGGTGGTTGCGTCTTAGCACACACATCTGCGCGTCACGGTAGATCTCTTGCTCGCAAATATCATCTGGCGGCAGCATAGTTAAACGTGCGTCGTTGATGTCGATGTCTTTACCTGTGAGTCCGATATCGAGCTCACCGAGCTGCAGCTTCTTAAAGGTTTGCTCCGTCCAAGCGTGGGTGTTGATATTCACCTTAGGGGCTTGTCGAAATATCGCTGGTAAAAAGTGGGGAAGAATAAGTGGGTAAACGCTCTCAACAGCCGCAATGTGAAAACTGTGGTCACTGTTGTTGGGAATGAAGGTCTCTGGTTGGGTGAGCACATCAAGTTGGTTGATCAGCGTTTCTAATCGAGGTTTGAGAAAGACCGCCTTTGGTGTTGGTCGCAGACCATGAGCACTTCGCGTGAAAAGGGGATCATTAAATTGCTCACGAAGTTTGGCCAATGACTTACTAACCGCTGACTGGCTTAGGCACAATCGGTGGGCGGTGCGAGTCACACTTAGCTCTTCCATCAGCACCTGCAAGCAAACTAATAGATTGAGGTCGAGGCGCGATAGTTTCTCAATATTCATATGAGTTTCCTATTTGGAATAATGCTAATGAGTATATGCCATTTTTGTTCATATCTTTAGTTGGTTATTATGCACCTAAATTAACTCATTCGGAGAATCTTGTGCCTTCTAACGCGCTTCCAACCCCTAGTAAACTGCAGGTTGCTTTATTGGCAATGTTGGTTTTATTTAGCCCTCTGGCTATTGATATCTACCTACCAGCTCTGCCACAAATTTCGACAGCGTTTCACGTGGAACATGCACTAGCACAAGATACGATTACCTGGTTTTTATTCGCCATGGGTGTCGGGCAATTATTTGCTGGCCCTTTGGCTGATAAGCTAGGACGTCGAACCGTTGCATTGGGAGGTGTTAGTATCTATGCATTGAGTGCTTGCTTGGCGTGGGCAGCTCAATCGATTGATATGATGCTAATGGCTCGGCTGCTACAAGGCTTAGGAGCTTGTGCGACTTCTGTAGCAGCCTTTGCAACGGTTCGCGATCTATTTGGCCCAGAGAAGAGTGGCCGTATGATCAGCTACCTTAATGGTGCAATCTGTTTTATTCCTGCTTTGGCACCCATTCTTGGCGCTTGGTTAACACATCAATTTGGTTGGCGCTCGAACTTTAGCTTTATGGCAGGCTTTGCTGTCGTTGTTGGCACTATCTTATTCTTCCAAATGAAAGAGTCTAACCCTGCGACAGAAAAGGTTGCGGTATTCAAGCTTGAGCGATACTGGTCAGTATTGAAAACACCATCATTCCTTTTCCACGCAACCTTGTGTCTGATGGCGATGGCGGTTATCCTCGCTTATGTAACCTCTGCACCAGTTGTGTTGATGGAAAACCTAGGCCTGACCATGAAAGAGTTTACTTTCTGGTTTGGTGTTAATGCGGCCATCAACATTGCAGCTGCGTTTACTGCACCTAAATTTATGGACCGTTTTGGTACCTATAAAGCACTGGTGGTTGGTATCTCGACGCTGGGCTTAGCGGGTGTGATTATGTTGGTGCTTGCTGAGCACGCTACTCCAATCGCGTTCATGCTACCGATCTTCTTATCGTCAGTTGGCTTTGCTTGGATTCTTGGTGCTGCGGCAGGTAAAGCTCTAGAACCTTTCGGTGACCGTGCGGGTACAGCTGCTGCGCTGCTTGGCTTGTTCCAAATGAGCGGTTCAGGGCTTCTTGTGGGTACCATGCAACGTCTTGATTTAACGTCGCAAGTGATGATTGCTCTGCAAATGTTCCTGATTGTTCCTGCGTTATTAGTGCTTGCGAGCAAAGCGGGTAAGTCTTGGCACACGACGTTTGCTAAGGCATAAGTTACAAGGGTGACAAAATATACAAATGGCGGTTTTCGAAACGTTAAAACATGGTATATTTGTCACTCATTGAAACGTTAGTCCCCAACGGAAAATACTGTAATGTCATTAACAACCTACGAAATGGCGCGCGTCTTAGAACAAATGGAAGATGCACCTGAAAAGGTCATGTTTGGTAAACTGCTTAAAGAGCTAGGCAACCAAAGTGAAGAGCGTATTCGCAGTGCGGCAAAACAAGTTCCAATCGATACTTTGCGAGATATCATTTACCAATTTCAGCGTGTGGTAGAGTCTCGTAAGGGTGAGCAGGTTCAGCTATTGGCAAAAGAACTTGCAGAGCAAGGCATCTCTGCTGAAGAGCTACAAGCTTTTCTAAATAAGTAAGCTTATCCCAGTTAAAAAAGAAACCACTCAATTGAGTGGTTTCTTGCGTTTGGGCTGTAGCATTTAGCTTTAGCAGTTCAAAAGAGGTGAAAACTTATTTTAATTCCTGAACTGCGCTTTCAAAACTCTATCAAGTGAGAATGGTCCTGCGCCCCACACGACAACGATAAGAATCATTAACCCCCAAAGCTGATGATCGTAGAAGCCTTGATCCCACAATACAGGGTAAGACACGACAGCAATGATATTGAAAACGAACAACACCGCAGCCATAGGTCGTGTTAATAAACCGAGCGCTAAAAACATCGGTAGAATTAACTCAGCGGCAGTGCCCATGTAAGCAGCCAATTCCCAAGGTAGCAGTGGCACTTGGTATTCCAATTCAAACAAGTAAAGCGTGCTATCCCAAGTAGCTATCTTGGTGAGTCCAGAATTAAAGAATACCCACGCCACCCAAAGGCGACAAAATAGTAGAAGCACTGGAACAAAAAGTGCCTGTGATTTCTCAATCAAACTGTCGTATTGAGCCATCATGTTCGTGACTGTGTTGTTATCCATGTTATGCCTCCAATTCGGCATTGATTGAAAAACCTGAGATGACGTTTAGCGCCATAACAGTATTCAGATGTTGTAGTAATAAAGGATCGATTGCTGAGAGTGTTCGACCTGATTGCAATTCAGTGAGGAGTTGGTGGCTCTCTTCACTCAAACTATGGCTCTCAACCTGTGAATTCTCAGCTCGGATTAACACCCCAAATTCAGCTTGGTTGATGTCTAGCCCATCAAGTTGCTGCTGATAGATGGCGTGTTCAAGCGCGATAATCGTGTAACTAGAATGAATCAGTGTTATTGAATCTTTGAGATGAAAGACTAAAGCGCCTTGTTGCTCTTGTGGTACATCTGCAAGGCAAGAAAGAGGTCTCTGGTCGACATGTGCTTGTGACGAAAACCTTACCAAGCTATCTTTCTGCCATTCATACAAAGCCACTTCACCGAGATAAGGTGCAGCCTCAATAACGGCAGGAAAGGCTTGGATAGTCTGTTCAAAGTGTTCACCGTAACCACTGACATCACCAGAGGTCGATGGATAATGTAAGACATGTTGACGAGCCATCTGTTGGAAGCACTCTTCACCAACCAACATTTCAGTGAGTGGGTAGGTTGCTGCCAGAACTTCGCTCAAGCTGATCACAAAGTTATTACGGTAAATCTGGATGCGTTGTTCATCGGTAAAATGGTCGCTCACTATGTCGCAGTACTCACCATTGTTTTGATAGCGTAGGGCGTTAGCAAACTCCAATTGAACCTCTGCTAGGGAGTGGCTCATGAGGCGCGACTCCTTTGGTTGAACTTGTCGTGTTGATACAAGATATCACTGGCTTTGGTTGCTTCAGCCAATAAAACTTGTGGCTCTGGGATATCGAGATCCCACTCAATCAAGGTATGGCGCAAACCATGTTGTGCAACCCAGTCAGTGTAGAGTTTCCACACTTCGTCACAGACAGGTTTACTGTGTGTGTCTATCCAGATCTCACCTTGTTCAAGCTTCTTTTTGGTAAAACCTGCCAAGTGAATCTCTTCAACTTTGTCTGCTGGTATTCCGTTTAAGTACTCTTCACAACTAAAGCCATGATTAAAAGATGAGACGAAAATATTATTGAAATCGAGCAGTAGGCGACACTCAGTACGCTTTTGTACCTCAGCCAAAAACTCCCACTCAGGAATAGTAGAATGCTTGAAGGATAGGTAGCTCGATGGGTTCTCAATCAACATCGGGCGTTGCAAGCTGTCTTGAACCTCGATGACATTACGACAGAAGACTTCCAATGCTTCTTCTGTGTAAGGCAGCGGTAGCAAGTCATTGAAGTAATGACCACCTGTCTGACTCCAACTGAGATGATCAGAAACCAAGAAGGGTTCGATATCATCAATGAGCTCTTTTAATTGCACAAGATGATGTTGATTGATGCGCTCAACAGAACCTAGCGACAACCCAACACCGTGACAACTGATGTTGTGTGCGTGACGAATTTCTCTGAGTTGTTGTCGTTGCGGTGATTGAGCTAAGAAGTAGTTCTCGCTATGAACTTCTAACCAACTTACTAAGGCTGGATTTTGGCTAAAGAAGTCCAAGTGCGGTGTTCTAAGGCCAACCCCTGCGTAGGGGTGAAGAGTTTGAGTCACAACGATTCTCCTAACAAGAAGTGGAGGTGAGCTGAATGTCAGCTCACCATACTAAGCAGCTCAATTATGATGATTGAGTGTTACCACCTGATAATTTGCCACATAGCCCTTTAGGTACGACTACGAACGCATCGGATTGGTTGTCTTCTTTTGCGGTACCCGCACATGAGCTTGTTTTGGTTGCACAATCATTTTGGCCAGCTTTTGCCACGCCGTAGCATTTTTCTTTTGCTGCTGCTTCCGCAGGTGCTGATGTAAGAACTGCACCGCCGAACGCTAGTACACTTGTGATTGCAGCTGTAACAGCAAGATTAGAATTTTTCATAGTCATTCCCTCTAGGACTTAATAGTATTTTCATATCGCAGGTTAATGGATTGTTAACTTGCTTACTAAAAAGGATTGGAACAACCGGGAAATAATTTCACGGTATTATAAAAATTATCAATATTAATGATGTTTCATCTCTTAAGTTATTGAATTAATGATGTTAATTTTTGATTGTTTTTTCTTCTTATTATCCTAAACGCAGCCTAGTGTTTAGGTTATAATCAACTTTTATGTATAAATACCCAGTAGTGAGCATATCCAATGATAGATCCTTCGCTTTTACTCGATGGCCTAAACGATAAACAACGTGAGGCGGTCGCGGCACCTTTAGAAAACCTACTTATTCTGGCAGGTGCAGGCAGTGGTAAAACGCGAGTGTTGGTGCATCGTATCGCTTGGCTGCAAAGCGTAGAGCAAGCATCACCGTTCTCTATTATGTCGGTTACCTTCACCAACAAAGCGGCAGCAGAGATGCGTGGTCGTATTGAAGAGTTGATGATGGGTAGTTCGTCAGGCATGTGGAACGGCACCTTCCACGGTATTTGTCACCGCATCCTTCGTGCTCACTACCTAGATGCAAAACTGCCAGAAGATTTCCAGATCATTGATTCTGATGATCAGATTCGTTTGCTACGCCGCTTAATCAAGGCGCAAAACCTTGATGAAAAGCAGTGGCCTGCCAAGCAAGCTTCTTGGTGGATCAATGGTAAGAAAGACGAGGGATTACGCCCAAGTCACATTGACGCCTACCATGATCCAATAACTCAAACGTGGTTAAAGATCTATTCTGCTTACCAAGAAGCATGTGACCGTGCTGGCTTGGTCGACTTTGCGGAAATCTTGCTGAGATCGCATGAGCTATTACGCGATAAGAAACACATCCGAGAGCACTACCAAGCACGCTTTAAGCATATCCTTGTCGACGAATTCCAAGATACCAACAACATCCAATACGCTTGGCTTCGCATGATGGCTGGCCCAGATTGTCGCGTGATGATCGTAGGCGATGATGACCAATCTATCTATGGTTGGCGTGGTGCGAAGATCGAAAATATTCAGAAGTTCTTGGATGAATTCCCAGGTGCTTCGACGGTTCGACTTGAACAAAACTACCGTTCAACCAAAACCATTCTGCAGGCGTCGAACGAGCTTATCTCGAACAACACCGAGCGTATGGGTAAAGAGCTGTGGACTGATGGCAACGATGGCGAGCCAATCTCTGTGTACTCAGCTTATAACGAGTTAGATGAAGCACGTTTCACGGTTAGCAAAATCAAAGAGTGGCAAGAGAAAGGCGGTGCGTTAGAAGATACCGCGATGCTTTATCGTAATAACGCCCAATCTCGAGTTCTTGAAGAAGCTTTGATTCAAGGTGGTCTACCTTACCGAATCTACGGCGGTATGCGATTCTTCGAGCGTCAAGAAATCAGAGATGCCTTGAGCTACATGCGCTTAATGAGTAATCGCAGTAATGATGCCGCGTTTGAACGTGTGGTTAATACGCCAACGCGTGGCTTGGGTGATAAAACGTTAGAAACGATTCGTCTTGCCGCTCGTGATCGTGGTGCAACCATGTGGGAAGCCAGTGTTGCTTTGATAGAGGAGCAAGTGCTACCCGGTCGTGCTGCGGGTGCATTGAGTCGCTTTATCGAGCTGATTAATGCGCTTGAAGATGACACGTTAGAACTTAGCCTGCATGAACAAACCGACCACGTGATTAAATCGTCGGGTCTGTTTGCGATGTACGAGCAAGAGAAGGGTGAGAAGTCGAAGGCACGTATTGAGAACTTGGAAGAATTGGTAACGGCAACGCGTCAGTTTGAAAAGCCAGAAGAAGCGGATGAGATGAGCATGCTTACTGCTTTCTTGACTCATGCAGCGTTAGAGGCGGGTGAAGGTCAGGCTGATGAGTTTGACGACGCGGTTCAATTAATGACTCTGCACAGTGCCAAAGGCCTAGAG
This sequence comes from Vibrio sp. 10N.222.49.C9, assembly GCF_041474985.1. NCBI lineage: Bacteria > Pseudomonadati > Pseudomonadota > Gammaproteobacteria > Vibrionales > Vibrionaceae > Vibrio > Vibrio sp. 10N.222.49.C9. The sequence continues at coordinate 8,329 of NZ_JBFRVD010000059.1, read as the reverse complement.
TTCCCAATGGTATTCATGGTGGGTGTCGAAGAAGGCATGTTCCCAAGCCAGATGTCAGCAGAAGAAGCTGGGCGCTTGGAAGAAGAACGTCGTCTGTGTTACGTAGGCATGACTCGTGCGATGGAGAAGCTTTATATCACTTACGCAGAGATGCGTCGATTGTACGGGCAAGACAAGTACCACAAACCGTCACGCTTTATTCGTGAGCTACCAGAGACCTGTCTGGATGAAGTACGTATGAAAGCGCAAGTGAGCCGCCCTGCAAGCAGCGGCCGCTTTAGCCAAACCGCTGTGAAAGAGAACTTCAATGAAACTGGCTTTAGCTTGGGCTCTCGCGTGAAGCACCCTAAGTTTGGTGAAGGCACCATCATCAACTTCGAAGGAAGTGGTCCTCAGAGTCGAGTGCAAGTAGCGTTTAACGGTGAAGGCATTAAGTGGTTAGTAACGGCTTACGCGCGTTTAGAGCAGCTTTAATCTAATACTTCAGCATCTAATAACCGTTCATTATTGAAAACAAAAAGAGCAGCCAATGGCTGCTCTTTTTATTGCGTACCGCCTTAAGCGATCACAATAGATTACTGACTAGAGGGGATCTTACAGTGCTGCAAGTGCCGCTTCGTAGTTTGGTTCTTCAGTGATCTCTGCAACCAACTCGCTGTGTGTTACCACACCTTTTTCATCAACAACGACAACTGCACGTGTTGTTAGGCTTGCTAGTGGGCCTTCTGCAATCGCTACGCCGTAGTCTGATGCGAATGTAGGAGAACGGAAAGTTGAAGCGTGTTGAACGCCTTCAATGCCTTCTAGTTCGCAGAAGCGACCTGCAGCAAATGGTAGGTCAGCAGAAATACAAACAACCACCGTGTTCTCAAGCTCTGCCGCTTTTGCGTTGAACGTACGTACGCTCGTTGCACAAGTTGCTGTGTCGATGCTTGGGAAGATGTTTAGAACCACTTTCTTGCCTGCAAGAGAAGCAAGAGTCAGTTCAGAAAGATCGCCTGCAGTTAGTGCAAAGCTTGGTGCTTGTTCGCCAGTTTGTGGGAATGTGCCAGTTAGCGGTACAGCAGCGCCTTTGAAGGTAACGTGTGACATGAATTTGTCCTTAGTTTACTTATGGTTATGAAACTAGTTGAGCCTAGTAAGACTTACGTTACTCGGAAGTGGTTAAGAAGTGAATTATTTAAATGTCAGAATTGTAATCAAAGGTCTTTGATTTATTTGTTTTAGGGGAAGAAAAAGCGGGACGACAGATAAAGAAAAACCCCGAGAGCTTGCGCTCATCGGGGTCTATAGTCTTACTCGCAGCAATCCGGCTACTAAGTGTGCTCCATGCATCAAATCCATGATAGTGTGCTGTTATCCTTCAGCGTATTCCTTTCGTCGCCTTCCTAGCGGTGTCCTTGATCTTATCCTGATCTGCCAACAATCCTCGTTAGCGCGCGTCACTTGTTCCTTGAGCGGTGTCCTTGACATCATCTTGATGTTCAGTCCTTTCCTCGTCCAGAGGTGTCCATTGTCTTTCCTTAGTAGCAACCATCCTAGTTACTATTGCGTCCATTCAATGTCCATTTCGCTATCCATGCCGATTATTCATCCTGAGTAATCGAATCTTCATCCTGAAGATAACCAAGTCCTTGGCGTTTCCTGTTCCGTGTCAGCATCCTTCCGACACCATTCATATTACCGATTCCTTATTTATCAGCAATGGTGCATAAGCGAATTTCTATATAATTATTTGAATGATAAATGCACGTATTGTTTAATTTCAAGTGGTTACAATATCTAGGTGCCTAATTTCGCAGTTAAATATCGATATTTACTCACTGCCTTGTGAGAGATCTCGCACAAGACAGGGAGTAAAAAGGGAGTATTTTCCCTTATTGGCCAATGGCAGCACCTTCACGACGAGGGTCTGCAGCACCTTCTAGACCATCTTTTGTGATGCGAATAGCGTGTAAACCCGAGTTAAGATCGCGAACGTTGACCTCAAATCCCATCTTTTCTAGCTCAGGTTTGAAGTTTTCCGCTGATGTTCCTTTTTCCAAATCTAAGGTACCGAAGCGATTTAGGAAGTGTGGTTGGTTGATCGCTTGTTGGATATCCATGTCCCATTGGGTGTGAGCAATGATCGCTTGTGCCACATAACCGATGATACGGCTGCCTCCCGGAGAGCCAATTGCCATGTAAGGTTTATCGTCTTGCATGATGATGGTCGGTGCCATTGAAGAACGTGGGCGCTTACCCGGTTCAAGTCGGTTCGCGATAGGTTTGCCATCGTTATGAGTCTTGAATGAGAAGTCGGTTAGTTCGTTATTGAGTAGGAAACCTCTAACCATCAAACGTGAGCCAAAGGCATTCTCAATAGTGGTAGTCATCGATACGACATTGCCATCACTATCGACAATGTTGAAGTGGCTGGTGGACGGCAACTCAATAGAAACATCTTGGCTTCTCTGCATCGCATGATCCCACGGTGGGGTGCCTGAAGGTGCGCTGTCTAATGCCTTACCTGCGGTAATTAACTGAGCACGCTCCTGCAAATAGTCAGTATTCACTAACCCTTGGGTTGGCATAGGCACATAATCTTGGTCTGCCATGTACATACCACGGTCTGCAAAGGCTAAGCGAGAAGCGTCTGCTAACACTTGCCAAGATTTTGCGTCGTTTGGCCCCCATGATTTGAGGTCAAACTGCTCAGTCATTGCAAGGATTTGTCCAACCGTTAACGCACCTGAACTTGGTGGCCCCATTCCGCAAATATCGTAGCTTTCATAAGCAGAACAAACCGGTTCGCGCTGCTTGATCGAATAGGCGTCGAAATCTTTCTGTGCCAATACGCCCGGGTTACCTTTCGCTGTTTGTACTGTGTTAATGATGTCGGCAGAAATCTCACCTTGGTAGAAAGCTTTAGCACCATCCTTCGAGATAGCGTGTAACGTTGCCGCGTATTCAGGGTTCTTAAGTTGCGTGCCAGCGGCTTTCGGGCTGCCATCGGCATTGAAGAAGTAGGCTTTAGTTGTCGCAAAGCGGCTCAGACGTTCTTGGTCGTTTTCGATCAAGGTGGCTAAACGTGGGCTGATAGTAAAACCTTCTTCAGCTAACTGAGCGATAGGTTTAATCAGTGATGCCCATTCGAGCTTGCCGTATTTCTGGTGAGTGTCCCACAGCAATTGCACCGTGCCCGGCGTGGCAACAGAACGACCGCCAACCACGGCATCATAGAATTTAAGCGGTTGTCCGTTTTCGTCTTGGAATAGACGTGGGGTGGCATCAAGTGGCGCAGTTTCACGGCCATCGTAGGTCTTGAGCTGTTTGTCTTTGCCATCAAAATAGACAAGGAACGCGCCGCCACCAATACCTGATGACTGAGGTTCCACTAAGCCAAGCATAAGCTGCACGGCAACCATGGCGTCAATTGCGTTACCACCACGGGCAAGTACATCAGCACCGGCTTGTGTTGCAAGAGGGTTGGCTGCGGTGACCATCCAATCGTTGGCTTTAACGAGTTGTTTGGTTTCTAAACCACTACTTTGTTCGGGTGCGACGGAATCGGCAGATTGATTTGCCCAACTGACGTGAGAGGCAAAAAGTAGGGTAGAAGTGGCGAGGGTTGTTAGTTTTGTTTTCCACTGCATGATCTTCTCCTTTTAATATGCAGAGCTAGATTGGCAGCGGAAAGATTAGATAGCCAGTGCGTTGTTAACGAATTGTAATCTTGATTCGAATTTAAGCGATTAAACCGGACAGCGACTGCCAAAGAATACTCGCGCCAATCAGGCTGAATACCACGCCACATAAGCCATCGATGTATACCGTTGCTTCGCTAAGTTTCTTCTGTAGAGCCTTAGTCGAAAGCATCCACGCCAGTAGTGAAAACCAAAACAGAGACAGACCAAACAAGATAATAAGCGCAAAGCCTTTACCTGATAGAGACATGTCGGCAGGCACTAAGCTCGACATCAAGCTAATAAAGAACACCAAAGCTTTTGGGTTGAGAATATTGGTCGCAAACCCTTTCGAAAAGGCCTGACGCTTGTTGGTCAGAATCAGATCTTTGGCATTGACGGTATCGTCGTCATCGTCGTGGTTCTGAATGATTTGCCAGGTTGCTTTAAGTGCACCGTAGCCTAAGTACAGCAAGTAGCTACCGCCAGCCAACTGGATAATGGCAAATAGGGTTGGTTGCTGGTGGACTAGGTAACTGATTCCCGTCAGGCTGAGCAACGAATGCAGTAAGATCCCGCAAGATAAACCAAGCGCAATGTACAAGCCTGTTTGTCTGCCGTGGCGTGTCGCATTTTGCACGACTAACGCAAAGTCAGGGCCGGGGCTCATCAAAGCGATGAAATGGATAGAGGCGAGGGTGATCAGTATGGTGACTTCGTTCATGTCAGTTCTCAATAACGTTGCCGCTATTATTAAATAAGTAATCGTATTGAGCGTAGCTTACCGCGATTTGAAATCGAGCAATTGTAAATTATCAACACTTAGTTGATTTGTGAGGGTGGTACGCCGAATGTGGTTTTGAATGCCTTGGAGAAGTGTGCTTGATCATAGAAGCCTACTTGGTGCGCGACTTTAGTACCACAGATCCCAGATTTAATCAGGCGCATGCTCTGTTCCATACGTAAACGGCTCAGCCACGCGTAAGGGGTGATGCCCATTCTGTTCTTAAAGTGGCGTTGGAATTGAGTTGTGGTTAAGCCGCACAGCTCAGACAGTTGTTCTAATCGCACTGGCTGGTCCAAATTCGCCATCAAATAGTCTTTGAGTGTATTAATCGATTGATTACCCAGTTTGATGTCACTCTTCGATCCAAATTTTGCATAACGATCGACAATCGTTGAGAACCCCTCGAATGGTAAGCAATCTTGAGCGAGTTGGCTGATGCTTTGATTGATTAACAGGCCGTGTAAGTTGCGTAATTGTAAAAACGCAGCTTGATCGGAGAGGATCAACTCAGAAAAGCCTAATGTGTGACCATTTTGCTTGGGATCGGCAAGATCTTGAAACCATTCGGGAGAAACTGCAAACACACTGACTTGATAACCTGAATCGAGTTTGGAGTGCCCATCATGCAGCTCATCAGGTGGCATGATAACCACTTGGCCTGCACCGACATGGTTGCTCGCCCCTTTGTAGGCGAACTTTTGCTGCCCTTGGGTAATTAAGCCGATGTGAAAGTCCAAATGATAGTGGCGTTGAAAGGCAAACTCTTGGTATTGAGCTTGGATCAGGCTGATATCTTCTGTTGGGGTAGAGTAGTAGTGGACTTTATCCATGGTACAAAAAAGCTTGGTCAAATAGTCATCAATTCAACCAAGCTTATCTGCGTATCAAGGGATTGTCTTGTAAAAAACGATCAATATCACTGTTTCGCGCGTTTGTTCTTCTTGTTGTTACGCAGGCCATCAAAGCTGAAAATAACCAGTGCCCCCCATATGAAAGCAAAGGTGATCGCTTTATCTGAGGTAAAGGCTTCGCCGTAGATCAGAACCGCCAGTAAGAACATCAAGCTTGGACCGATGTACTGGAAGAAACCGAGTGTTGATAGCTTCAAGCGAGTTGCAGCGCCAGTAAAACACAGCAATGGAACCGTGGTGATCACACCGGCAGCAACCAGTAATAGGTTGAGTTGCATCGGGTTCATCGATAAGTTTGAGGTCGGGCTATCGGCAATAAACAGTAAGTAGGTTGCGGCGAGAGGCAGCATCACCAGAGTTTCAATGAACAGACCCGTTTGTGCTTCTAAGCTGACTTTCTTACGCAGCAAGCCATAAAAACCAAAGCTAAAGGCTAGGGCAATGGCGACGATAGGCACTGAGCCGAAGGCAATTAATTGGATTAATACGCCAATCGCAGCCAGAGCCACAGCAAACCATTGCAGCTTACGTAAGCGTTCGCCAAGGAAGAGCATCCCAAGTAACACGTTAATCAGCGGGTTGATGTAATACCCCAAACTGGCATCGAGCATGTGATTGGAGTTCACCGCCCAGATAAAGATCAGCCAGTTAGCACCCACCAAAATAGACGTCGCTACCAAATAGAGCATTTTTGGTTTTGAGGTCAGGGTATCGCGGACTTTACGCCAGCTGCGGCCAATGTGCAGTAAGAAAGCGAGTAGGAAAAAAGACCATACTACACGGTGGCTGAGGATCTCTAACGGGGAAACGTCACTTAAAGATTTGAAATATATAGGGGCGATACCCCACATTGTGTAGGCGCCGACGGCAAGCAAAACTCCTTGGCGCGTACGTTGTTGTTCTTCCTGTGTCATGCATCTTTCTCTAGCACTGAGTGCTTATTAATAAGATTTATAAGAGAGTTGGTCAGTATAGGAGCGATAACCCTTTTCACCTAACAATTTGCGGTTTAATTCGCCAGCGTTCCCCTCTACAATGTGCGACTTGCTTGCCGAAGATGCTTGCTGATTTCATACCTCGATTAGGAACCACAATGACCGCCACTCTGATTGCTGAGCAAATACCAACTCCCGCGAATGATGCGCAAACCATCTTACAAGATGTGTTTGGCTATCAAAGCTTTCGCGATGGTCAGCAAGAGGTCATTGATTTGGCCGTTGAAGGCAAAGACAGCTTGGTGATTATGCCAACCGGTGGTGGTAAATCTCTGTGTTACCAAATCCCTGCTTTGGTTCGTGAAGGGCTGACTCTGGTTATCTCGCCGCTGATCTCGTTGATGAAAGACCAAGTCGATCAACTGAAGGCCAATGGTGTTGCTGCTGAGTGTATTAACTCTTCAATGCCACGTGACCAATTGCTGAATGTGTTCAATCGCATGAACTCAGGTCAGCTGAAAATGGTGTATGTGTCGCCAGAGCGCGTGTTGATGCGTGACTTTATCGAGCGTCTTCAGGGTTTACCGCTTTCAATGATTGCAGTCGATGAAGCGCACTGTATCTCTCAATGGGGTCACGACTTCCGCCCTGAATACGCATCATTAGGCCAGCTTAAACAGTACTTTCCGCATGTGCCTTACATGGCGCTCACAGCAACCGCTGATGATGCGACGCGTAAAGATATTATCTCGCGCCTACAGCTCCTGGACCCGCATACTTACTTAGGCAGCTTTGATCGCCCCAATATTCGCTACAACTTGGTTGAGAAGCACAAACCCGTGTCACAGGTGGTTCGCTACCTAGAAACACAAAAGGGCAATTGCGGCATCATCTACTGTGGTAGCCGTAAGAAAGTGGAGATGGTGACCGAGAAGCTGTGCAATAACGGTATTCGCGCCGCGGGTTATCACGCTGGTATGGACACCGATGAGCGTGCTTACGTTCAAGAAGCCTTTCAACGCGATGATATTCAGATCGTGGTCGCGACTGTGGCTTTCGGTATGGGCATCAACAAACCCAACGTACGTTTCGTGGTGCACTTTGATATCCCACGTAATATCGAGTCTTACTATCAAGAGACAGGCCGTGCAGGTCGTGATGGTTTGCCTGCTGAAGCGATGATGTTGTTTGACCCGGCTGATATGGGTTGGCTGCGTCGTATGCTAGATGAGAAAGAAGAAGGCCCACAGAAACAAGTTGAGATGCACAAGCTGAATGCGATGAGTGCCTTTGCTGAAGCGCAAACGTGTCGTCGTCAGGTTCTGCTTAACTATTTTGGCGAATATCGCGAGAAGCAATGTGGCAACTGCGATATCTGCTTAGATCCACCAAAACACTTTGACGCGACCCAAGAAGCACAGAAGGCGTTGTCTTGTGTGTACCGTGTCAATCAGTCATTTGGTATGGGCTACGTGGTCGAAGTAATGCGAGGCATGCAGAACATCCGTGTCCGCGATAATGGTCACGATAAGCTATCTACCTACGGTATTGGCCGCGATCACAGTCATGATTACTGGATCAGTATCTTCCGTCAGCTGATTCATAAAGGCTTGCTGTTCCAGAACATCACTCGTAACTCAACTTTACAGCTAACAGAAGAAGCCCGCCCGCTGCTGCGCGGTGAGATGTCTTTGGAATTGGCTGTTCCTCGTTTAGATACAGCGGTGCGTAATGCTAAGTCCGATAAGTTAAGCAGCAAGAATTACGATAAGAAGCTGTTTGCGAAACTGCGTAAGCTGCGTAAGTCGATTGCTGATGAAGATGGCTTGCCACCATATGTGGTATTCAGTGACGCGACCTTGATTGATATGGCTGAAATACTACCTACTTCATACGGAGAAATGCTGGCAGTCAACGGTGTCGGTCAACGTAAACTCGATAAGTACGCAGACCCATTCCTAGATCTGATTCAAGAACACATCACCACACACGGCTAGTTTGAAAGAAACGTCTAACAAATAAGGATTAAGG
>NZ_JBFRVD010000058.1:0-41088 GCF_041474985.1 Vibrio sp. 10N.222.49.C9 | reverse complement strand
TAATTTAGGCAACAACGCCTTAGAAACCTCTAAATCCAGTCGCTAAACCTACCGCGTAGAAGCTGTGAAATGGATAAATACCAAAACAAATGGATAAATCCCCCTTACCCCTTGTAAATCATTGGCTTTCATTTATAAATTCAACTTTTGGGTGAACATCTCCATAACCTTTCATTAAAGCCCAAATTCTGCGATTAGTATCAACATCTTGAGATAAAATGGTGACATTTTGGTTATATTATTTAGATCGAACTCTTGTGTTGAATGAAAATCCCAGCCATCACATATCCATCACACAAATATAATAACTATCGCTTAGGAGTTAAGCTATGCACTGTTCTTTCAATATAAATAACAATAATGAGAGCTTGCAACTAATCTACAATGAAGAAAAAATATACATAAAAAGAGACAGTAATAAGATATCAGAGGAAACTCTTAATAGTAAAGAGAGTTTTGTTTTCAAATACCTTATTGAACACTCGTCAATATCAAACCCTCAATCTGCACGAGATGTTGAAGAATCTTTTAAATTACACTTTGACGAAGAGTTTAGCTTATACGCATTAAAAAATATTATTGCTTCTATAAGAAAGAAATATCGAAGCTTATGTAAGAAAGCGAAGGTAGATAATAATAGCGAACTTATCTCTAACCTTTATAAGGTAGGTTACTTTATCGATCTCGATAAAAGCTCAACCAACCGTATCGCACCTAAGTACGACATCAACCAGTTCAAGCCCAGCCAGTTCGAGATGTTGAAACTGATGTTCAACACCTATCATCGAGAGCTGATTAAGGCTCTGATAGCCGTGTTCACCATCTCTTCCTTTTTCCTATTCGTTGTCTACTTTTCCCAAATCCTTTATACGACGAAGATTGCGAATGAATACAGTGAGAACACCAAACACATTGCCGCAGAAGTCATGGACTACGGTTGCGATAGCCACGGGGCTGTGCACTCGCTAAGGCACTCGCTCAACCTTGATTCTGTCGTCATGACCACACCTTATGACTCCTGCTATATCTCTAAAACACGTTCTAAGATGATAGAGCTCAATCAATTAGACGACTTCTACGATAGTGCTGACTTTGCCTATTCACGCTTCATGGATACCGAGCACGACATTGAGATGGTTGCTCGAATATCTAAACGATCTATCGAAGCTCGATACAAGAACTCACTATTGCCTCTATTAGTCGATTCGATTTCCATCCAGAAGAATGGTTACCACATCTTAAACCTTGGCGAAGAGAGTAAATCTATCTATCAAACCTCCCTACCAACGGGTGCAACCATCACCTTCTACAGTGACGACATTGTTGCACTATGGATTGCGCTTTCTCTGATACTCGCCACCCTGCTTTATCGCTCCTATATTCTGGGTTTCGTGATCTACCTGTTTCGTTGGAAACACATCTCCTTTGAAGAAGAGCCGATCATCAACACCGAAGACAACTGCGTTCTCTACTACGAGTTGTTATCTCGTGTGCGTAACGTTGGCGTTTTAAGCTTCATCAACACCATGAGACGCACCAATTTACTCACCTTTCATACTATTTTACTCATCGAGACAGTCAGAAAAGCGAAGTTAAACAACAGCCATGAGATCTATGGTGTCAACGTGTGTCCGAGTGCTTTGGTAGGGTCGAACTTCGCAAGGCTCAGAGAGCATTTAGCCGCGATGGAAGCGAATGAGTTTGTCGTAGAGATTACTGAATATTCGAACATTGGCTATGGGTGTGAGGTTATCGATAACATTAAGGATATCAAAAAGCTTGGTATCACTATCGCTCTGGATGACTTTGGTACGGGCAATAACAACATCGAAATCATCAATGTTATCTCTCCGGCCTATCTAAAACTGGATCGTTGCTTTGTTAAGGATATCGAGTCAGGAGAGCATCATCAGGGTGTATTGCTCAATATCTCGGAGATTGGACGCCTATCAAATATCACAATGATTTATGAAGGTGTCGAGACGCGTAGGCAGCAATATATCTTGTGTCAGTTAGGCTACAACTTACATCAAGGTTACCTATATAGCCGGCCTAATGACTCAAAGGAGCAATAGGCCCAGCCTAATAGAAATCTTGATCAGCAACCATTCCCTATTCAAATAATCATCGCTTATACAGCTGCTTGAGAGCCCACAAGGATGTAGGCTTCAAGTGCCCTCCCCACCAAACGTGCTTTATCTAAACATAAAAATACCCGATGCACTTTCATAAAATCCTTGCCAACTCGAATAAATAGGTTAGTGTTATACACATGTATATCACCATGCAGTTTTAATTATGACCGAATGGAAAGACGACCAGCCGATCTTTAGGCAGCTTGCCGCCAAGATCAGTGACCAAATTCTTCAGGGTGTTTGGCTAGAGCTACAAGCATTGCCCTCTGTGCGTGCGGTTGCCGCCGATCTCAAGATCAACCACCTTACTGTCATGAAAAGCTACCAGTTACTGGTGGATGAAGGCTTGGTAGAGAAAAAACGCGGCCAAGGCATGTATGTGGCCGAAGGGGCACTTCAAAAATTGAAAGAGTCCGCACACCAATCATTCATCAACACACAGATCCCAGCCATCGCTGAGACGCTAAGCATCATTGATATGAGTGTCGAAGAACTCGTGAAACAGCTAGCACAACATATAAAGGACAAGTCATGAGTACGTTACTTTCCGTGAAAAACGTAACCAAAACCTATTCAAATCAAGTGGGTGTCGAGAACATCAGCTTTGAGTTAAAACCGGGGCAAGTGCTTGGACTGCTGGGCCATAATGGCGCAGGGAAATCGACACTGATCAAATCACTGCTTGGTGGACACAGCTATCAAGGTGAGATAGAGGTTAATGGCTACCACCCTATCCACCAGCATGCAGAACTCATGCTGCACTTGTCGTACATTTCAGATGTTAACGTGTTACCCGAGTGGATGACCGTTAAGCAACTGCTTAGATACACCCAAGGTGTACACCCTAGCTTCAACAAGCAAAAAGCAGAACAGACGCTAAGCAGCACCAACATCAAGCTCTCTTCGACTATCAAGCAGCTTTCTAAGGGAATGAAGGTACAACTTCACCTTGCGATCATCATCGCGACTGACACCCAAGTGTTGATCTTAGATGAGCCTACACTTGGCCTAGATTTACTGTACCGCGATACTTTTTATCGCCATCTACTTGAGTGGTTCCACGACGGCGAACGCGCCATGATCATTGCAAGCCATGAGGTTTCAGAGATTGAACATTTATTAACGGATGTTCTGATTTTAAAACAAGGCCATTGTGTGCTGCAAAAGAGCATGGAAGACATCGAAAATGACTATTTCATTATCGAAGTCGCAAATAACCATTCAAGCGAGATACAGAAACTCAACCCACTGACCTCGCAATCAGGCCTGGGCACCACTAAGTGGTTATTGGAAGGTCAATACAAAGCGCAGGTTGAATCACTGGGTAACATCTATAACGTTGGTCTCGCAGATCTATTCCTTGCAACACAGACGGAGAAGGCATAATGCATCCAAGTTTTTACATGCTAGAAAAAGAACTCATCGAGCACAAAATTAACACTCGATTGCCTCTGTTTGTCGCGTTATGTGGTTTCTTACTGTTCGTTAGTCTGTTCTTCAATGGCGCAGCGCAGCATGAGTTTTTCTTCGAAATGCAAGTGAACGGTGACGTGAGCGACATCCACAGAGAGTTCGCACAAGACCTCAACTCAGTGATCTACTTTGGCGCGGGCCTTATTTCACTGATCCTATCAACGCTTTACATCCCTAAAACTCTGCGTAAAGAGCGCCAAGAAGGCAGTTCGATGTTTTGGAGAAGTATGCCGGTATCTAACGCAATGACTCACGGTGTGAAACTCGGCTTCGGTTTAGTGGTGATTCCGGCTATCTGTGCATTGTTAGTACTGTTCGCAGATTTTCTATTCTGGATATTGAACGTCTCAACTGAACAACAACTGGCGCTATTGGTTGAACAACAATCTCTGTTTTATGTGCTGAGCAACTGGGTCGTGTTTTTTGGACGAATGATGTTAGTTGCACTGGTTTTATTGCCACTGGCAACCGTCACTCTAGCGATTTCGCAGCTGGTAAACTCTCCATTGCTTGTCATTTTCATCTCAAGCTATGCGATTAAGTTCCTCTCTGTCGCAGTGTTTGGGTTCTATGGCATCAATGACTTCCTATCTCTCATCGCGTCATTACCAATGAATGTACTCATAGCAAGCAACCCATTAAGTGCGATTGCAGAAGCGCCGATTTTATCTTTAGGTATTTACGCACTGATCGGTGTTGGTGGCTATCTACTGAGCCTAAAGCTAAATAGAACGGACGATGTGAGCTTAAAGACGCTGTTCCAACGTTAGAGTCTATCCTAAGCACGAGCCTTTATCGGGCAGTCACATCAGATATCAAAATCTAAATCAAAGCTTCTGAGAAATCGGGAGCTTTTTTATTATCAAGACGTTAACGAGTACAGGGATGCGATAACAAGGAACAAGGAACAAGGAACAAGGAACAAGGAACAAGGAACAAGCTTTAGTTTGGGGTAACAGGTTTAACAAACGAAGATAAACTTAGAGGAGGTATTAATGAGCTGACATTGAATTGCATTGTTGTTAATGCCTGCCAGCTCTTTGGGGATGATTTCGTTAGTCGCCGACCAGATGAAGGTCCTTGAGAGTGCTAATGAAATCAGTTTGTTGCGTTTTACATTTGATTAAGCTTTTCAGCTTTTAAAGCTCTACGATTAAAGCTTATTTCTTTGATGCTTCTTTTGACGTGTCTTTCCAGTATTGGATACGAACGCGATGAAGCTGTGCTCTTCTCATTTTTTTCATAAGGGATATTTCCTTTTCTTTAACTGCTCTTCATGAGCTATTTTTATTGCCAACCATTCGAATCTAACGGTGTTTGATGCCCAGTTCAATGATACAAATCACAAAATATATAGAGTTTTTAGTACCATTTACATCAAAGTATGACCTAGATATCAACTATGGCTCAATTCAATCCTATGAGCCGCTGTTCAAAATTAAGGTTAGTTCTCTCAGATGACAAATTCATTTCAGTATCAATACAGTTCAATGATACTAATTTAATAGACCGGACCAACGCTGATTTAGTTCCAGTGTCTTATCATTTGTTGATTACATCACCTTTAAAGTTACGGTGTAACTAAAAAATACATTCAATGTGAACTAATAATCGCCACATTAGCCTATACGTTACAACATCAAAATGGGATTATGTTTGTAACGGATAGAGCTTTTGATAGAAAAAAGCCGTAATGGACCAAATTAAATAGACGTAATTAAATGGACGTAATTATGAGTAAAGTAATTCTGCAAGGGCATATTCTAGTGCCAGACAACGACCTAGAAGCAGTGACACATGCCTTGGTTGTGCACAAAGAACTGACACTAGAAGAACCTGGTTGTATTGTGTTTCGAGTCAGTCAAAGCACGCTTCAACCTAATCGCTTTGAAGTGTATGAAGAATTCACTAGCCGAGAAGCATTCGAAATGCACCAACAGCGAGTAAAAGCCTCTGAATGGGGTGAAATCTCCCAAAACGTGACACGTCATTACCAAGTCACTGATGTTCCGACATCATAATGATACATCCGCTAGCCAAACGCATCGTCACGTTGATCAAACAAGATCCCTTACGAATGAAGGTTTTAGACTGTGTCGCTCAGTTGGATTTGCCGCAGTGTTATGTCGCTGCGGGCTTTGTGAGAAACCTCGTTTGGGATCACCAGCATGGTTATGCCTCCCCGACTCCATTCAATGATATTGATGTGATCTACTTTGATCCCATTGATACCTCTTACGAATCGGATCTTAGATACGAGGCTCAGCTTAAACAACGGTTACCCGAACTGAATTGGCAAGTTCGCAATCAAGCCTACATGCACACTAGAAATGGGGATGAACCTTACCAAGGCTCATTGGATGCGATGAGTTATTGGCCAGAGAAAGAAACCGCCGTCGCCGTGAAACAAAGCCTCCATGGAAACATCGAGTGTATTTCTGCCTTTGGCTTAGAGAGTTTGTTTGATTTGCAAATCACACCCAATCCAAAGCGTAGCCGAGATATCTTTGATCAAAGAGTGCAATCCAAAGGTTGGCTAACCCAGTGGCCCAAGTTAACGATGAGTCACAGTTAACTAGCAGTCGAATTCAAACGCTAAAACCATTGACTAAAAGTCCAATCAGATCGAACATGCCCCACTTATTAGCTTATTAAGTTAGTAATTAACCAACTCATCAACCACGCGTGGCGACTAGCTGCTACGCTCTCTCGTCATACTGAGTAACGACCATGAACCAACAATACATGCTGCAAGCACTCGAAGCTTCGCGCCAAGCCCTACCCGATTGCCAACCAAACCCGCCAGTAGGCTGCGTTTTGGTAAAGAACGATAAGGTGGTATCTGTTGGGTACACGCAAAAAGTCGGCGGAAACCACGCCGAGGTCGAAGCGCTCAATAGCTATGACGACGGATTGGACGGAGAAATGGAAGGGGTTACCGCTTACGTAACTTTAGAGCCATGTTCATTTGTTGGCAGAACACCCGCTTGCGCCAATACATTGGTTAAAGCCGGTGTAAAACACGTAGTAGTAGCAATGCTAGACCCTGACCCTCGCAATAATGGCCGTGGTATTGCGATCCTTGAATCGCACGGCGTGAAGGTGGATGTGGGGTTATGCCAAGCGCAAGTGAGCACCTTTTTAGCCCCTTACCTTGGTAAGTCCTAGATCTTAAACAGCCAGTGCTAGTTCAATTTCACGCGGTAAAGCGGATTAACTGGCTTATCGACAAAGTATGACCAAATATGATCGTAGACGGCATGTTGGTTGGGGAACGGCGCAAGTGCTTTCGCTTCCTCTAAATCGCACCAGCAGTACTCTGTATGTTCGTCATTCAGTTCAATCACTTGGTTGGTTGGGCATAGTACCGCAAACACAGGGATTAGCTGAATCACATTCACGTGCGCCTCGTAAAACTGCTCCAAAAACTGCGCGTTATACAAAGCTTCCACTTTAATTTGGGTCTCTTCTTCAAACTCGCGCACGATAGCCTGCCAGCCTGTTTCACCTGCTTCAATCGAACCTGCGACATGGCACCAAAACTCGCCCTTCACACGCTTCATTAGTAGCATTTTCATTTGTCCGTCGATCTCTGAAATAGCGACACCGGAAACAATCGAAGTATTGAGTGGAATCATAACGTTACCTTAGTTTTAATAAGAGGGCGGCAAGGCTACCACCCTTGGTTTGTTAAATTGTCTTCTATGATTAAAAACGAGAAGTTACTCATCAATTAATGGCGTTCAAGCCATAACTCATAGGCTCGTCGCTTGGCTATCCAGTAATAGAACTATTTCTTATTTGAGGCGCTTTTCGATAAAGAGTAGAATCGCCGCCTTGTACTGTGTTTAACGTCTCTGAACATACACAGTAGACTCACAACCATTTATCACCACGATATAAGTATTAATACGACTATGCACTCATCAAAACCAACGCACGACTCAGAAAACAGCCACACACCTGAGCATTGCTTCACTCGTTTTCAACAGCCGATCGAGTCATATTCGTTGCCTGAGCGTTTCACATTCCCGTTCTACTACGAACCGCACCCATTGTGTGAAATCGCTTCTCATCAGCTTCAACAATATCTAGAAACTCAAACCGACTGGCAGCATGACTTCGGACTTGATACTGACGCTGGTCGCGGCAAAATGTTTGGTGTGTTATTGGTGAAAAGCCCTGAAGGTGAATTGGGGTACTTCTCTGCTTTTTCAGGGAAAATCGCCGACCAGAACCTATTGCCCCACTTTGTGCCACCAGTATTTGACATGCTCAGCAGCGACAGTTTTTTCCATCAAGATACTGCCGACATGATGGCTGTGAATGCAAAATTCAAAGCACTACAAGCTAACGCAGAATACCTTGAGTTGTGCGAGCAACTGGCGCAGCAAAAAACGCAAGCTGAGCAAGAAATTGAAGCTCAACGTCTATTGATTATTGAAGGCCGAAAAACGCGTAAAGAACAACGTGAACAAGGTAAAGAAAACCTTGATGAGCAAGCCTTCGAGCAATTGAACAATGAGTTAAACAAGGCCAGTGTTGCCGACAAGAACCAGCAGAAGTACCTAAAACTCAACTGGGAACAGACCCTGCAAGTATTGCAGGCTAAAGTTGATGTTTTCACAACTCAACTGGCTGAGCTAAAAGAGCAAAGAGCACACATTTCTCATCAGCTTCAACACAAGCTGTTTTCACAATACGCTTTCCAAAATGCGGAAGGAAACGTTGAAGACCTTAACCAGATCTTTGAAAACACGCCAAACAAGATACCACCAGCAGGCTCTGGCGAATGCGCTGCGCCTAAATTGCTGCAATACGCGTACTTAAATGGTTACACACCATTGGCATTGGCTGAATTTTGGTGGGGTCGTTCACCGAAATCTGAAATCCGAAAGCACAAGAAATACTACGCCTCTTGCCAAAGTAAGTGTGTACCGATTTTAGGCCATATGATGAAAGGTCTAGAAGTCGATCCAAACCCATTGCTAGAGAACCCTGCTGAAGGCAAAGAGCTGGATATTCTGTTCCAAGATGAGCACATCGTTGTAATACACAAGCCGGCAGGTTTTCTATCCGTGCCGGGTAAAACCATCAAAGATTCCGCCTACACACGTGTTCAAGAAATGCATCCCGACGTTGAAGGACCATTTGTTATTCACCGCTTAGACATGGCAACCTCGGGTATTCTAATTTTCGCTCTCACACGACGTGCGAACAAGAGCTTGCAGAAGCAGTTCATTACTCGTGAAGTCGAAAAGCGATACGTGGCAATGATTGAAGGCGTTCTAGCAGAAGATGAAGGCTATGTTCGACTGCCATTGCGTGGTGATTTGTATGACCGCCCTCGTCAGATTGTCTGCTTCGAACACGGCAAGCCTGCAGAAACCAAATGGGAAGTGATTGAGCGAAACGAGCAAACCACTAAGGTCTACCTGCACCCTAGAACAGGGCGTACACATCAGTTGCGTGTTCACTGTTCACATGAAGAAGGCCTTAACATGCCTATCGTCGGTGATGGCCTATATGGCAATAAAGCCGACCGATTGCACTTACACGCGGAAAGACTTGCGCTGCACCACCCGGTGACCAAAGAGTGGATGGAGTTTCAGTTCGACGCCGAATTCTAAAATATCTCATTAATAACGAGTCTTAATGAAAGGAGCCACAACGCTTGTGGCTCCTACCTCTTTTGGGTATATATCCGCGCTTATTGCACTACATCAAGATTCACTTTGTTGTGAAGAGTAGCATGCCCACCTTCTTCTCTCCTTGAGGCCTTTGATATGTCATCAGCTGCTTTGAACTTACAACCTAACAAACTGACTTCCCCATTAATTGCGACTCAAGCACCAAGCTTGAAGCCACTTACACCCAAAAAGCCAGACTTAAACTCGGCAATGCTTAACTTAATTGAAGAAGTTAAAAACGAACTCCCACTTTACGAGTCAGAGACGTTTATCTGTGGTCCAAAAGGAAATTGCTCGGGTTGCTCTAAGAAACTACTTGAGATGGTCGACAGCGAGTTAATGTATTGGGAGCACAGTATTTCCATTGGCCAAGGCCCTAACTTCGAAGAACTGCGCCGCTTTGGTAAACTATGCAGCAGCGTTCGACGCGGTTTAGAGCGTAACGGTTTAGTCGAAAAGCGCCCAAAGAAAAGATAACAAGCCAACTCGATAATCATTACAATGTGTCGCTGGCGATTACAAGCTACCCTGATTGGGCTGGAAACCTATATTTACATGCTTATATTTCAGATCCGACCTTGCATTAAATTACCCATACAAAACGAGAGAAAAGTCACAATGTGGCGTTAATTTCGTATCAAAATAGCACATGGTAACCGATATTACCGCCACTTAATCACACGCCTATAGAACCAAGAATGTTTCGCTCCATTTTTACTTTTTTGATACTTATTTTTAGTACTTGCCAAATAACTTACGCTGAACCTTTAAGATTGCCAGGTAAACCGAATGACAAAAAACTGCACCTTACTTTGGTTCAAGAAATTGTTAATCGCTCGAGCCGATTCGATGAAATCGAGTTTGTCTATCAAGCAACAGGGGAACCTGCTCAATCAAGAGTTATGGCGGATTTAGAGTCGGGAGAGATTGACCTTTATTGGTCAGCGACCAGTCTCGACATGGAAAAACGCTTTGCTCCAATATTGTTCCCTATATATCGAGGAATGCTTGGTATGCGAATCGGATTAATTCATGAAAAAGATAAACAATTACTCGCAAACGTAAGATCTAAAGCGGATTTCACGCGCTTTAAAGTTTGTTCAGGGAAAACATGGCCAGACACATTCATTCTTGATGCCAATGGTATAAAAACCGCTAAATCGCTTAAATATCCAAATATTTTTGAGATGATGCTTGCTGGTAATCGGTGCCACTTGTTTGCTCGTGGTGTCATGGAACCATTTGCAGAAATGCAATCATACCCAGAACTACCTTTAGCTGTTGATAGTCATGTCATGCTCCGCTATCGCATGCCATATATGCTCTTTGTCCAAAAAGAAAACACAAAACTTCAGCAACACATCACAGAAGTGGTTGAAGAAATTTTCGCTGATGGCACCTATGAGAAACTCTTTTTCGAAGACTCCGAAGTAAGAATGGCGCTCTCACGGGCCAACCTTTCAGAGCGAACTATTATCGATCTTGAAAATCCATATCTGACCGAAGACACCCGCTCTATCCCAGAAAAATATTTCTTTGATCCGCTTGCCAACTGAGTACATTTTTATGAACCAAATAACAAAAAAAATGGTTTTACTGATCGCTGCAGTGATGCTTATTGTTGCTGCTATCGCTTTGCCAATCCAATTTATGATTAACCAATCAAACGTTACTGATAAATCTTCACAAGAAATCCAGCGTATAACCTCTGAATTAAGTGTGATATTGCAAGAACCTGTTTATGCATACGATAAGACACTGATACTTAATATCATTGAAGCGTATTCAAATAATGACGTAATCGCAAACATTCAAGTGCTCGATCAAAATAACAACATATTAGGTAGTGTTAATCCACGTGACATTGATGAATCCTCATCGATGGCTATTTCATGGGATTCATTGCCTATCGGTAAAGTTAATGTTGGTTTTAACCATGATGTGACGAATGCTAATTTAATGAACTCTATGCAACTTGCGATTAGTATTTTGCTTTGCATATTTATTGCTAGCCTGATTCTGATTTCCATAGTCCTCGATAGAAAAGTCGTCAGGCCCATCAAAAACATGGCTGATTCAATGAATGAAATTGCTTCTGGTGGAGGAGACCTCACTTCACGTGTTGCGGAAGTAGGCAATGATGAAGTCACATCACTTGCGAAAGCATTCAACCAATTCGTTGCTACTATTCAATCTATCATTCTCGAAACATCGAACACGACCAAACTGTTGGATAAGAGTGGCCACGGTATATCGCAACTACGTGATGAAATGAACCAACAAAGCCAACGACAATCTTTGTTAACTCAAGAAAGTTTGCACAGCATTGAGCAATTTGATTTAGCAACCAAAGAAATTGCTGTTCATACGGAAAATACGCTGTATCAATCAAATGATGCACTCGAGCTTTGTCAGCAAAGTGGTCACACAATCGATATCAATGAACGTAATATTGATGACTTGGTCGTAAGTCTGGAAAGTGCAGCGGAATGTGCGAATTCACTAAAAGTAAGCAGTGATGATATAGGTCGAGTGATTGTAGTCATCAAAGCGATTGCGGAACAAACTAATTTATTGGCATTGAATGCAGCTATTGAAGCGGCACGGGCCGGTGAGTCTGGCCGTGGTTTTGCGGTTGTTGCGGATGAAGTGCGCTCATTAGCGTCTAAAACCCATGATTCAACCAATGAAATTGAATCTATTATTGAACGCCTACAAAAAGAAGCAAACGAGTCATTTGTTGCAACACAGAGCTCGAAAGCTTTAGTGGAGCAAACAAAAACCAGCGCAGATGAAATACAGCAAGCACTATCGAGCATTATCTCTTCCGTAACGTCCATCAATGGCATGGTAGATTCTGTTGCATCCGCCTGCGAAGAGCAGTCAAACGTTAGTTCAAAAGTCGCAAATGACATGCAGTCTCTTGATAGTAGTGCAAAAGAACTAGTTAACGTGAATGACGATTTGGCAAACGTATCCAATGATATCTTGACGCAAACTACTGTCCTCTCCACTCAGATTGCTAAATTTAAGTTCTAAGTATACCCTCAAGCCAGCATAGGTACTTGCTGGCTTGAACCTTTCAACTCGATGTTAAACATTTAGAGGTCACAAATCCTTGCTGATTTTAGAGCTTTGAGATAACTAATCATACAAAACCTAAAGATACTATCACACCAATTAAAAACCTATTTTGGACAACGGAGAGCCACCTTGAAGAGACCACAACCAGTACTGGGAAAGACCGGTATGCTATTTTTTCTCGTCATAATAAGTGCTTTCCCTCCATTGACCATCGACCTTTACCTACCTGCGCTTCCGCAGATGGTCGAGGTGTTTAATACTGACCGCTCAATGGTCAACCTAACCCTGAGCAGCTACTTCGTTACTTACGCTATAGGTCTTTTGTTCTGGGGGCCGCTCAGCGAAAAATTTGGTCGTAAGCCGATCCTATTAATTGGATTAGCGGGTTATATGGTCGCGAGCATATTGTGCGCGATGACCAATAGCATCGAACAGCTAATTGGCGCTCGTGTATTCCAAGCCTTTGCTGGTAGTGCTATCACCGTTATCGCTACTGCCATCGTAAAAGATCTTTATGATGGGCGAGAACGTGAAAAGATCATGGCGACTATCATGTCACTGGTGATCATCGCGCCAATGGTTGCGCCTGTATTTGGTGCCTTTCTACTGAAAATTGCGTCTTGGCGAATGATGTTCGTCACCCTCGCCATTTTTGGTGCATTTGCGTCAGTTTTAGCTTGCTGCTATCGAGAAACACTCGAAACCAAATACCAAGGTTCTATGTTCCGCTCATGGGGAAGAATGGGCGTGGTCATGAAAAACCGCTCGTTCCTCAAGCTGCTGGTCATTTTCTCTATCATACCGATGGCATTGATGGGCTTTCTTGCGGCGGGTTCTTATATCTACATCGATCGCTTTGGATTGACCGAACAACAGTTTAGCTACGCATTCGCATTCAATGCATTGTGCGCCTCATTTGGTCCAACAATTTACATGAAGTTGTCCTACCGAATGCCGGTTCAAAAGGTCATCTCAGGGTGCTTTGCTTTATTAGCGCTTGCGGGCATCTTCACCCTAACCATTGGTGACCTGTCCCCTTGGTTCTTTATGTTCATCGCTGCACCAGCGACACTGATGGCGATCATCATGCGAGTACCGGGTACCAACTTGATGTTGAACCAACAAGATCATGACACAGGCTCTGCCGTCGCACTGATACAGTTCTTCAGCATGATTTGTGGTTCGCTTGGTATGATATTAGTTTCAATACGCCCAGAGTCACTGATTGAAAACCTAGGCTTTATTCAATTATCCATCGGTACGCTAGGCGGCCTGATGTGGCTAATGGTCAGAAACAAAGAGTTCGTGACTCATAAGCTGAATTAAGCCCTTCCAAGATAATCACTGACAGTATGATTCGATAAACCTGAGGAATGGTGACTAATTAAAATCATTCCTCTGATAGAAATCTAGAGCGAAACCTTGATGGTGTTAAGCCGATGATTTTCATAAAGACTTTTCGAAAGCTATTTACGTCCTCATAGCCAACTAGGTAGCTAATCTGCTCAACTGGTTTGTGCGAGCTTTCTAATAACTCGCATGCACTTTGAATACGCACGTGTTGGATATAATTGATAGGCGTAAAACTGGTCGCTTTGGTAAATTGTCGGATAAAGGTTCTTCGTGTCATGAAGGCTTCTTCCGCCAATTGATCGAGCGACAAAGGGAGATGATGATGCTTCTGAATAAAACGCTGCACCGACACAATCTTGTCATTGCCGTGAGCATAATTCGGCACAAAACTCTGATAGTAGCGCTGCTCTCTCAAACCCGTATCAAGCACTAGGTATTTACCGAGATTACGAGTATTGGTCGGCGTCGTATATTTAGTCAGGATAAACAGAGCCAGATCCATCCACGACATCAAACCACCTGCGGTGATAATGTCAGCATCATCGATCAAGATTTTGTCGACATCAACATCGACCTCAGCATACTGCTCCGAAAACTGTTGCTGCGCTTTCCAATGCGTTGTCACGGTTCGTCCTTGCAACAAACCCGTTCCCGCCAAAATAAACACGCCCGCGCAAGCAGAACACAGGATCGCCCCACGTTGATGAGACTGCACAAGGTAGTCCAACAGCCCTTCATCTGGCTCTAGGTAGTATCTGCCATCTAAGTTTGGCGGCACTAGAATAATGTCGGTCTTTGAGTTCTCAAGTGATTCGTTGGTCGACTTAGACAAGTCGTCATGAGGCTTAATTTCAACATGAAACTGAACCTGCTCATTGGAAGACTCAATGCCATTAGCCAACTGAAGAAACTCTTTCACTCCAAACACGGCACTTTGCAAAGAGCCTGGGTAGTCGATGATTTCGACCATAATTGATTTTGTCACTATTGCCATAGAGTCCGTCATTTTTGACGTGCGATAAAAACTACAGAGTATTCATAATATCCCTACACCGCAACACACCAAATACAAAGGTATAGACTATGAAGAACACTGCATTACTACTTATCGACTTTCAAAATGACTATTTCCCTTCATACGAGGATGCAAAGTGGACACTGTCTGAAACAGAAAAGGCAGCCGAAAAAGGTGCTCAGTTATTACAGGCTTTCAGAGACAAGCAACTACCAATCGTTCATGTGCGCCATGAATTTTCAACCAACGAAGCACCCTTCTTCTTGCCAGATTCAGACGGTGCTCAAATCCACAACAGCGTGACTCCGCTAGAGGGTGAACCTGTTATCGTAAAGCATCAAATCAATAGCTTTAGAGATACTGAACTGAACAAGGTGCTAAAAGATCAAGGCATTGAGAAACTGATCATCGTTGGCGCAATGAGCCACATGTGTATTGATGCTGTGACTCGTGCAGCTACCGATTTAGGCTACGAATGCCACGTAGCGCATGATGCTTGCACAACCTTAGACATGGAATTCAACGGTGTTAAGGTTCCCGCTGCGCATGTCCATGCGGCATTTATGGCCGCACTGAGCTTTGGTTACGGCAATGTCGCGACCGCTAGCGAGCTTGAAAGCCAACTTTAATAAAGCTCAAAACCGTCCACAATGGCGGTTTTGTCTATATTCAAATCAGAATTAGCTTCCAAACAATTCGTTCAGGCGCAAAAAAGGCCCCTGTCGGAGCCTTCTTATCAAAATCAGTGATCACTCAGTTTGGTCAATTACTACTAAGCGTTAGCCACTTTACGCGCTGGGTGTTTAATAAACACAGCGACTACAGCCACGATTGCAAGCGCGAAACAGTAGTAAGAGTTAGACACGATCTCTAGCGGCGATAGGTTAAACACAGAGCCCAATAGCAACACCTGAGCACCGTAAGGCAATACGCCTTGAATCACACACGAGAAGATATCCAACAAGCTTGCAGAGCGACGTGGAGATACATCGTTCTCTTCAGCTAATTGACGAGCAACACTACCAGAAACAATGATTGCTACGGTGTTGTTTGCCGTACATAGGTTCACCATTGATACCAAGCCAGCAATACCTAGCTCACTTGCGCGGCCATTTGCTTGCTTAGAGTGTGAAGAACCAAACGCACGAATCAAACCGCTCACTAAGTTAGTCAGAAACGCTAATCCACCTTGGCGACGCATCAACTCACTCAAACCACCAATCAGCATCGACAGTAAGAAGATCTCTTGCATGTTACCAAAGCCTGCGTAGATGTCTTGAGCGTAATCCGTCATACCGTAGTTCTCAATAGAACCTAGGCTCACTCCACCCGCTAGCAAGATACCAATCGTCAACACAACGAACACATTCATGCCCGATACCGCAAGGATTAGGATAGTGATGTACGGAAGGACTTTCAGCCATTCAATTGGGCCTGTTTCAGGTACCTGAGTTGCCGTGCTGTTGAAAGCAAAGATAACAATCGCGATAAGTGCAGCAGGAAGTGCAATGCGGATGTTCTCTTTAAACTTATCTCTCATCTCACAGCCTTGCGAGCGTGTCGCGGCAATCGTGGTATCAGAGATGATAGAAAGGTTATCACCAAACATAGCGCCACTTAGCACTACGCCAGCGGTTAGAGGAATACTCATGCCAGCTGAGTCAGCAATGCCTAGTGCAACAGGAGCAACCGCAGCGATAGTACCCATAGAAGTACCCATTGCCGTCGCAATGAACGCCGAAATAAGGAAGATGCCCGGTAGGATCATGCTCGTTGGGATAGCAGATAGACCAAGGTTTACCGTCGCGTCCACACCACCAGAAGCTTTAGCCACAGCAGCAAAAGCACCCGCCAATAGGTAGATCATACACATTGCAATAATGTCTTTGTGACCCACACCACCTAAGAACTGCTCGATCGCACGGTTCAATTTATCTTTGCTCAATAGCAACGCCAACATCACGGCAGGCAGAGCCGCAATCGGAGCTGGAAGCTGATAGAAAGCAAAATCGACGCCTTGTAGCGACAGATACGTACCCACGCCAATAAACAGCGCAAGAAAGACAATCAGAGGGATAAGCGCCACTGCAGAAGGGGCAATTACCGCGTTAGAATTTTTTGAATTGGACATGGAACGA
Source organism: Vibrio sp. 10N.222.49.C9 (assembly GCF_041474985.1). NCBI lineage: Bacteria > Pseudomonadati > Pseudomonadota > Gammaproteobacteria > Vibrionales > Vibrionaceae > Vibrio > Vibrio sp. 10N.222.49.C9. The sequence goes on along the minus strand of NZ_JBFRVD010000058.1, from coordinate 24,200 downwards.
CAACACAATAGAACAGGAAGGTGAGCAGACTAATGTCACACTTAGAACTTGTCAACGTCTAGACGTCTAAACGCCTAATTTAATGCAAAGTAATAAGAACCCTATTGAGCATCACGTAATAAAAAAGGCTATTTACTCATCAGTAAACAGCCTTTCGATAACAGATAGTGCGCCGCTAGAAGTTAGCGTTTCTGCTTGAACGTCACTTGGTATTCGCCAATGCCTTCGTAGTGGAAGGTCGTTGGTTTATCGAATTCCATTTCCACGATACCGCAGTAAGAGCCCGTGATAATGGCTTCACCCGCTTGGAAATCAACACCACGACGTGTCATGTAGTTAATCAGCCAGTAAATTGGGCTTGGTGGCAGTGTATTCGGGTGCTTACCGTCGAATGCTTGAACTTGCTCGCCTTGAGTCACTTCAATACTGATCTCTGCAGAAGTGAACGCTTTTTCGCGATCAATCTCAGAGCCAATAAATAGACCTTGGTTTACTAGGCCATCGGCCAGCTTTTCATAGAACTCAGCGCCGCTGTCATCCGCAAAACGAGACTGCATTAACTCAAGTGCCATGTGGCAAGAACCAATCGCTTCGTTGATTTGCTCTTCGCTGTAGCCTTCTTGGCTTGCAGGCAGGCTCTTAGCAAGCGTAAATGCGATTTCAGGCTCAACGCGTACTACGCCGTTGTCAGCAAACAGTTCACAAACTTCGCCTTGTTGAACGCTGCCCGAGAAGATTGGCGCAACAACAAACTTGTCTTCAGCCAGAGGAAGTAAGCACTTCCAACCGCCGACTTTATCGCTTTTCAAATCGATCATTGAAGATTGGATCTTTAGCGCATCTTCCAAGTTATTCGGACGGTACTGTTCGTCCAATCTTGGTGCTTTGGTGCCAGCAACACGACGACTCAACAGTTCTTCAGCTGCTTGTTTAAATACATTTGTCATATAATACCACCTTTAGTTTTATGACCAGTATAATATCGGATTTCTTAAAGCTTGAATAGACAATTCAACAACGGTGCTACACCGAAAATTCAGCCATCAATTTTCGCATATTCTAGACGCAAACAACTGAAACTATTTTGATTTAAATGTAAAAAAGCCAGTAATTTGATTACTGACTTTTCGATGTATTACTGATGTTCAGGCTTTACTGCCCTTTCAACGTCTTCTTCAAATTCTGCATGAAGTTTCTGAAGTGAGGCATGAAATCAACAAACAGAGGGTGTTTTCTATCTTGCATCATCAATGGGCCTAACAAGCGAATGCTCACTCCTAGTCGCGCTGCTGATTGCTCGTCTAAGCCGCTGTCATGTTTGATCTTCTCAACAATCGCGAACATATCTTCTCTGTCTTCAATTTCAAACTGCATGATTTGAAGTTCACGATCTTCTTTGATGTTCACTTCTTCGATAGTGATACGGTAGTTATTGTGTTTGCCTGTGAATGCTTTCATTTGGACCTCCTAAAATGCTTAAAAAGTGTTTTGGTTAGCTCTTCATGAATCGTTCGAGCTTAGGTTTAACCGTCATCGACATCACGACCATGATCGCAAGGCCAATGGGAAGTGCGGCAATAAATCCATTAAACCATCCACTGGTAAACGCCGATGTATCCGAAAATCCAATGTTATTTGCCGCTGTTACAAATGCCATCATGGACTCCATTATGAATGCCATGATCAGTCCTACGATCAGGTTGCGAACTTTCTCGCTATAAGTTGTGAACACTCTAGCAACGGCTTTGGTGACTAAAGCCATCATCACCGTGCCCATTGGCATCATGATCACGACAACAAGGGCTAACGAAGAAAGCCAGTTGCCAATAAATTCCTCGCCGAATCCGACATTCATGTAAGTCATCACAGCCGTTAAACTGCCGCCAATCGTCAGCATTAAGCTCATCATGACCAAAACTTTGTATAAAACCGGTGTGCCTTTTTGCTCAGGAAGAGTTGGCGTTAGAGTTGCTTGAATCGTCATATCTATTTCCTGTCTTGAATTTACGAACAATTAAGTTGATAATGTCAACTATAAATACAGTAGTTGATAATGTCAACTATATTTCTAAGGATAGTTTATGTCTGATAACACATCGCTAGAATCAATCTTTCGTCTAGTGCACTCTTTGAAACGTCAAATGAGCGAACAGATTGAGAGCTTAGACTCAGAGATCGCACCTATGAACATTCGTGTCATGAAGATCATTACTAAGAAGTCTCCATGTACCGCTATCGATATCGCACACTTCCTAGATCGTGATAAAGCACAGGTCACTCGGCTCATTAATGCCTTGATCAATCAGGAACTTGTGAAGAAGTCTCCGAACCCGGAAGACAAGCGCAGCCAGTTATTGGTTCTGACTGATAAGGGTCAAGAGATCATGAGTAAGGTCTCGGATATCGATCGAGACATGCTGAAGAGAATGACCAAAGGCATGGCCGAAGACGAGTTAGAACAATTCAGAAAAATTGCGAAGAAAATGGCGCAGAACTTAGAAAGCTGATCTTAAAAATAAAACGAAAAAACGCCACCGAATCGTAAGATCGGTGGCGTTTCGTGTATAAGTTGGGTTGTACAGCTTAGTGGTTTAGCTATGTCTATTTGGATGACAGCTCTAATTCGATGCTAGTTTCCACCATGCCTGAACAGGTACAGGCTCTGAGATCACCAAACGTTCACCCATCACCGGGCTTACCATTTGTACATCTCGCTCTTTGCTTATCGCCAGTGCTTGTTCCATTGGGTCTTGCCAATCATGCATAGAAAGGTCGAAGGTACTGTTGTGGATTGGCATCATCACCTTACCTTGCAGATCAATGTGTGCCTGAACACTCTGTTCTGGGAACATATGAATATCCGCCCAAAGTGAGTTATACGCACCCGTTTCAACCATGGTTAAATCAAACGGCCCAAAACGGTCGCCAATCTCTTTAAAGCCATTGAAGTAACCAGAATCACCGCTAAAGAAGACTTTCTTGTCTGAAGCGTTAATAACCCAACTGCCCCACAGTGTTTGGTCACGATCAAGCAAGCCACGACCAGAGAAATGCTGTGTCGGTGTCAACGTGAACTCAATGTCTGAGGCCGTTGCCGATTCCCACCAGTTCAATTCGATGATCTTCTCTTTATCCACGCCCCACTTTTCCAACAGTGCGCCCACTCTTAATGGCACTAAGAACGTCCCTACTTTGTCGGCTAATACCTTCACGGCACCTTTGTCTAAATGGTCGTAGTGATCGTGGCTGATCACCACCACATCAATATCGGGTAGGTCTTGCAGTGTGATTGGTGTCGGATGAAAACGCTTTGGTCCCATCCATTGCACCGGTGATGCACGATCACTGAACACAGGGTCAGTCATCACTAACTTGCCATCCAGCTTCATCATCACGCTTGAGTGACCTAAGCGGTAAGCAACGTCGTCTTGTTCTTCGATCAATTGCTCAGCTGTCATTGGAATCAAAGGCAATGCAGCGCGCGGCACTGGCTCGTTTCTTTCCACAGTCACGTATGCTTTCAAGATTGAAAAAATATCAGACATACCCGATTTGTATTCCAACTCACTGTTAGCAAACTTCTTTGGAAGCTTATCTAGATTGTCGTTTGATTGTGAACCTGTGCTTACGATAGCGACCACGGCAAGTACTCCTAAAATCGGTAATAGATATTTTTTCATTGGTATCTCTTTAACCGTTGGGATAGACCCAACACATAAACTACACCGACTAGTTTATATGCCAAAACCAAAAAGTAAACCACCGAGTGTAATTTTTAATTTATCTAGACGTAAGCGTGTCAAAGTCGATTTTGGAAAAACCAACTTTGGCAACGAGTTAACTTAGTTATTTAGCTAGTCAGAAAGGTTAATCAGCAGACCATACATTCTTGAAATCTGGCCATCCCCAGTTGGTGATGGCTACGTTTTTAAGAATCCCTTGGAAACGAACGGTCTGTAAGTGATGGAACATAGGCACTAACCAATAATCTGAGATCAGAGTAGACGCGATAGGTTCTAGCTCTGCCAAGTAATTAGGCAGTTCCACGGATGCTTTATGACTATCCAAGCGCTGCTTGAGCCAATCGCTGTTCATCTCTCCTAAAGCAGAGTGCAAAACAGGATCGTTCATCATCCACGAGAACAGCGAAGACGGAGCATTGTCATCGAGGTTCAAGTTACACAGCACCAAGTCCTCCTTTAACTCGCCACTCTGAGATAACTGAGCCAATTCTCGAAAACTGTAGGTGTTCACCTCAACTTCCACACCATATCGTTTGAGTATGTCAGATACGCAAATCGCACATCGATACAACGCATAATAATCGTAAACCGCTATACTCATCTTTTTCGGCAGTTGTGTCTCTTTCGAAGGCGTTCGATACAATTTCTGCCAACTTGGCAGTATATTTTGAGCTAAAGAGACACTAAACAGACCCTTGTTATGTTCCAACTGTGACAAAATCGCTTGTGGGTTGGTCAGTTGTGAAAGGTATTTGCGCTGCTCATTATTTAGTGGGTTAGCCGCTGAGTTCTGATTGAACAGGATAAACAAGCATCCATCCTCGACTCGGCTACGAAGGCCGTCTGTGTCTGCTGAAACAAGTTCCGCATCGCTTTTCCCTAATTGATGGAAACAAGAAGAATTTCCATAAGGCGATACGTGCATTTGGCTGTCATCGAAACGAGCAGTGCCCGTCATTGATTCCTCAAACTGCCAGATAGTCACCTCATCGGTTAACGAGCGGCAACCATAATAGTGTTCAAATGCGGCAAGCTTGATTCGTTCATTATTGGTCTCAACCACTTTGAAGGGGCCGGTTCCAATCACAGCATGAGAGACCGAATTTAATGGCGATGGCTCTCGTGTGACTTGCGCAGCAGGTTGAATCGAATACTTAACGCCAGCCAATAAGCCCGCGAACCCGGTGTCTGCTTTGGTGAGTTGAAAGCTGATCCTCAATGGCTGTTCACTGTAGATGGAAGAAACATGATCTAACTCAGCTTGATAGAAAGGCAGAGCTTGTAAAGCAGTAAACAAAGCAACCAGCTGCTTGGCATCAACTGGCTGACCATCATGAAATGTCAGACCGGGGCGCAGATAGAAAGTCCAAACCAGTTGCTCAGTGTCATATTCCCAATGGTGAGCTAGTTCAGGCTTTAACTCACCTTTACCATTACACGTCACTAGGCAGCTAAACACCTGTCTGATCAAAAATCGTTCGCTACTGCGGTGTATATGGTGCGGAAACAAATCCTCAAACTTACGCTTATAGGTTAATTGAACGTGCAGCAGCCCTTCACGCATGGTCGCGCCGGAAGTTTCTTGCAGTAAAGAACCAAACACAGCGCGGTCATTATCCAATATGGAAAGTGCTTTTTCGTACTTGCCCTGCTCTATCAGTTTAATTGCAACATGCTGCGCCAACTCTGAATTGCTAAAACGCAGTGTTAAGTTAGAGCGTTGATTCCTGCCAACTTTTGGCTCCCACACCACCCATTCAGCTTGATGCATCTTACCAAGTAAAGTTCGAGCGTGACGCAAGCTTGTAAACAGCATATCCGCTACTTCGGCTAGGGTGACTGAATGAGAAATGTTTGGCTCGAACGATTCTAGCCGCGTGTAGTAACGCATCATGTTTAGATCAGACAAATAGTGAACCTTTTAAAGATAGCTCTTCCTAATTAAGCTCATTATAAAACACATTCATCAAAAAGTAGTGTAATGCGACCAAAACAGGAACAACCAATAAAAATACCATCTGTTTTTTAGTTCCTCTTAATTATCCATAATGAACGGGTCAGCAACAAACCATAGGTTGTAAATAAAGCCTAACCAGAGAGAGTAATGACCATGAGAAAATACTATCTTAACAAGCTAAAAAGCACCTGCAGTAAGCTCGAAAGAGAAGCACTACGAACACTTTTAGATCTATGTAACTGGCGTTATTAGTACACTTTTTAGCACCGAGTAAACGCGAGTTGGGTACAACCTAATATGCTCCTACCCCCAATATGAGTTAGGTCTCAACTCGCTTTTCCATTCCAATTCCCCTCTCAAGCCTGCTGTACCAATAACTCACACAATCGATAAATTTCCGTTGTCGACTCGACAAATTTAATTCGTTTTCTTAGTTGAACGAAAAGCCTTAAGGTTCGCCCCGAAGCAAGCAAGGAGCCTCAGAAAAAACTGAAAGCTCAGCTAACAACTCATTTATTTGCAGTTACCAATCAGGTATTAACTAAGGAAACGCCATGCGTATCGCAATTCTTTCTCGCAACGAAAATCTATACTCTACCGCTCGTCTAAAGCAGGCTGGAGAAGCACGTGGTCATCAGGTCGATGTTATCGACACGTTGCACTGTGATATAGATATCGCGAGTAACAATCCGAAGATTCGCTACATGGGTGAAGAGCTACCTCAATACGATGCTGTTATTCCACGTATTGGCGCTTCCATTACCTTTTACGGAACTGCGGTTGTTCGCCAATTCGAAATGATGGGCACTTTTTGTATCAATGAGTCAGTAGCAATCAGTCGTTCTCGCGACAAACTGCGCTCACTACAACTGTTGTCTCGCAAAGGTATTGGCTTACCAAAAACAGGTTTCGCTAGCCGCCCAGACAAAATTCAAGACCTGATCAAAAACGTAGGTGGCGCACCACTTGTGATCAAGCTACTTGAAGGTACTCAAGGTATCGGTGTAGTTCTAGCTGAAACAAACAAAGCAGCAGAAAGCGTTATCGAAGCGTTCATGGGTCTAAAAGCGAACATCTTGGTTCAAGAGTTCATTGAAGAAGCAAATGGCGCAGACATCCGTTGTTTTGTTGTTGGCAACAAAGTAATTGCTGCAATGAAGCGTCAAGCTGGTGAGGGTGAATTCCGCTCTAACCTGCACCGTGGTGGTACTGCTCAACTGGTTAAACTAACCAAAGAAGAGCGCGCAACAGCAATCAATGCAGCGAAAATCATGGGACTAAACCTATGTGGTGTAGATATTCTACAATCTAAGAACGGCCCAGTGGTAATGGAAGTAAACTCTTCTCCAGGCCTAGAAGGCATCGAGAAAGCAACGGGTAAAGATGTAGCAGACATGATTTTCGAGTTCATCGAGAAGAATGCAAAACCAAACGCTAACCGTACTCGTGGCAAGGGCTGATTGAATACCGATAACTCATGATTGGAAAGAAAATGAACAATAAAATGATCATAGGGAATACCGAAGCACTTTGCTTACCAGAGTTAGGGATAACTGGACTACATACACGTGTTGATACAGGGGCTAAAACCTCTTCTCTACACGTAGACAATCTACTATGTGTTAAATCAAATGGTGAGAAATTCGTAGAGTTCGACCTTCACCCAGACGTTTATCACCTAGAAGAGACGGTGCGCTGCAAGGCGAAACTGAAAACAAGTAAGAAAATTAAATCATCTAACGGCGAAGTTGAACACCGTTGCGTGATTGAAACCATGCTAAGAATCGGTGGCCAACAATGGCCGATCGATATCACGCTAAGCAACCGTCAAGACATGACTTACATGATGTTGCTTGGACGTCAAGGCATGAGTGACAAAGTGATTGTTGACCCTGCGGGTGAATTCCTGCTGACTCACTAATCCGAGTCATCGTAGCCGCTCCACAGGTTATAACTAAAGCTACTCACAACGATATAAGGCCAGTCTCATGACTGGCCTTATTGCTATCTATTTTTCTATTTCTACTTTCAGCTCTGAATACACGACTTTGCATTCAAGCTTCTGATCTATTTCTTCGATTTACCATGAGATTGAAAACCAAATCGCCCAATCGATAAAAGTAATTTCTTGGTTTTGATTTTCGTCACTCGCCAATGTGTAACAGGCCTTCTTGGGGCACTCATCAACAGGTGTTCAAAAGCCTTCTGACTGAAATCGACTTGCCCACCATGCGCCACCAGCAAGGTATCGAGCTGCATGTCATAAATGCGCGATACAGACGCTCGATACTTATTAGGGTGAAAGATAGGAAACGGCGGAATCAGCTTCTTCTTAACCTCGACCATTAAATCGGCCACATAAGCCACGCTGTGTGATGGGCAATAGACCGAGAGATCACGGTCGGTATGGCCCGGTGTTTCAAGAACCAACCAATCATCAAACCCTGGAATACTATCCCCATCAGACAGCTTGTAGTCCGGCTTTAACTTTCTTGAATACCATAGGTTTGCTTTAGGCTTGCCTAAGCGGTTCGCCATCCACCTAGCAAGCGCTAAGTCGGTCAGGTGCATCAAAATGCCATCGATGCCGTGATACCAATCTTTGTCTCGGTTTGCTGCCACCAAGTTACAGCTCGTGAGCTTTCTGAGCTTGTGCGCTGCCCCTGCATGGTCAGGATGCATGTGTGTAACAACCACAGTATGTAGGTCGCTAAATTCACGGCCAAGCTCATCTTCAATGAAAGCCCTAAGATGAGGAATATCCGCACGGCACGCACCATCAAGTAACAGCAACCTATCTGGGTACTCTACGAGATACATGTCTTGGATATAGCCTTTGATGGTATGCAGCTGCAAAACCGCTCCTTGTGATAAAACAACTGGTCAGACCTATACAATAGCAAATTCAACTTCAATTGTGATCATTTTGTTAAAGACAACAATCTAAAACCGGATAGAGAACCCGAATCAAGATTTCTATTGGTATTCACTCAATTACTCAATTCCAATTCAACTCAGTGCACAGGAACAAATTCCAAAGATTGCCATCAATTTCATCCGATATTTTTCAGCATTATCGAATGCCCGCATTGCCGTAAACCTTACTCTATAGGCCTTGCTACTCTAGCCTCCACATGTTTTATCGTGACGACAAAACATGTGATTTGTTGGCCTGAGTTATTAGGACTATATATGCGCCTCTAATTTATTGTCTGAGTGCTATACATGAACCAATTAATCGATGCTCTTTCTACCCAAGGTTATTTCGTTTGGGATGACTTCTTAACTCAAGAAGAAGTGGTGGCATTGAGGGATTGCATTCCAGAGAACTGGAAAAAGGCTAGGATTGGCCGTAACGATGAAGTAACGCGAGAGTCGACCATTCGTAGTGACAAGATTCAATGGGTGCGCCGCGATATGGGTCAGCCAGCATCTCTGTTCCTAGACAAAATGGAACAAATTCGTTTAGCGGCAAACCAAGCGTTCTTTTTGGGTCTGTTCGAGTACGAAGCGCACTTTGCTAAATACGAAAAAGGCGACTTCTACCAGAAGCACTTAGACTGCTTCAAAGGCAATGAGAACCGCCGTCTGACTACCGTGTTCTACATGAATGACGAGTGGACAGAAGAAGACGCAGGTGAGCTTGTAGTTTACGACCTACAAGACAATCACATCGCAACCATTCCGCCAAAATCAGGTCGTCTGTTTGTGTTCTTATCTGAGCAGTTCCCACACGAAGTTCTGCCAACCAACACAGAACGATTCAGTATCGCAGGTTGGTTCCGTATCAACGGCGTGAAAGACAACCAACTCGATATCGCACACTAAAGCGAGGTTCGGGTCAAAGCCTCATCTCATCCAAAGCCTCTCCACTCGAGAGGCTTTTCCTCTTAGTACTGCTAGGAAAGTACTAAGAGGAAAATATCACTTTTATGAGCCGAATCCTGTGTAGAGACTCTTGCCCAGCAATTACTCTGGCGTATTCGGGAAAACTGATATTTAATAAATATTTACGATGCGCATTCAAGAAGGATTAATTATGTCATCTATCATCGTAGGTCACCGTGGTGTAGCGGGTACTCACCCAGAAAACACCAAAGCAAGTATTGAACAAGCCGCTAAACTTGGCTTGAAATGGATTGAAGTCGATATTCAGCAAACTCAGGATGATGAGCTTGTCGTTTGCCACGACCACACTCTCGAGCGCTGTAGTGATGGCAAGGGTCGTGTCGACGAACACACCCTTGCAGAACTGCGTCAGCTCGATTTTGGCAGTTGGAAGTCTGAGCAGTTCGCTGGTGAAAGAATATTGACGTTGGAAGAGTTGCTCGCGCTTGTTGAGCAGCATGATCTCAGCGTGAACTTAGAGATCAAAGTCGACAGTCGACATCAAGCGCCTCATGTCGTTGATTTGCTGCATACCGAGTTGATTCGTTCAAATCTAGACACCGACAGAGTGCTGCTTTCAAGTTTCAGCCATCAAGTGGTTTCTGAAATGGCTCTTCACCTGCCGAGATACCGCGTAGGTGTGATCACAGAGCAGCTGACTCAAGCCGACTTGATGTTGATTGACGAGGTTAAAGCGTTCAGCTGTCACATGAACTACGAGCATGTGAATCAGAGCGATCTTGATACACTCAGTGAAGCAAATATTCAAACTTGGTGCTACACAGTAAACGATCCCTCTCACTTCAAATTCATCTCAAAAGTAGATGCCGTATTCACTGATCTTCCGAATCAATTTACCTCTATAAATTGACCAAGCGAATACTGCAAAAACAACCCCGAGAGACTTTAAAATTAACTCTCGGGAAACCTTAAAATTAGGTAGCAAACACAAGTGAGTAGGAGTACATTCCGCTACTCACTTGGTTTCATTAGCTCGCTCTATTTAGACAGCTTCATTGGTTACTTAATTTATGGATCTCATTTTTAGTCCAACCTTCCCAATTTTGGGTGCAATCTTCATTTTCGCCGCTATTGTTCGTGGCTTCTCAGGTTTCGGTTTCACCTTAGTGGCATTGCCATTAAGTGCGTTATTCGAGCCTGTTATCGAACTGGTTCCCGTCTTCATGTTGATCGATCTCCTAGGCAATGTTCAATTACTGCCTAAAGTTCGAAAGCACGTTAACTGGCGCTGGGTTTTAAAGGTGTTTATCCCTTGTTTTGCCTTCACACCAGTCGGCCTACTTCTGCTTAAATCCGTTAGCCAAGACACGATCATCTTGATCATCAGTGCCTTCATTTTTGCGTCTGCGCTTATGATCTATAAAGGCTTCCAGTACAAAAGCGAACCTAGATTTGCTCCCTATATTCTAGGCAGCCTTGCAGGTGTAATGAACGGCGCGGCTTCGATGTCAGGACCTCCAATTGGCACTCATGCATTGGCAAGCCCAGTCGCTCCGCACATTGCTAGAGCCGGACTGATAGCCTTCTTTGTATTGGCTGATTCCACTGCGTTTGTTTCGGCATCTATCGCTGGGTTAGTCGACCGCGATGTAGTTTGGCTGACTCTCGCGCTTCTACCAAGCAGCATGTTTGGCGGTTATGTGGGTTCTAAACTGTTCGAAAGATTTGGTGGAGCGAAGTTTAAGCCAGTCACCATTGCATTGCTGATTGTGATTGCAATATTCAGTGCAGGTCGAGTCTTACTGTAACGGCTTTAGCGTTTAATTTTGGACGTTGCTTTTACGAATTGGTTTCGCGAATTGATTGCGCTAATTGACTGCGGAAAGTGATTAAGAAAACTGGGTACCAATGACTACCATTCGATATGGATAGGGGTACCCATTTTTACAAGTTGGAGAAACTCATCCATATCTTGATTGGTTAACGCGATACAGCCATCCGTCCAATCAAAACTTTGAATAAAGCTCGGCGAACGACGCTCGCCGTTTTTGATGCCATGGATTTTGATGTTTCCTCCAGGATCTACATCATTTTGCTCTGCCCATTGCATATCCGAAGGTTGCGGATAGTTAATATGTACTGAGCGATAAAAGTCCGACTCTTCCATCACATAATCGAGCTGGTATTCCCCTTCCGGCGTTCGGTTGTCCCCTTCAAAGCGTTTATGCCCTTTCGGTTGTTTGCCTAGCGCAATACGAAACTCCTGAATCACCTCTTCACCTTTTAGCAGATACATCCTACGTTTCGATTTATCGACTTTAACTAACGTAACCACTTGCGACAGCGAATCTATCTCAGATGCGCTATCCGGTACGTTGTAAAACTGTCGAGAGGAACTTTGAGGTGGACGTTTCGATGACCCTTGAGAAAACTGAGCTACCTTTTCATCAGGGCTACTGTTAAGAACATCATCCACAATAATCACATGCTCGGAGTTTGAGCTCGTGGAAGAGGTTGAGTTAGATGAAGACGTTGAGACACGTTGAGAATGAGCCGGTGCAGACTCGAATACGATGGTTTCGATAGCGGTCGCGTCAGAGACTATTTTCTCGACCACGACTTGCTCAGCATTCGCGTTCGAAGCCACAAACAGTAAACACAGTGATAAAGGTAGAAACAGACGCACCTTTAGATCTCCTCAAAACGCATGGACATGGTTCGTGACTGAGTTTCCATTCCTAACGACTCATAGAAACCCTGAGCTTGTTGGTTAAACTCCATTACCTCCAACCTAAGTTCTATCGCTCCTCTCGCCTGCGCCCATTGATTAAAAGACTTCATTAACGCTCGACCAGCACCTTTGCTCTGAACCTGATCGTTCACCACAATCGTATTGACCCTTGCCACCTTGTGCGGCTGAATAAAACTGACGCCTTTGTTCTGCGTTACCTTACCCGCTAAAAAGCCAACGACTTGCTTGTCGTCTACTGCAACCAAGAAAGCGACAAGTGGGTCAAGCATCAAACCTAACCAATACTCTTCACTGTCGGCCAAGCCTTGTGACGCTGGTGCAAATACCATAGGCGCACCAAGATGATGTTGACGGTTTATCTGCTCAGAGAGCGCTAAGATCGCGTTAATATCAGTTACCTTGGCCGTCCGGATTTGCATATCATCACCTTGTTTGAATTCAATAACACCTTAGCAAAAATGGCTTAGTTGTGCACCGTTACACTGGTCAACTCAGACGCTCTGTGAAGGCTGAACATTAATATTAGGCACTATGTTTAGGGAAATTGTTCCGTAAATCTCAGGCACATTGCCAGCCGTTGAGTGCTACTATCTCTACAGAATCAATATACTAACGACGACTAACGACTGGATACCTATATGATTAAGTTTGCTGTAATTGGAACCAATTGGATTACACAAAAGTTTGTTCAAGCTGCGCACGAATCTCAATCGATGCAACTTGCTGCGGTTTACTCTCGAAATCTAGACAGCGCGGCACAGTTCGCCCAAGAATTTGACGTTGAAACCACGTATGACTCACTCGACGCATTGGCCAATGACAACACTGTAGAAGCCGTGTACATCGCTTCCCCTAACTCACTGCATTGCGAGCAATCTATCTTCATGATGGAACACGGCAAGCATGTTATCTGTGAAAAGCCGGTTGCATCAAATATTGATGAAGCAACACGCATGTTCGAAGTCGCTGAGAAAAACGGTGTGGTGCTGTTTGAGGCGTATAAATCTCAATTCCTACCGAACTTTAAGCAAGTTCAACTTGGGTTAGAAAAGATTGGCAAGGTACATAAAGCACACATCAACTACTGCCAGTATTCATCGCGCTACCAAAAATACCTAAACGGCGAGAACCCAAATACCTTCAACCCAGCTTTTTCTAACGGCTCATTGGTCGATATTGGCTTTTACTGTGTTGCCGCGACAGTCGCGCTATTTGGCAAACCTGAAAACGCACAGGCTTCTGCAAAGCTACTTGATTCAGGTGTCGATGCTCATGGCTGTGCGATCTTCCAATACCCTGAGTTTGATGTGACCCTTGCGCACTCCAAAGTCAGCGACTCTTATGCGCCAAGCGAGATCCAAGGTGAATTAGGGGCGATCATCATCGATCACATCGCTGAATGTACTGACGTTAAGATCCGCTACCGCGATGGCACGGTAGAAAACCTTACTCAAGCACAAAGCGAAAACTCCATGAGTTACGAAGCGCAGGCCTTTGCTAGCTGCATTGCTGGCGACAACGCAACACAAGCGCAGGCCCAACTGCGCGCTTTAACGGTTGCGAAGTTAATTACAGAGATGCGCCAACAAGTTGGTGTAGTGTATCCAGCGGATAAATAACGTCACAGCGTAAGTTAACAAACTGATTTTTAATACATAATTATTTATACATAACTGAATTTAATCTTTACGACAAATAACCGGATTAGTTGATTGAGGTCCCATCTGTTTAAATCCGCGTTCGATATCTATCGTATTTATTTAATTTATTGAAGGTGTGTAAAGTGTTTTCAGTTGATGATCGCGTTGTAGCAACAAAAGGTGTTGAACTAGGTGAAATGGTAGTAACTGGCCTAAGTGCTGGTGGCGGCTACGTTCACGTTACAACGGTAGAAGGCGCAATGACGCTTACTTACCCAGCGCAAGATCTTAAAAAAGCATAGTTTAACCACTCTGCCCTTTTAGTAGTCACTCTACTAAAGGTAACAAAATTGAGGCTTTGGCTGACTTCACTCTTCTGCATTAGAGTAAGCAGCCAGAGCCTTTTTTATGCCTGTAATTTACCCACTAGCTTTCTCATTCGCTTACTCGTTACAATAAAACCGCACTCAACTGACAATAGAATTAGGCAACGAGTTTCTACACTAAGTGCTTATTCCCATCGTTCTCTTGATATCCCCGAGCACTTAATCGCAGTGAATAGTTCTTGTTAACAAAGGCTTATTGTCTGCGAAAGTTTCTGGTACATTAGCATCATCTTATACTAAGAAAGACCCGAATGAGGGAAGCTATGAAGCTTTACATTTACGGCCACTGCCCTTTCTGTGCAAGAGTCTCCTACATTGCTCAATCGCTAGGCTTGAACATTGAGCTTGTTTCTGTCGATTATGATGATGCCCAAACCCTTATCGATCTGATCGGTAAAAAGATGGTGCCCGTCTTACAAAAAGACGATGGCTCTATCATGGCAGAGAGCCTAGATATCATCGCGTACTTCATGGACTTGAAATCAAGCGATGAGCAGCGTGTGCCATCTGAGCAAGTGACTGTGTTCCAAACTCGCGCATTCCCTCTTACTCAACAGATTGGACGCCCACGTTGGTGGAACCTCGACTTGGCTGAATATCGCTCTGCTGGAGCCAAAGAAGCTTGGCGTGCCAGTAAAGAGACCGAAGGTTTTAACTTTGAAGAACTGTTAGAAAAGACGCCTCAGTTCGTTCAACTGATTAACCCATTACTGAAAGATGCCGAACTCTTACTGGATCTAGAGAATGGTGAGTCATCACTGCCTCTAGTCGATCAAGCGGTGTATTTCTCGATGCTTCGTGGCTTTTGCGTAGAACCAAGCATCACATGGCCACCAGCACTTGAACGCTGGTTAGAAAAGAAAAGTGAAACGCTAAAGCTGTCTTTACTTCGCTAGAAAGCTATCTCGATTAAGAAAGCAAGCTCTGATTAAGAAAACAAGCTCTGACTCGCAAGCGACTACAACGAGCACAAACAAAAAATCGAAGCTCTCAGGTGTAAACTGCGAGCTTCGATTTTCTTTTATCTGGCCATTCTATTTCTCTAAGGCTTTGTCTTACAGCAGACGCCTTCTCAAACCTGTTCGCTCCAAGATTCGTGTCGAAATTTCTTCAACCGATAGTGAAGAGGTGTTGATGTAAGGTATCGCTTCTCGACGGAACATCGCCTCTACCGTTTGCAATTCATACAAACATTGTGAGTCACTGGCGTATTCGCTGCCTGCTAAGCGGTTCTCACGAATTTCAGTGAGCCTTTCTGCATCAATGGTCAAACCAAACAGCTTATGTCGGTAGATCTCAAACTCTGGCAACAGCTTTAAGCGTGCCAAGTCATCGTGGATAAATGGGTAGTTTGCTACGCGTAAGCCAAACTGCATCGCCATATACAAACTTGTTGGTGTTTTGCCACTTCGAGAAACACCCAACAAGATGATGTCGGCTTCTTCCAGCCCTTTTAGCGTGATGCCATCATCATGCGCGAGCGTGTACTCAATCGCAGCAATACGGTCGAAATACTTCACCGAGTCCTTGTTTACACTGCGTGAGCGCTGCAACTTAGGAACAGGCGCCATCTGAATGTCATCCTGTACTTTCTGCACGATGCTCTCTAACACGTCATAACAGTGCGCGGGCGCTTCTAGCAATTTGGTTTTGATATCAGGTATCACAATCGAAAAGAACACTAGCGGTTCTAATCCGGTATCACGATACGAAATTTCAATCTCTTTTAATAAATCAGAAAGTTTGTCCTCACTTTCCACAAACGGAAAGGTTTTTTCATTGGCTTTAAAAGGGAATTGACCTAGAACAACATGCCCTAAAGTCTCACATGTTATGGCCGTTCCATCAGAAACATAGAATACATCACGACTTTGGATATCAATTTGCATTTTTTATTTAATGTTTAAAATTATTTTGAGTAGGATGGGAACCATAATATATATAACGAAACCCTGCTGACTATTACGTCCCCCACAGCTTTAAAAAATAATTTACATTTTTTTAAACTGATACGTAATCGTTTGCCTTTAAATCCCTACAATGCTTGCTATGTTTCTGGAGAAATAAATGCAAAATAATACCCTATGGTTCAATGGCCTATCCATGGAAGATGTCGACAAAGTCGGCGGTAAGAACGCCTCACTGGGCGAGATGGTTTCTAACCTGTCCAATGCTGGTGTTTCTGTACCTAATGGTTTTGCTACCACCTCTTATGCGTTTAACGACTTTCTTGATTACAAAGGTCTTGATGAGCGCATTCACCAACTACTTGATGAACTTGATGTTGAAGACGTTGACGCCCTGCGTAAGACAGGTGCAACGATTCGACAATGGGTTCTAGATGCACCCTTCCCAGAATCACTAGAGCAAGACATCCGTGAGAACTACCGTGAGCTAATTGAAGACAACGAAGAATTGTCTGTAGCGGTTCGTTCATCGGCAACCGCAGAAGATCTTCCAGATGCTTCTTTCGCAGGCCAGCAAGAAACCTTCCTTAACGTGAAAGGCATCGACGCGGTACTCGAAGCAACCAAGCACGTTTACGCGTCACTGTTTAACGACCGCGCTATCTCTTACCGTGTACACCAAGGCTTTGACCACCGTGGCATTTCATTGTCTGCGGGTATCCAGCGCATGGTTCGCTCAGACAAAGCCTCTTCAGGTGTGATGTTCACGCTTGATACTGAGTCTGGCTTCGACCAAGTGGTATTCATCACCTCTTCTTGGGGCTTGGGTGAAATGGTTGTACAGGGCGCAGTGAACCCAGACGAGTTCTACGTTCACAAGCCAATGTTAGAAGCGGGTCACTACCCAATCGTTAAAAAGACGTTTGGTTCTAAGTTGATCAAGATGATCTACTCGACCAATCAAGAAATCGGCAAGCAAGTCGATATCATCGACACCGACACTCAAGAGCGTAACGAGTTCTCACTCAACGATGAAGAGATCAAAGAGCTAGCAAAACAAGCGATGATCATCGAGAAGCACTACCAACGTCCAATGGACATTGAGTGGGCGAAAGATGGCATCGACGGCAAGCTTTACATCGTTCAGGCTCGCCCAGAAACCGTATGTTCTCAAAGCGATCAAAACGTTATCGAGCGTTACGAGCTAAACAATAAGGCGGATGTCTTGGTTGAAGGCCGCGCTATCGGTCAGCGTATCGGCTCTGGCCCTGTTCGCTTGGTTGATTCTCTAGACCAAATGT
The DNA here is from genome assembly GCF_041474985.1 of Vibrio sp. 10N.222.49.C9. Lineage (NCBI taxonomy): Bacteria > Pseudomonadati > Pseudomonadota > Gammaproteobacteria > Vibrionales > Vibrionaceae > Vibrio > Vibrio sp. 10N.222.49.C9. The sequence continues at coordinate 6,665 of NZ_JBFRVD010000058.1, read as the reverse complement.
CACTGGTTCAAGAAGGCGACGTGCTGGTAACTGACATGACAGACCCAGACTGGGAACCTGTGATGAAGAAAGCGTCTGCGATTGTGACTAACCGTGGTGGCCGTACTTGTCACGCTGCGATCATTGCTCGCGAGCTTGGTATCCCAGCGATTGTTGGTTGTGGTACAGCAACAAGCAGCCTAAACGATGGCGATACCGTGACAGTGTCATGTTCAGAAGGCGAAACAGGCTACGTTTACAACGGCGAACTCGATTTTGAAATCAAACGTTCTGAGGTTGATGAGCTACCAATGCTACCAACCAAAGTAATGATGAACGTGGGTAACCCAGATCGTGCCTTCGACTTTGCACAAATCCCGAACGAAGGTGTTGGCCTTGCTCGTCTAGAATTCATCATCAACAAGATGATCGGTATTCACCCTAAAGCGCTGCTTAACTTCGATGCACAAACGGATGAGCTAAAAGCGGAAATCAACGAACGTATTCGTGGCTACAAAGATCCTATCGATTTCTACGTAAGCAAATTAACAGAAGGCATCGCGACTATCGCTTCTGCATTCTGGCCTAAGCGTGTGATCGTACGTATGTCTGACTTTAAGTCGAACGAGTACAGCAACCTAGTCGGCGGTAAAACGTTTGAACCGCATGAAGAGAACCCAATGCTGGGCTTCCGTGGTGCATCTCGTTACATCTCACCAGTATTCGAAGACTGTTTCGAGCTAGAAACTCAAGCGATCAAACGTGTTCGTAACGAGATGGGTCTTAAGAACGTTGAAATCATGATTCCATTCGTTCGCACGCCAAGCGAAGCAGCATCGGTTATCGACATTCTGGCTAAGTTCGACCTACGCCGTGGCGACCAAGGTCTGAAAGTCATCATGATGTGTGAGCTACCATCGAACGCAATTTTGGCTGATGAGTTCTTGAAGTACTTCGATGGCTTCTCTATCGGTTCAAACGACATGACACAGCTGACGCTTGGCCTAGACCGAGATTCAGGCGATGTGGCACACCTCTTCGATGAGCGTAACCCAGCCGTGAAAGCAATGCTGAAAATGGCGATCGATGCGGCAACCAAAGCGGGTAAATACGTGGGTATTTGTGGCCAAGGCCCATCTGACCATGACGACCTAGCAGAGTGGTTAATGGAGCAAGGCATCAGCTCTGTTTCACTAAACCCGGATACGGTTATCGATACGTGGTTGAAGCTAGGTAACGTTGTTAATAAATAAGTAAATAAGTAAATAAGTAACGCTTCACGCGGTACCTTAACGACAAAAGCCAGTCGCGTTGACTGGCTTTTTTAGGTTCTTTCCAAATTAGCTGGCTAGTGCGCTAGAAGTAGTATCTCACACCAACCCAAGCTTCGGTTTGCCAACCATTCGGCATTGACACACCTTTCACATCAACATCCGCTTTGGTAATGTCATAGCGCGTATTCAACCACCAAGTTCTTGCAGTGTTCATCGGCACATTTAACGATGTTTTAAATGAGAAGTTTTGCATGTCGATATCATCACCAGAAAGATCTTGCCACTCAGGAACCAAAGACACATAAGCGCCAGAGTCACCGAGATGCTTCGCGGTAATCAAACCAAGCGAGTACCCCGTTAAATCATCTTTAGATGAAGTGACGCCAGGGATCTCCATACTACCAGTCATCAGTCCTGCTCTTGGAAATACCAGGAATCCACCGGTATAAGCTGGATTAATCGCAACAACACCGCCAACCGACAATAAGTCATTTTTAATACTGTTGCGCGTATTAATATAATCTAATGAAAGACCCACTTTAGGCGTAGCTTTCGTCCCCGTTTCAAAGACGTGGAAGTACTGAATTCTAGAGTTGCTGTACTCTGTACCGAATTTGTCTGGATCGCGAAGTGCTGTGTTGCTTTCATCGACAAACGTCCCTTCGGCCATTAGGGCAAACTGCTGACCGTTTTCTAAACCGCCAGAAACTTGCCCTTGAAATTGGATATCTGAACTACCATTCAGCATCAATGCAGCTTGAGTATAAACTTTAGTGACATCAGCAGGATCGATAACACGTTCGGAATCTGAATCGGCATGTGCAGGAAGGGCTAGACCTAAACTCAACGGGATTAATAGAGCAAACTTTTTCATTATATCTCTCGAAAGTCGTTTGCTTCCTCCTTGAAGCCTGGAACATCCTGTTAGGTAATAAATAGATTACTTGTCAGCAAGTAGTTTTGCTGCCGAACGCATTAGTGCAGGGCCTTTATTCTCACCAAAACCTGAGTGGTATGGGTTGGTTGAGAACATCACACCCACAAAGTCACGCGCCGGATCGATGTAAATAAATTGGCCTAGGTTGCCGCTTTTCGACATCGCACCATCGTTGAAAATGAAATCAAACTGGTATGCGTTGTAGTCTGCTTTTTCGTTGTATGCGTGCAGTGAACTGCTCTCTTTACTAGTACCTACGAATGCTTTTGGATCACCGCCGTTGCGGATACGATCAATCACAGCTTGTGACACCACTGGCTCATCAGCCACCGCTTTCCAGCTAGGTGTAAATAGTGTTCCCCAGCGAGCCATATCTTCTACCGTTGATGAAACCAAGCCAACCGCGATCGCCATGCCATCTGGCGTCAAGTTGAATTGCATTGGTTGACGTGCGTGCACTTTTGACCAAACACGATCTTCGAATACTTGAGTCCAAGTTTTGTTTTCAACGTTTTCAACTAACTTAGTCAGCACCATGGTGTTGATAGATGCATAACGGAAGTGGTCACCGGCTTTTTCACCTGCGAGCTTTTGCGCGCCCTTAGCCACGTCCATCCAAGTTTCCATCTCACCCGTTTTTGCTCTTGGTGAGTTAAACGATGCCGCAAAGAAACGCACCACATCAGAGTCTGGGTTCAAGATAGACTCTAATGTCTCTTCATTGTCTAGCGCGGTCGACATGTTCAGAACTTGGTGTACTGTGATGCCATCCCAGTTCGTTCCTTTCAATTCAGAAACATACTCAGCGATCTCTTTTTCAGGGTCGACTTTGCCCTCTTCCACTAACATTGCGATCACTGTGCCAACCGTCGTTTTTGCTGTAGATGCCCAAACGTGCGTATCTGTCGGCTTCATACCTGGGTAAGCTTCGTAAACGATCTCCCCTTTGTGAATCAACATAAAGCCTTGGGTACGGAACTGTTCATCCGCCAAGTACTCATCCATTGTCAACTGACCTTTGCTTTCAGTATCAACTTTCAGTGCAGCGAGTCGTGGGTCGATATTTTTGACTAAAGGCTTGTACTCTTCGTTTGGAGCCGCCAGTGCCGTTGGTAGAAACTCACTCATGTGCATGTTGTAGTAAACGCTGTGGTCGCCGCCCATCTGCCAATGAAAGTTATTGAATAACTCACGAGCTGAGTCAGTAAAACTTGGGGTAAATGCTGTGCTCGCCTCTTTCACGGTCAAGGTAACTTGAGCACCTTCAACTTTCAGAGCTTCTTCAACTGGGTTTGCTGCAAGAGCAAATGATGATGGGGTCGCTAACGATACTAGAACGGCAATGTGTTTAAGTTTCATAATTGTTCTCCTGTTTGGGTTAGGAAAAGTATAGGGAGATGCGCTACACTTAATTAGGTCACTTGATGACATTTAATGGTAGGCACAAAACAATGAAAGCATCATCGAACACCACCAGCATACTGCTCACTTCGACCAGTAACATTGCTCCATATATTCAGTATTGTGACAAACATAGACTGGATTGGCGCACCGTCGCCGTTGCGTGCGGTCTACCCATTGAACTGACACAATCCAATCAATGGCTTCCTACACAAGACGTGATTCGCTTCATTCATGGCCTTGAGCGTAAGTTTGGCTATTCGATAGGGATTGAGGTTGGACGTAAGGCCTCTCTAGAGCAATTGTCATCTGAGCTAGACCGAAAAATTGAACAATGCACTTCTCTCGAGCAAGCGGTACGCTGCTTGATTACTGAAATATCGACCTTAAGTAATCACGTCACCATATGGACGGAAAAAAGCGATGGATTGTGGTGGCTGTGTCATCGAAGTTGCTATCACCCATCGACCTCAGGTTTTGAACAAGCAGAATGGTTTCGCGCCCTGACCGTGATTAGCCTATGCCGTAAGTTCATTGACAGTCGCTGGCAACCATCACACGCCAAGTTGGTCTCTAAGAACAACAGCGCACGTAAATTACCTAAGCATTTCTTTGATTCTGATATTCAGTTTGAAGAGCAATACGGTGCGTTCTCGATTCCGCTGCCCGATGATTATCGTGCCATTTCAGAACGAAATAGTACCCAAGATTGGCATCACGCTGTCGAGATATTAATAGACACCTATGCGACTCTACCTTGGTTCAATATTGAGTGGTTTGCGACCATGCTCGGCATGACAAAACGAACGCTGCAGAGAAACCTGAAGAGCAAAAACATTCTCTTTAAACAAGCCAAAGAACAAGTTCGGGAAGCTAAAGCAAAACAGCTACTTGAAGAGACCAACCTTTCTGTTCAAGACATCAGTTGGCAAGTGGGTTACAGCGACTTGAGTAATTTCAATCGTGCATTCAAAGGTTGGGTTGGAGTCACGCCACCAAGTTATCGGGATAAAGCGAAACATTAGAAATAGTCGAATGGAAAACCTTTAGACCCAATCCGCTAATATAAAACTCAGAAACAAGATACGACACCTTAAATTTCAATAAGCGAACGCATAAAGTTGCATTGCACAATGCTCACATACCGATGAAACTGTGCAAAGGTAATATCTATAGATTTAATGACATTTATTGGTATCGAGCTAACGTTACGTTATCCTTTACGCAATTCTTCATTGAATGGATTGTCACTACGACAAACCTACCTTCAAGACTGATAAGAGTGTTATGAATTCTACGACCGCAACTCCCTCGCCTTCTCTTGGCCGACAACTCTATACAATGACATGGCCAATGCTGTTTGGGGTGCTCTCCCTGATGAGCTTCCAACTTGTAGACAGTGCTTTTATTGGCCAGTTAGGCGTACTGCCGCTCGCGGTTCAAGGCTTCACGCTACCAATTCAGATGATCATTATCGGGATTCAAGTCGGACTAGGCATCGCGACAACGGCTGTGATCGCGAGAGCTATTGGGGCTAACGAGATACGCTATGCCAAACAGCTCGGCGGATTAGTCGTTGCGATGGGCAGTGTGAGTGTCGCGCTGTTCTCGGTCATCATCTATCTGTTGCGTGGTCCTATTTTACAACTCCTCGATGCACCACCGACGGTACTGCCGATCATTGATTATTACTGGATCTATTGGCTGGTAAGCTCTTGGACAGGCGCACTGCTCTACTTTTTCTACAGTGTGTGTCGTGCCAATGGTAATACCATGCTGCCCGGTTCCATGATGATCGCGACCAGCATCATCAACTTGATATTGGACCCGATTTTCATATTCACGCTCGACATGGGCATCAACGGAGCCGCGATTGCGACCATCTTGGCGTTCGGTGCGGGTATCTTTATCGTTGCTCCTAAGGTAACTAAGAAGCATTGGATGACATTCGACTGGCACGATCTTGATATCGGCAAGAGTATTCGTTCTATAGGAAACATCATGGGGCCTGCGATGATCAGTCAGCTACTGCCACCAGTCTCTTCGATGCTCGCCACCAAACTGCTTGCAGGCTACGGCACAGCAGCCGTTGCAGCTTGGGCGCTAGGTTCACGTTTTGAGTTCTTTTCGATTGTTGCAGTGCTTGCTCTGACTATGTCGATGCCACCTATGATTGGCCGAATGTTGGGAGAAAAGAACCTAGGGAACATACGTAGTCTTGTGAAGATTGCCGTGATGTTTGTATTAGGATTCCAATTGGTGATCGCACTAGTAACTTGGGTGTTCTCTGGCGGGTTGGCAAATCTCATGACCAGCGAAGACGAAGTCTCGACCATTTTGAACTACCACTTACTTATCATTCCTATCAGTTTAGGGCCGTTGGGTATCTGTATGCTGATGGTTTCTATCTCGAACGCGCTTGGTAAGTCTTATACTGCCTTAACGATATCAGCACTGCGCCTGTTCGCCTTCTTCTTGCCTTGCTTGTGGATTGGTTCGCAGCTTGCTGGTATTGAAGGCCTGTTCTGGGGTGCCATGGTGGGTAATGTGCTTGCCGGTACATGTGCTTGGTTTATGTACCAACGCGCACTTGGGCAAGTCGAGGCTAAGCTTTCTAATTAATCAGTTAGCGAACTAAACGGCTTGCCAGCTAAACCGCTATAAAGTTATTAAACGAAAAAGCAGCCACTTAGGCTGCTTTTTTAGTTGCAGACTTAAAATATATTGGGGTTAGACTTGCTCAAAGTAAGCCAAAAACTCACCGCAATCTTTTTGGAATGGTGGCAATATTTCTGCTAGTGTTTCATCATCCCAATGCCACCATTCAAAGCTTTCTAATCGCTCGGCATAGCTAGGAGCATCAAACCGAGGACGCAGTTGCCAAACGCAATCGAGTATGGCGGTACGCCTTAAGCAGCGGTTGCCAACGAAAACAATCAAGCAGTTCAGGCCCTGCATCAACATAAATGAGTTAATCATTCCATTGTATCAAAGTACTTCACCAGCCTAAAACTGCAGTACTTCAGTTTCATTCGGGACCATTTTAAAAGGAAGTTATACCAATTAAAGTAAAA
>NZ_JBFRVD010000057.1:0-274 GCF_041474985.1 Vibrio sp. 10N.222.49.C9 | reverse complement strand
AATCCAAACTCACCCGCTTGTGCCAAGCTTAAGGCGAACAGCCAGCGATTAACCCCTTTGATTTTGAAAGCTATGGCCAGCGCCCAAAGTACAAGGCCCTTGAGAAGCATGAGTCCCAGAGTCAGACCAATAATGACAAAGAAATCACTGAACAAAACCGTAAAGTCGATGCCAGCACCCACAGTGATAAAGAACAGTCCGAGCAACAAACCCTTGAACGGCTCGATGTTAGATTCCAATTCATGTCTAAATTCACTGTTAGCCAATACAACGC
>NZ_JBFRVD010000056.1:0-324 GCF_041474985.1 Vibrio sp. 10N.222.49.C9 | reverse complement strand
ATAAACACAACAAACACATTCAAGTGTCTTGTATTCGATTCAAACTTGTTTGAATCACAATTGAGTCCGGCAAACAGTCATTGAGAATTAACCCTTCTTGATGACAACCAAAAACCTTGGTTAGTTGCCATACGCTTATTTGTCTTCACTTTTTAAAGTGAAAGCAAATAGAAACCCTTTCGGGTTGTATGGTTAAGTGACTAAGCGTACACGGTGGATGCCTTGGCAGTCAGAGGCGATGAAAGGCGTAATAACTTGCGATAAGCCCAGATTAGGTAGTAATAACCTTTTGAGTCTGGGATTCCTGAATGGGGAAACCCACTT
>NZ_JBFRVD010000055.1:0-2945 GCF_041474985.1 Vibrio sp. 10N.222.49.C9 | reverse complement strand
ACCCTTTCGGGTTGTATGGTTAAGTGACTAAGCGTACACGGTGGATGCCTTGGCAGTCAGAGGCGATGAAAGGCGTAATAACTTGCGATAAGCCCAGATTAGGTAGTAATAACCTTTTGAGTCTGGGATTCCTGAATGGGGAAACCCACTTACATAAGTAAGTATCCTGTTGTGAATACATAGCAACAGGAGGCAAACCGGGGGAACTGAAACATCTAAGTACCCCGAGGAAGAGAAATCAACCGAGATTCCGAAAGTAGCGGCGAGCGAAATTGGATTAGCCCTTAAGCTTTTAATGATGCAGGTGAAGAGTCTGGAAAGTCTCGCAATAAAGGGTGATAGCCCCGTAACCGACACATCATAATCAGTGAAAACGAGTAGGGCGGGACACGTGATATCCTGTCTGAATATGGGGGGACCATCCTCCAAGGCTAAATACTACTGACTGACCGATAGTGAACCAGTACCGTGAGGGAAAGGCGAAAAGAACCCCTGTGAGGGGAGTGAAATAGAACCTGAAACCGTGTACGTACAAGCAGTAGGAGCACCTTCGTGGTGTGACTGCGTACCTTTTGTATAATGGGTCAGCGACTTAATTTTAGTAGCAAGGTTAACCGTTTAGGGGAGCCGTAGGGAAACCGAGTCTTAACTGGGCGTACAGTTGCTAGGATTAGACCCGAAACCAGGTGATCTAGCCATGGGCAGGTTGAAGGTTGAGTAACATCAACTGGAGGACCGAACCGACTAATGTTGAAAAATTAGCGGATGACTTGTGGCTAGGGGTGAAAGGCCAATCAAACCTGGAGATAGCTGGTTCTCCCCGAAAGCTATTTAGGTAGCGCCTCGGACGAATACTACTGGGGGTAGAGCACTGTTAAGGCTAGGGGGTCATCCCGACTTACCAACCCTTTGCAAACTCCGAATACCAGTAAGTACTATCCGGGAGACACACGGCGGGTGCTAACGTCCGTCGTGGAGAGGGAAACAACCCAGACCGCCAGCTAAGGTCCCAAAGTATAGCTAAGTGGGAAACGATGTGGGAAGGCTCAGACAGCCAGGATGTTGGCTTAGAAGCAGCCATCATTTAAAGAAAGCGTAATAGCTCACTGGTCGAGTCGGCCTGCGCGGAAGATGTAACGGGGCTAAGCTATACACCGAAGCTGCGGCTACGTACCTTAGGGTATGTGGGGTAGGGGAGCGTTCTGTAAGCCGTTGAAGGTGGTCTGTAAGGGCTGCTGGAGGTATCAGAAGTGCGAATGCTGACATGAGTAACGATAAAGGGAGTGAAAAACTCCCTCGCCGGAAGACCAAGGGTTCCTGTCCAACGTTAATCGGGGCAGGGTAAGTCGACTCCTAAGGCGAGGCCGAAAGGCGTAGTCGATGGGAAACGGGTTAATATTCCCGTACTTCTTACAATTGCGATGGGGGGACGGAGAAGGCTAGGTGGGCCTGGCGACGGTTGTCCAGGTTCAAGTACGTAGGCGGGTGGTTTAGGTAAATCCGGACCGCTATTAACGCTGAGATACGATGTCGAGCTACTACGGTAGTGAAGTCATTGATGCCATGCTTCCAGGAAAAGCCTCTAAGCTTCAGATTGTAAGGAATCGTACCCCAAACCGACACAGGTGGTCGGGTAGAGAATACCAAGGCGCTTGAGAGAACTCGGGTGAAGGAACTAGGCAAAATGGTACCGTAACTTCGGGAGAAGGTACGCTCTTATCAGTGAAGTCCCTTGCGGATGGAGCAGACGAGAGTCGCAGATACCAGGTGGCTGCAACTGTTTATTAAAAACACAGCACTGTGCAAAATCGTAAGATGACGTATACGGTGTGACGCCTGCCCGGTGCCGGAAGGTTAATTGATGGGGTTAGACTTCGGTCGAAGCTCTTGATCGAAGCCCCGGTAAACGGCGGCCGTAACTATAACGGTCCTAAGGTAGCGAAATTCCTTGTCGGGTAAGTTCCGACCTGCACGAATGGCGTAATGATGGCCACGCTGTCTCCACCCGAGACTCAGTGAAATTGAAATCGCTGTGAAGATGCAGTGTACCCGCGGCTAGACGGAAAGACCCCGTGAACCTTTACTACAGCTTGGCACTGAACATTGAACCTACATGTGTAGGATAGGTGGGAGACTATGAAACCGCGTCGCTAGATGTGGTGGAGTCGTCCTTGAAATACCACCCTTGTAGTTTTGATGTTCTAACGTTGGCCCCTGAATCGGGGTTACGGACAGTGCCTGGTGGGTAGTTTGACTGGGGCGGTCTCCTCCCAAAGAGTAACGGAGGAGCACGAAGGTGGGCTAAACACGGTTGGACATCGTGTGGTTAGTGCAATGGCATAAGCCCGCTTGACTGCGAGAATGACAATTCGAGCAGGTGCGAAAGCAGGTCATAGTGATCCGGTGGTTCTGAATGGAAGGGCCATCGCTCAACGGATAAAAGGTACTCCGGGGATAACAGGCTGATACCGCCCAAGAGTTCATATCGACGGCGGTGTTTGGCACCTCGATGTCGGCTCATCACATCCTGGGGCTGAAGTCGGTCCCAAGGGTATGGCTGTTCGCCATTTAAAGTGGTACGCGAGCTGGGTTTAGAACGTCGTGAGACAGTTCGGTCCCTATCTGCCGTGGGCGTTGGAAAATTGAAGGGGGCTGCTCCTAGTACGAGAGGACCGGAGTGGACGAACCTCTGGTGTTCGGGTTGTCATGCCAATGGCATTGCCCGGTAGCTAAGTTCGGAATCGATAACCGCTGAAAGCATCTAAGCGGGAAGCGAGCCTTGAGATGAGTTTTCCCTGGCACTATAAGTGTCCTAAAGGGTTGTCGTAGACTACGACGTTGATAGGCAGGGTGTGTAAGTGCTGCGAGGCATTGAGCTAACCTGTACTAATTGCCCGTGAGGCTTAACCATACAACACCCAAGGGGTTTTGTGGACTCAAAGAAA
>NZ_JBFRVD010000054.1:0-57217 GCF_041474985.1 Vibrio sp. 10N.222.49.C9 | reverse complement strand
GCAAAGATCGCGTCACAAAAGTGTGTACAAGAGATTGGATTGACCTGATCAGTTAATTTTCCGGATTGGTATGAGTCTTATTATTCGTCTCAGAGTTTGTAGAGGCGCTTTACGTTGATCACGAGCTCTGATATTCCGACACTTATTATTAAGCTCTGCTCTCTCTAGCAGCGCTTGATTACGTAAGTTTATACTTGTGGCTATTGGTTCGTTGATTAACTTTTCCTGAGCGTCTTGAGAGCTCTATCTCCTACTAATTTGAACTGGCTGATAAAGATGCCTCGTTTCTAATAACAAGGTTTTGTTCGTCGGTAACTCTTGCTATCTCCCTCTACTTAATAGATTAATCTACAGGCAGTTACGTGAACTCCCCGGTTATAACGGTTTATAGTTGGAACGTTGATGGCTATTTAATTGTTAATTCAACGTGACTTTAAGTGGGCATCTGTCTGCGGGTAAATATCTTTAAGCGCCTACTCTCAAGCTGATCTCCATTTGTTCTTGAACTTCAAGGTATCACTTTTCTCTATGACTCCTCTCGAACCTCTTATAAGGACTTGTTTATAAGAATGGTAAAACTACGTACAGACACAACTAAAGTCGTTCTCCGTGTGTTTGAGAAGCCCAGTTGAGCAATTTCATGGTTAGTTGGTATTGGGCAGGTAAGTGTTTGATGAGCTTGGTTTATAGCTATTGTAGAAGTTATCTAGGGTTAAATAGCAGATACAAAAAAGCCGATGCTAGACATCGGCTTAGTTTGAGTCGCTTAGAGTTAAGCGGGTTGAACTAGAGCGAGCGCTTTACGAGAAACCTCGTGAGCTGCTTTCGTTAAGTTTTGCTTCTCTAGTGCGTCAGATAGGTATCCGTAATCTGAAACATTTGAGCGAAGTGCTAGGGCTTTTTCGAAGTGGCTTTGTGCTTCCGCCCACTTCTGCTCTCTTAAGTAGAACTGAGCCAGCGCGCTGTGTGCTTCGGCATTACCACTGTCTTTACTAATTGCACGTTCTAGCATGACCACTACTGGGTGGTGATCGGATAAGTTCAGCTCTGGAAGCAACATGTAGAGTTCATTTGACCCACTCTTTGCAATGTTCTCTTTGATCACAGTGAAGGCTTCTGAGTCAGCTTTGCGAGCGATAAGTTGCTTCACAAAGCAGGATACAAGGTGCGAACTTTGTTTCTGTTTTCTTGAAAGCTTGTTCCAATGGCTGATTAAACCTTCGCTACCTTGCTGTTGTGCCACATCATGAAGTAGCCCACATTGTGCTTTCTGTTCTAATTCACGTTGCTCATCAGCTGTTAGAAGTTTGTTCTTAACTAATTTAGGAGTTAACTCTAGCAATGGCTGCCATAACTTCAGTTGCAAGTAAGTGGCTTTTAACAGGCCAAGTACAGCAGTGTTATTAGGGTATGTGCCTTTTAGGGTCGAAAGTGTATCGAATGCAGCTTCGTAGTTTGACTCGCTGATTTGCTGTTTAGCTTTAGTTAGCTCAACCGCTAGTAGAGAGTCGTCCTGTTGGCTAGCAAGCTCGATGTACTTATCTCGCTCACTTGTATTACCTTGTTCGTGTGCCGCTTGAGAAGCGACTAAATAACAAAGTAGAGGCATGTCGTGATGGTTAGCCCAACGAGTTACTTTCTTCTCAGCGCCTTTCCAGTCACCTTCAAGTAGCTTGATAATGCCTTCATTGGTATAACGACGAGAACGTTTCAGCTTACGAACACTGAACCAGTTCCAAGTTGTCGAGCTTGCGTACATAAGCTTTTTAAATAGGTACTCTAAGCCGAATAGAGCCGCTAGAAGAGCAATGACAAAGATAACCAGTGTTGTCACGCTCATCTCAATAGTCTTATTCGCAATTGAGATCAGAACGTAGCCTTGTTGACCAGAGAACTGAGTACCAACAATTAACCCAGCACCTAGAACGAGAAAAAGAAAAATCCAACGAATCATTATTTTTCCTCCGTGGTCATAACGGTGACTTCACGACGTAGGCGCTCACGTATCACATCTGACAACTCATTTTGAGATTCAAGCTTTACAGGGTATTTCACAGAGATGTTCTGTTCACTTAGCTGTTTAATCGCTTTCTCAAATTCAATCACTGAGTTGTTATCTTGGTTTAGATAAGCTTTCGACCACTCGCTAGCGGTATTAAGAGCTGCGCTATAGAGTTCACCTTGTTCTTTGTAGACGGCGCGAATCGCGGTTTCTAATTTACCTTTGATGTTTTCACGCAGGTAGAAGTGTTGTTCAGGAGAGAGTAGAGGGATAACTTCGCCATCACGACTACGGAAGGTAATGAAGTTTTCTGAGAAGTCTTTCATCGACGTCATCAGGTTGTTCTGCCAATCATTAATATCTTGCGATACCGCTTTTTTCTCAACAACCGCAGCTTCCGGAAGAATCGCATTGGCAAGCGGCAGTGTATCGACTTGCTGTTGCAAGCTTGTGATACGCAGAACTAAGCCGTCACGGTCGATCAGAGGAATAGTGCGAAGCTTGGTAATGTCATTGGTCATTGATTGACGCAGTGACACTAAGCTCGGGTCATTCAGTGCGGCGATACGTTGATCGGCGCTTTCCATTAGTTTGGTTGCACTAACGGCATCATGCTCGAGGAACAGTTTACGTCCTGCTAGTTTCACAAGGTAATCAGCTTCAGCAAGCAACCAGTCATTCGGGCGGCGACCTTTCACGTCAGCCACTGCTAACTGCAGGCTTTGAATGCTCTTCTGCTGTTGAGATTGCACGACCTGAGTTTTCTCCACCGCGTGTGAGGCTTCTTGGATAGTCTCTTGCTTGATGGTTTGTAGGTCTTTATTTACCGCAGATTGGGTATTTTGAAGTTGTGCTTGAAGAGCGGCTATTTGAGCCGAGTATTCAGCGCTCTTTTGCTGCATTTGAAATGCGATACCGCCACTGAAGATAATTGAAATAGCGATCGCAATAGCGCCTAGTTTGACACCGCGCTTACCTTGCTTTTCTGCTTTCTCTATTTGCTCTTTATGCTCAGCTTGAGGCTGCTCATTTTTAGCGGTATTTGAAGCAGAGGCATCAAGCTTCTGTTCAGGTTGTTTTGTCTCTGTAGAGTCAGCTTTTTCGTTTTCAACAACTACTGGCTGAGTATCTTGTTTCTTTTCAGGTTCAATATGCTCATTATTTTTTTTGCTTGTCATGCTTATTTCCTGTTTCTAGCTAGGGCCGGAGAGCAGCCAGTAATATTTGGTTCGTAGCACTGTGAGTATTGGTCACATTCGAGAAGCCGAGTTGTTGTGCTCGTTCTACAATGCGCTGGCTTGGGACAAATAGATGTCTTGTTGAAAGCCAAGCCAAATACTCATCAGGGGTAATTGAGCAGAGATACTCCAATTGTTCCTGACTAGTGATGACAACTTTGGACGTTTTTTTGTTTATCCATGTTTGATAGGTATTGTGGTCGCTAATAGGAATATATTCTCTACGGTAGGTCTCACAATAAGAGACTTGTGCACCTCGATTGAGTAGAGAATCCCTAATGAGCTCACGCCCACCATTGCCACGTAGTATCAAAATGGACTTATTTTCTACGCCATTAAGTTCAGTAAGTTTAAGAAGATGTTCACTATCACTAACTTGAGGATAGTTTACTTTTTGTTTACAGACTTTGCTTAAAACGTGCGCAGTTTTTTGACCAACGCCAAGATAAAGCGGCGAAGTAGGCCAAATGGATGAGGTTTTTGAAAGGATGCTTTGGGCAGCCGCCACGGCGTGGTGACTGACTGCAATAATGATATCGCTGTTATTAAGCTGGGTGCTTAAATCCGCAGAGTTGGGATTATCCACGATACGAATCAGCGGATGATGGATTGCTTGAACCCCTTCATCCGCTAGTTGTTGGCAAAGCGATTGTCCCTCTGAACCGGGACGAGTCACCAACACTGTCATGATTATTCTTGGTCAACGTAGAGCTTGGTTAAGATTTCTCTCGCGCCATCATCCAGCAATTGATTTGCCAGAGTCACGCCAAGTGCTTCTGCATCTTTGCGAGGGCCAGAGATCTCACCACGAACCATCTTAGAACCGTCCGGTTCACCAACTAATGCACGTAGCCAGATGTTTTCGCCATCTAATAATGAGTAGCTGCCGATAGGAACCTGACAGCCACCTTCTAGGGTAAGGTTCATTGCACGTTCGCACAGTACACGATCAGCCGTGTCTTTATGATTCAGTGGTTCAAGGAGTTTAATCAGACGCTCGTCATCAAGGCGACACTCAATACCAACAGCGCCTTGGCCAACAGCAGGGAGAGACTGCTCTGGTTCGATGAAGCTACGAATACGCTCTTCTAGCTCTAGACGTTTAAGACCTGCAGCAGCCAGTACGATCGCATCGTATTGACCATCATCGAGTTTACCTAGACGAGTACCAACGTTGCCGCGCAGCTCTTTGATGATCAGATCTGGGCGGTATTCTAACAGTTGGCATTGGCGACGCAGACTGCACGTACCCACGACAGCACCTTGTGGGAGTTCGTCGATGTTGTTGTAAGTGTTTGATACGAAAGCGTCACGCGGATCTTCGCGCTCACAAATTGTTACCAGACCTAGACCTTCAGGGAAGTCGACAGGTACATCTTTCATTGAGTGAACCGCTAGGTCAGCACGACCTTCTAGCATGGCTACTTCAAGTTCTTTAACGAACAGTCCTTTACCACCCACTTTAGCAAGCGGAGTGTCTAGGATGATGTCACCTTTGGTCACCATAGTTACCAACTCAACCTCTAAACCAGGGTGAGCAGCTTGCAGTGCATCCCTTACAAAGTATGCCTGCCAAAGGGCAAGAGGGCTTTTTCTGGTCGCGATACGGATTGGTGCTGAATTTGTCATGGTGTTTCCGATATAGGTTCTGTAATAGCCTAATCCTACCATTATGAGGCGAGAATTCTTACTGTTTGATCATTCCATACTTTGATAGCTGAGAGATTTTCATGAGTTCACCAAAATAGTGTGATTAGTATCTCATTTGAAACATGGGCTATTATTAGAAATAGTCAATAAAGAGGACACTACGGCGCCGTGAGTTTAACTTTCTGTCATCAAGGAATTGACCAGTATGACGGGTTCCTTTGCTTTACCATTAAGGGTAAAAGTGTTAAATTGATCACGTTTTGTTGCTCCTTTCGTTCAGTAACTAAACAGAACTGCACTTAACCTCAAACCAAGGACTTACCTTGCAGGCTTACACTCAAACTTTGATTCAACGATTAGACAATCTAAATCAGCAGCGCATTGATCGTGCGTTGGCGTTGATGAATGTGCAAGGCCAGCGAGTATTCAACCTTATTCCCGCACTGCTTCACTTCAATCACCCGATGATGCCTGGTTATTATGACCAACAAGTTCCTTTTGGAATTCGTAGCTTCACGCTTAATGAATTCCAAAAGCAATTTGTCTCTGATACCGAATTAACGCTGGGTGGCAAACTCACCGAGACGGATGAACCAGCAATCCTTGGCTTGTACACCATGGGTAGTACTTCTTCTATTGGTCAAAGCACTTCAAGTGATCTTGATATCTGGGTGTGTGTTTCCCCGGATATGGATGGCGCCTCTCGCGATAGCCTAACCAACAAGTGTCTCTTGATTACCGATTGGGCTGAAACCTTGGGAGTAGAAGCGAACTTCTTCTTGATGGATGAAGAGCGTTTCCGTTCGAACCATTCAGAAGAGATGACCGGCGATAACTGTGGTTCTTCACAGCACTTATTATTGCTTGATGAGTTTTATCGCTCTGCGGTTCGTTTGGCTGGTCAGCGTTTGTTGTGGCAAATCATTCCGCCAGAAATGGAAGAGTGTTACGACGAGTATGTTCAAGGTTTGTGTCAGGATGGCTATCTTGATTGCTCGCAGTGGATCGATTTCGGCAAGCTGAATCGCATTCCCGCTGAAGAGTACTTTGGTTCAAACCTGTGGCAGCTCTATAAGAGTATCGACTCACCGTATAAATCGGTTTTGAAGGCGATCCTGTTAGAAGCCTATTCATGGGAATACCCAAACACCCAACTGCTGAGTATTGATACCAAGCGTCGCTTCTTCGCGGATGAACCGGATCTGTATGGCATGGATAGTTACTATCTGATGCTTGAGAAGGTAACGCGCTACCTAGAGCGTATTAACGACCATACTCGATTGGACTTGGTAAGACGCTGTTTTTATCTTAAGACCCACGAGAAGCTGTCACGAGATGCGGGCATTGGTTCTGTTGCGTGGCGTCGTGAAGCCTTGACTGAGATGACTAAGTCTTGGAATTGGGGACATGAAACCATTGCTGAGCTCGATAACCGCCGTAACTGGAAGGTTGAGCAGGTTAAAGTGGTGCACCATGCACTGCTTGATGCCTTGATGCTGAGCTACCGTAATCTGATTCAATTTGCGCGTCGTAACGACATCACTTCGGCAATCAGCCCACAAGATATCAGTATCTTGGCACGTAAGCTTTACGCTGCGTTTGAGGTATTGCCAGGTAAAGTGACACTGCTGAACCCACAAATCTCTCCGGATCTGCATGAACCCGACTTGAGCTTCATCGAAGTTCGTCAGGGTCAGTCGAATAAAGCAGGTTGGTACTTGTATAAGCAGCCACTGGTTGCACACCGCATTCTTGGTCAGCCTTCTCTAGAGCACCATGAGTACTTGAGTAAGTTGGTAGCATGGTCGTTTTTTAATGGCTTGATTACCGAGTCGACACGTTTGCACTCTGTGGTACGTGACGCTCACATCGATATCGATAAGTTCTATCAAATGGTGAGCGACCTGCGTAATACGTTTTCTTTGCGTAAGCGTCGCCCAAGTATGCAAGCACTGGCGAGCCCGTGTGAGATAAGCCAGCTAGCGATGTTCATCAACTTTGAAAATGACCCGACGTCTGAATTAAGTGGTCGTGCATTAAAAGTGGACCTCAAGAACGCCGATATCTTCAGCTTTGGTGAGGAAGGTAAGAGCTTAGTCGGCAGTGTCGACTTAGTTTATCGTAACTCTTGGCATGAAGTACGTACGCTGCATTTCCAAGGTGATACGGCAATGCTGGATGCGCTGAAGACGGTACTTGGCAAAATGCACCAAGATGCTTTACCGCCAGAATCGGTTGATGTGTTCTGTTACAGCAAAAACCTGCGTGGTGTGATGCGTAACATGGTGTATCAACTGCTTGCTGAGTGTATCGATTTACGATTGAAACCGATTGAACCCGAGAAGCGCCGCCGCTTTAAGGCTATTCGTTTAGCTAATAAGATGTTTGGTCTGTTCTTCGAACGTCGTGGTGTGTCGGTACAGATGTTGGAAAACTCGGTCGATTTCTACCGTAGCATCTCAACCAATAAGCTCAAAGGCTCACCTTTACTGATGCTCGATAAAGAGCAAGAGTATCAGCTACCAGAAGTGGTGGATGGTTTTGCGAGTGAGGGCTTGATTCAGTTCTTTTTCGAAGATACCGACAAAGGCTTCAATATTTATGTATTGGACGAGTCGAACCAAGTTGAGGTCTACCACCAGTACAGCGGTGAAAAAGATGAGATGATCGCGAGCGTGAATTCTTTCTACACATCGGTAAAAGATGAGTCGAAGATGTCGTCTAAGTTGATTAACTTTAACCTACCTCAGTACTACCAAATCGTTCATCCTGAAGAAGGCAATTCTTACGTTGTGCCTTATCGTAACGATGCAACTTTAGCTTCTCGGAGCTCAAAGATAGTCAACATCTAGTCTTACTAAGCCCGATTGATATTGAAAAAGGAGTGATTGATTCACTCCTTTTTAGTTTTGCTTACAAATGATTAGACCCAATCGATCGCTTCACCTGCGTGCTTCACGCATTCTTCTTTAACCATCTCAAACAGCTCCATGCCCGTCTTTGAACATGTCCACTTGTCGTCAACTAGCTTGAAGTGAAAGCCACCAGATTTAGACGCTAACCAGATTTCTTTCATTGGTTCTTGGCGGTTAATGATGATTTGGCTGCGGTTCTCAAACTCCAGCGTCATCACGTTACCAGTCACTTCGTAATCAATATCTGCCTCTGATTCATCGATAGCTTCTTCGATGTTTTGCATCTGTATATCGACCAGCTGATGAAATTCAGTCTCGTTCATCCTTTCTATCCTATTGCTTTTCCTGAGTGTGGTGCGATTATAGGGGGCATTGAGTTAATAATCACGATATGCAAAATGAAAAAATTAATTGCTGCTCTATTTATGATGTCCGTTATTGGACTTTCTGGTTGTGGTCAAACGGGTCCTTTGTACGATCCTGATGAAGTTCAGCAAACCGAACAATCACAATAAGTGAAAACACGCAGAAATCGTTATTTATAAGGGATAAGAACTTTGGATTACTTCAACTATCAGGAAGATGGCCAGCTTTGGGCTGAGGACGTCGCACTTTCACAACTAGCAGAGCAATATGGTACACCGCTGTATGTATATTCTCGTGCAACATTAGAACGCCACTGGAATGCGTTTGATTCATCGGTTGGTGAGCATCCGCACTTGGTGTGTTATGCCGTTAAAGCTAACTCAAACCTTGGCGTGTTGAATACTTTGGCTCGTTTGGGCTCTGGCTTCGATATCGTTTCTGGCGGTGAGCTAGAGCGTGTGGTTGCTGCCGGTGGCGATCCAGCAAAAGTTGTATTCTCTGGTGTCGGTAAAACAGCCGCTGAAATGAAGCGTGCGCTTGAGTTGAACATTAAGTGTTTCAACGTAGAGTCTGAACCAGAACTAGAGCGACTGAATAAAGTAGCTGGTGAGCTTGGTGTTAAAGCGCCGATTTCACTGCGTATCAACCCAGACGTTGATGCGAACACTCACCCTTATATCTCTACTGGTCTGCGTGATAACAAGTTTGGTATCGCTTTCGACCGTGCTCCTGCTGTCTATGAGTTTGCAAAAACACTCGATAACTTGTCTATCCATGGTATTGATTGCCACATTGGTTCTCAGTTAACGGATATCGAACCTTTCATCGATGCAACCGATCGCCTGCTTGCGCTGATCGACCAGCTACGTGCTAACGGTATCAACATCAAACACCTTGATGTCGGTGGCGGTTTGGGTGTGGTTTATCGTGATGAATTACCACCACAGCCTTCTGACTACGCGAAAGCCTTATTGGCTCGCCTAGACAATCATTCTGATCTAGAGCTGATTTTCGAGCCTGGAAGAGCGATTGCTGCTAACGCTGGTGTATTATTAACGAAAGTCGAGTTCCTCAAGCCAACAGAGCACAAGAACTTTGCCATCATCGATGCAGCAATGAACGACCTAATGCGCCCAGCACTTTATCAAGCTTGGCAGGATATTGTTCCTGTTAGCCCTCGTCAGGGTGAAGCTGTGACTTACGATTTGGTTGGCCCAATCTGTGAGACAGGCGATTTCCTAGGTAAAGATCGTGACCTTGTTCTTGAAGAAGGTGATCTGCTAGCAGTTCGTTCAGCGGGTGCTTATGGCTTCGCGATGTCATCTAACTACAACACTCGTTCGCGTGCGGCTGAAGTGATGGTGGATGGCGATAAAACTCACTTGGTTCGTCAGCGTGAAGAGCTTACGAGTCTGTGGGAACTTGAAAACATTCTTCCGGAGTAATTTTAAGCGTTATGCACTTCCACTTTTCTAAAATGCATGGTTTGGGCAATGATTTCATGGTCGTGGACTGCATTACTCAAAATATTTTCTTTTCTCCAGATTTGATCCGTCGTTTGGCGGATCGTCACACTGGTGTGGGCTTTGATCAGCTACTTGTGGTTGAGGCTCCCTATGATCCAGAAACTGATTTCCATTACCGCATATTCAATGCGGATGGCAGTGAAGTGGAGCAGTGTGGCAATGGTGCACGTTGTTTTGCACGATTCGTTCGCATGAAAGGCTTAACGAATAAGTACAGCATCAACGTGAGTACCAAGAAAGGTAAAATGGTTCTCAAGATTGAAGAGAATGACCTGATCACGGTGAACATGGGCATTCCTGAGTTCGAACCCGGCAAGATTCCATTCAAGGCCAAGCAGCCAGAGAAGACGTATATCCTAAGAACGGATGTACACACCTTATTCTGTGGTGCGGTAAGCATGGGTAACCCACATGTGGTTACCGTGGTTGATGACGTCGACACGGCTGATGTGGACACCTTAGGCCCACTACTTGAATCACATGAACGTTTCCCTGAGCGTGTTAATGCTGGCTTTATGCAGGTCGTTAACCGTGAAGAAGTTCGTCTACGTGTTTACGAACGCGGCGCGGGTGAAACTCAGGCATGTGGCAGCGGAGCGTGTGGCGCAGTTGCAGTGGGTATCACTCAAGGCTTACTGGCTGAGAATGTGAAGGTTCGTCTACCAGGCGGTGACTTACACATTAGCTGGCAAGGCCCGGGTAAACCTCTGTTTATGACCGGCCCTGCAACGCATGTGTTTGATGGTCAACTTTCTTGCTAATAACGACCCAAAACAAATATATTCATAAAAATAAAGGATAGGTTTTGTCTTACGTTGAAGCCGGCGCACTCACCGCAGAAGTGGTCGCGGAATATTTACGTGATAACCCAGATTTTTTCCAAGACCGAAAAGATTTGGTTGATCGCCTTGCTATCAATAACGTTGAGCAGGGCGCTGTTTCTCTGGTTGAGGTTCAGCTTAAACGCCAACGTCATCGAATCGAAGAGCTTGAAGAAGAGATCACTGGCTTGATGTCGTTGGCAGCAAATAACGATAAAACCTTCTATGAGTTTATGGATCTGCAAGCGCAAGTGCTGAAATGCAGTGACTTCATGCAGGTGATAAAAGCCGTTGAACAAAAAGCGTTAGATCTTGGGCTTAAGGCTCATGTTCGTATTCTTTCGCAATCTGGCTTTTATCAGTTGAGTGCTGAGGGTTACTCTAAGTTTTCGCTTAACCATTTCAATGGCAAAGATGCTTATCTTGGACGCTTGAGAAAAGCCGACAGACACGATTTGTTTGGTGATTATCCAGTTCCAGAGCTAGGCTCTTATGTAGTACTACCGCTTGCTAAGCAGTCTCCATTGGGTTTGCTCGCCTTTTCTAGTGAAGATGGCGGACATTTCCAACCCCATATGGATACGCTCTTTTTACGCCATTTAGCACTTGTTGTCGCTCATTTGGCGGACACCTTACCTTGGCAGATAAATAATGAGCCTAGAGCCCAAAATACCTCTTCCTAACAGCCTTCAAAAGCCACTTTCTCGCTTCTATGAATATCTCCGAAGCGAGAAGGGACTCAGCCTACACACCCAACGTAATTACAAACAACAACTTGAAACCATGGCCGGTCATTTAGTCACTCTAGGGCTAAAGGATTGGGGTCAAGTCGATGCGGCGTGGGTCAGACAACTGGCCAGTAAAGGCATGCGTGAGGGAATGAAAGCGAGCAGCATTGCAACGCGCTTATCGTCACTGCGCAGCTTCTTTGATTTCCTTGTGTTGCGTGGCGAAATGACCGCCAATCCAGCCAAAGGTGTCTCTGCACCTCGCAAACAACGCCCTTTGCCTAAAAACCTCGATGTTGATGAAGTGGGTCAACTGCTTGATGTGAATGAGGACGATCCATTGTCGATTCGTGATCGAGCGATGATGGAGGTGATGTATGGTGCTGGATTACGACTGGCAGAACTGGTCGGCATCAATCTGAAAGATGTGTTGGGTCGACAAGGCGAAATCCGAGTGATTGGTAAAGGCGACAAAGAACGCAAAGCGCCTTTTTCTGGTTTAGCTAAAGAGTGGGTCGATAAATGGCTCAAAGTTCGTGGTGAATTGGCTTCACCGGGTGAAACCGCGCTGTTTGTCTCTAAGCTCGGGACTCGTATCTCTCATCGCAGTGTGCAAAAGCGCATGGAAGAGTGGGGTAAGAAGCAATCCGTCGCGAGTCATATTAGCCCGCATAAACTGCGTCACTCCTTTGCAACTCACGTGCTTGAATCGAGCCAGAATCTTCGTGCTGTCCAAGAGTTGTTGGGGCATGAAAACATCTCGACAACCCAAATTTATACTCACTTGGACTTCCAACACTTAGCTCAAGCGTACGATGAGGCTCACCCTCGAGCGCGTAAGAAGAATAAAGATTAGATTAAAGGTTTTACTATGCGAATTTATCGAGGGTTGAAGCCCATCAAAGCCATGACCTTTGACTTGGATGACACCCTGTATGACAACTGGCCTGTGATCATGAAGGTAGAAAAAGAGATGGCGCAGTGGCTTTACCAAAAGCACCCAGTGTCGGCTTCTTTATCGCTTGAAGAGTGGCAGGGCATTAAGCAGCAAGTCGCCTCTGAAAACCCAGCTTTAAAGCATGATGTTACCGTTTGGCGTGAAACACAGATTAAGAGTGGCTTACTGCAGTTGGGCTACTCTCAGCAGCAAGCTGAACAGGCGGCTCGTGAGGGGATAGAACATGCTTTGTGGTTGCGCAATCAAGTCGATGTTCCTCAAGAAACGCATCGAGTGATGGCAGAACTTAGCCAACGCATTCCTTTGGTTGCGATTACCAATGGCAATGTCGATCCACATAAAATTGGCTTAGGGCAGTATTTTCAACGAATTCTTAAAGCTGGCCCAAACGGTAGAGCAAAACCCTACCCAGATATGTTTGATAAAGCGCAGCAATACTTAGGTGTTGATGCCATCAACATTCTTCATGTCGGCGATCATCTTAGAACGGATGTTTACGGAGCTAAGCAAAATGGCTTCCAAGCATGCTGGTTTAATGACATTGGTTCCAATTTATACCTCTCTTCGAAGGCGAGTGTGCTGCCTGATGTTGAAATAGAGCAACTTAGCGATCTTATGCGACTAATTTAAAGACTTCTGTAAGCTTATTGTGTCGCATTTATGATATTGAATTGTTACATTAGTCGCAATTAAATGCCTGTTTAGGCTAGGATAATTGGCGACTACTTTTTATCGATTCATTTCAGTCATAGCAGTGGTTGCGGGTTCTTCACTTCACTCTATTTCGATCAAGGGTTGGCATGCAAACATTTACATTTCTCGCAAATACTGAGGAGCTATTTAAATCTCAATTTGATCAGCGAGAGTGGTGTGACAGCAAACAATATCTTATTCAACTTTTCTCTGCCCAATCTTCTGATGTGGCTCGTCGAATCGCGAGTGTTGCTCTCAATCGCCTAAGCAATGCCACCCTAATTGGCCAGAGTGCTCGTCATGTTATCTGTGATAATTGCCTTGAAAGTGCATGTACCTTAGTCATCATCAGTGAGTTCAACGAAACCCATCTAACCTCGGCAGTCCAGCCTTTTACGGGGAATCCAAATCAAGATAGCCAAGACTTAGCTTTGCAACTGCACCTTACCGAAGGCACCAAAACGGTCATCAGTTTGTGCGATCAGGTCGAAGGGCGTGATTACCCTATCTATAGCGCTTTTGAAAACCTGCCTTACGCATTGCCGATTGCTGGTGGACTGTGCCATGAGAATGAATTTGGCCGTTGGGTTATGTATAACGAGCAAACCTACCAGCATGCCTGTGTTGCTGTGGCTCTGACTAACCCAAGATTGAAGGTTTGGTCGGATGCGTACTCTGAGTGGAACCCGATTGGGATGAAACTGCGAGTCACACATGCGGTCGGAAATCGCTTATACGCGTTGAATGACAAGCCGGCGATTGAAGTATTCAAACATTACCTTGCGGATGGCAAAGACCTTCCTTTTAGCCAACTGATGAGCTTTCCACTTTATCGAGAACTTGGCAGAAAGAAGGGTATTTCAACACCTCTACGCATTAATGATGATGGCAGTATCGAGTTTGATAGCCCTTGGCATGTCGGTGAAGAGGCGCAGTTTTGTTATAACCACCCCTCTTTGAGCGCTGAAAAGGTGCGTCACGGTGCCGAGATGCTAGCCATGCATCAGCCTGAGTCGGTGATCATTTATAACTGTGTATCTCGACTTGAGTTTATCGACAGTAAACTTGAGCTTAAGCCATTTGAAGGGATAGTGAATACATGTGGTGCCTACTGCATGGGTGAGCTATACCGCAATGAAGACCGCCAAGAGATACTGCACCACAGCCTGACTTATATCGCTATGCGCGAGTCTGACGAGGTTAAAGAGTTTCGTTGTGAAGATTTTCAGTGTGGCTCAACAGTGTCGCCATTGCTTAACTTGGTCAGAAATGCAGTCGCTGATCTTGACAGTATGAATACCCAGATGGAGAAAAAACTCCATCAACAAGCGCGTCGCTTAACCGAGAGCTATCGCATTGACTCACGCACTGGCTTACCGAACCGTATTGTACTGAAGGAGCGCCTCAATACGATTCTATTTAGTGAACACTTACTCACGTTAAAGCTCACGAATTTCCATCAAGTTAACGAAAAATACGGCTATCAGGTGGGTGACCAGTTACTGCTTGACCTGTCTAATCACTTTATTGAGCGATTGCAGCTTCGTGTCGTGAAGGAGCCTCGCGTGAAGGTTGAGCTGTTCAGTATTGGGGTCGGAGAGTGGGCGATTATCTTTAACGCCAGTGTTGGTAGTACAAAAATAAAAGAAGGTTTCGTTGAGTTTGCCGATGACATCGAACACATAAATTTTGAGCCGTATGGTTTGGCTGATATTGATTACCTGTCAGTTTCTCTGTGTGGCGGCTTTGCTAGTCGTTGTGATTTCTTAACCGACAGCGGTGACGAGATCTTATTGAAAGCGATCGAAGCTCGACGTTATGGGGTGCGGAACAATACCCACATCACCAATGCCAAAGACATTCAGGTGAGCGAAGAGGACCGCAAAGAGCAGCTCGGTTGGTTGAGCTGTGTGAGCCGTGCGATTTTAGATCAGAACATCATTACCTACTCTCAGCCGATTGTGGAATCGGGCACTCACGAAATGATTGGCCAAGAGTGTTTAGTCAGAATCATGGAGTCGGACGGTACTATTGTGGCACCAGGAAAGTTCTTACCTATCATTGCCGACACGCACCTCTACACACGCCTTAGTCGACATATGATTAAGAGCACTATCGGTTATATGGCGGATAAACAGAGTTCGTTCTCTATCAATCTATCCCCACAAGATTTGTTGAGTGACAAGACGCTTGAGGTACTCGAGGCTGCGATCAGTGGTATGAACGATCCCACTCGACTTGGCTTAGAGGTTTTGGAATCTGAGCAAATCAAGGATTATGGCCGCATGATAGAGGTGTGTGATCACTTCCGTGCACTCGGGGCGAGAATCATTGTTGATGATTTTGGCTCTGGTTACTCCAATATTGATGAGATCATTAAGCTTGAGCCACAGATTATTAAGCTCGACGGTAGCTTGATTCGTAATATCGACAAAGACCAAAAACAAAGAAATATCGCTTCTCAGTTGGTTCGCTTATGCCAAGTGTTCAATGCTAAGACGGTTGCTGAATTTGTCCATAACCAACAGGTTTGTGAGATAGCAGAACAAATGGGTGTCGATTATCTGCAGGGTTATTACTTTGGTGAGCCTAAGCGATTGTTTTAGTTATTAAAACTCATGGATTATCATGCCGGCTGGTTTCGAAAATGCTCAATCACCATTGATGTCTGCTTTGTGGTGGAATAAGTGATGTCTAACTAACGTCACATTATTTATAAGACGATTGTAAGTATTCCGTGCAAGCCTTATCTATAATAAGCACAATAATAAATCATTAACCTAGCGATTAATGTGAATATGCAGTCGACTTCTCTCCTGATACAAGACATTGAGCAAACCCAACGTGAATTGGAAAAGATAGATTTTCATCAACACGAAAACCTACTAATTCAGGTGTTTTCGTCTTTCGAGAAAGGTTCTGTTGCGGCTGCCTGCCAAGTGATTCAATCGACTTTCCCCAATGCCAAACTGATTGGTTGCAGTGCTAACCACTACATCAGCCAAGGCGTCATCCTGCACCAAGGTCTTTATCTGATTGTTACCCGCTTTGACGCGACGTCTTACTCTTGTGGTGTTGTCGAATATAGCGAGCAACCATTGGTCGATAGCCACGCTATGTGGCAACAGCTTGAGTGCAATGATAATACTCAAAGCATCATCTGTTTCGCAGACCGCTTGCAGATAAATAACCGAGTTCTATTTTCAGCGTTTGAGCAGTCGAGATATTTATTACCTATCTGTGGCGGTGCATCGACCATCACAGATAATGGACGATGGGTGATGCTAAACGGTATTTGCTATGAAAATGCCTATGTGATGTTGGCGCTGCACAGTGCAGAGCTATCCATCACTAAAGGTTATTTCACTGAATGGAACCCTATTGGCCGGACTTTCAGAGTGACAGGAGCCCAAGATAACTGGTTGGTTGAATTGGATGGTATACCTGTTCGTGAGCTCTACAATCGTTACCTCGCTGATGGCCTTGAATTGCCTTTTGAGCAACTGCATAATTTTCCTTTGATGGTTGGTGATCCGAAAGAGCAAAGGATTCACTTACCGCTCAAGGTGACGGAATATGGAGAGATAGAGTTCAGTGGCCAATTCCAAGTGGGTGATGAGGTCCGGTTTTGTTATGACCATCCCTCATTGACCCTGGAGCAGGTCCGACTGGGGGTTCAACAGCTTGCCTCTCATAAGCCGGAACAGTTTTTTATCTATAACTGTATCTCTCGCATCGACTTTATTGATGGCAACCAAGAGGTTGAGGTTTTCCAGAAGCTGGCCGACAGCTATGGCGTGTACTGCATGGGAGAACTCTATCAAGAGAATGACCAACAGCGAATCTTGCACCATAGCCTTACTTACCTCGCATTAAGAGAAGGCGAGGGTAAGGTAGTATTGCCATTAGATACACAACCCGCGACCAATATATCCCCTCTGTTTTCATTGATCCGAAATGCACTGCTTGATGTCGATGACATGAACAACAGCATGGCGAGTAAGATTCAGCAACAAGCCACCGCGTTAACTGCGAGCTGCCGAATTGATCACCGTACTGGCTTGCCTAATCGAAGTGTATTGCGTGAGAAGCTGTCGAAGATGAGCAGTGATAGCCACTTGTTAGCTTTGAAGGTCACGACCTTTGGTCAGATCAATGAAAAGTACGGCTATCGAGTGGGTGACAAGCTTCTGCATGACTTGAGTGAGTATTTTCAAAAGGCGCTGTGGCAGTTCTTTGATGAGGGATGTCAGCTCTACAGTATCGGTATTGGTGAGTGGGCAGTGGTGTTCGATAGCTGGGCGAGCCAAGAACATATTCATCAGCGATTCTCGGAATTTGCCGATCAAACCGAGCATGTGAATTTTGAGCCTACCGGTTTACCCGATATTGATTACTTGTCGGTGTCTATCTGTGCGGGTATCGCCAGCCGTCGAGATTTCCCGACTACCTCTATTGATGACTTATTGTTGAAGGCGATTGATGCGAGGCGCAGCGCTGTCAGCCAGAACAAGCACCTAGTGAGCGCCAAGGCACTCATTCAATTGGAGAAGCATCGCCAAGAGCAACTTGGTTGGCTGTCGTGCGTGAGTCGCGCGGTGCTTAATCAGAATATTGTGGCGTGCTCTCAGCCCATAGTTTCAGCACACAGTCATCAGGTAGAGAGCTACGAGTGTTTGGTTCGAATTGAAGAGGACGGTCAGTTAATTGCACCGGGTAAGTTCTTGCCAATCATTGAAGGAACCCATCTCTATACACGCCTCAGTCGTCAGATGATAACGCGCACCTTCGATTTTATGAGTCAGCGAACCGATTCGTTCTCAATTAATTTAGCGCCACAAGATTTCAGCAATGAGAAAACCATTCTTCACCTTGAACAAGCGATCAAGAAAATCAGTCACCCACAGCGTATTGGCTTGGAGGTGTTAGAAACGGAACAAATTCAGGATTACGGTCGCTTGATTGAGGTGTGTAATCACTTCCGCGATCTTGGTGTGAATATTATTGTTGATGACTTTGGTTCGGGCTATTCGAACATTGATGAGATATTGAAGCTAGAACCACAGGTGATCAAGCTTGATGGCAGTTTGATTCGCAATATTGATAAAGATAAAAAGCAGCGCAAGATCGCTCAGCAGTTGGTGAGCTTATGCCAGATTCTGAATGCTAAGACGGTGGCGGAGTTCGTTCATAATGAGCAGGTGTGCCGTATTGCTGAAGACATGGGGGTCGATTACTTGCAAGGGTATTACTTTGGTCAACCTCAGCGTTTGTTTTGATGGAGCGAGCGTTTCACGTGAAACACTGGTTGGCTCAATAACGAAAATACGATGTAAAAAGGGTGAGCTTATGGCTCACCCTTTTTGTTTTTAGTGTCTGTCTCGTCCCGAAATGTGTTTTTACCTTCCCGCGCGCCTGCTTGGTCTATTTGAGGGCGTGGCCACACTTGTCGGCGTGGAACACTTTTAGATAATGCTGGTAGTAGTCATCAATGAGCTTGGCAGATTCACTTTCACCTAAAGATTTGAGTAACTCAATACCCACTTCACAAGTACACAAATGGCCACTGTCTTGGTTGCGGCGCAAGGTGTATGAAGATTCGCTGGTAATATCGAGGTGAACTTGCGGAACGGCTTGTAACCACGAGCTCTTGTTAAGCATCTTCTTCGCTTCTTGCCATGTGCCATCCAAGATGATGAATAGCGGCTTACGGCTCTGGGCTTGGGTCATTACAGCTTGCTGGCACTCGACACTTTGATCACTTGGGAATAAAAGAAACGGTTGTCGTGTTTCATCGTCAAGCAGTGCGATGAGCTCCGCTGGTGGTGTTTTCCTTTGCCATACAACGGACTGACACTGATCAAGGGATTGCTGAAGCAGCTTCCCTGTATTGGTATCGCGTGACAGTTCATTCTCATGAGTGAGCAGTACAAGATCGATTTGGCTTGCGACACTAGGTATCAGGTGACAAATACATTGGTGAGTGAAGCTACAACCATGGCAAGCTTGTTGGTTACTCATGTTTACAACTTAACTCCACTTTGTGCGGGTGAGATACCATCAGCAAACAAAACCACGTCGCTGATATCAGCATCATCTGCAACTGGAGCGACACTTGGGTTTAGCGGGTAGCTGACACCAGAGTATGAAAGTGTGTGTTTCGCCGGTGTTGCACCGCCGCCACTGACATTGAAGATCAGATCCTGCCAGCCGTGGTTTTGCGATTTACCTAAGCGTATGTCGCCCTTAACCAGTGTCACTCGGCTATTGAAGCGCCAGTTATCTTGATGGTTTTCGAAAATTAGCAGTGTACAGCCACCAGAACCACACCAATCGAGTTGGGCGAACAGCTCTTCTTTACCGTCGCCGTTGAGGTCGTAGGTTAACCAGCGGTATTTAGTGTCGTCAGGTGAGCTGTTGTTGATCTTAAAGTATTCGCGGATCGCTTGGTCGACTTTTGGATCAAGTTGATCGCTGGAGTTCACCTGCTTTGCGGTTAGATCAACGTTAGTGGTGGTGTTTACTTGTGCTTGCGCACTCTTAGCTTCGAATAGCACCAGACCGCCATTGGCAATCGGATACACCACGTTGCCCACTTTCTCTTTTTCAGCGATTAGCTTGCCATTATCGAGTGTGAAGATGCGCTCGGAGATCAAATATTGTTGCTGGTGGCGAGTCATAACCACTTGTACCTGATTTTGGTTCAGTTGCTGCCAGAAGCCTTGTTCAACAATAGAAGGGTCTCCATTGCTGTATGAATAAGTCGTGATAGCACTGTGGTCATTGTTGAGTTCAAGGTTGATAGAGAACCCTGAGTTTTGCGTTGAGCTAGCGAAGTAGAGTCCGCTCCAGTCCAGCGTTGGATCTTGGTTAGAGACCGTCGCACAGCCATTGTAGTTACTGTCATTGAGGTTAAGCTTGGCATGCCATCCATAGATAGAATCGCTCATGCCGTCGCTACAGCTCTCTTTCGTAAGGTTGAGTTTGCCTTGTGCAGCTTTACCTTCTAATTGGTAGTCACGGCTGCTCGATGTGGTGCGGCTTGATTCAATATCGAGGGTCTGTGGCTGTTCGCCCATCTTGGTGTATTTCAGCTGGTCTTTATCGAAGGTTGCTGACCAGAAGGGTTCATTACCAAATACTCGTGTTGAGCGCAGCGGTTGGACGCAGCGATCTGGGTTCTCTGCGGTTAGGATGTTCACTTGGTCAACCACGAAACGCGCTGTGAAATCTGCGTTATAACCCGTT
The DNA here is from genome assembly GCF_041474985.1 of Vibrio sp. 10N.222.49.C9. Classification (NCBI taxonomy): domain Bacteria; kingdom Pseudomonadati; phylum Pseudomonadota; class Gammaproteobacteria; order Vibrionales; family Vibrionaceae; genus Vibrio; species Vibrio sp. 10N.222.49.C9. The sequence goes on along the minus strand of NZ_JBFRVD010000054.1, from coordinate 37,072 downwards.
TGGCTCGGCACGGTTAGGTGACCAATCAGCTCGCCATATAAGGCTTGGTAAGGTCTCGTTGAGAGCCCTTGTGCTTCTAACGCTAACTCTGGAGATAAGTCTAACCAGTATTGTTGTTGGCTACCGCAAGGAGTGAAGGTTCGGCTTTCATGGCCAACCACCACCTGACCACGCATGATGAAGGTTTGCGGTTGAATGCTCAGTGGCTCATCCAAGTTTGCTGGGGGCTGTTCAGGTTGTTGCGGCGTATCAGGTGCCGTAACACAGCCTTGTAGAGCGAACGCGACTAGCCATGTCACTGGGTTTTTCATTACCTTCATGTTATATCTTCCTCGGAGCAACCGTTAATTGGATTTATTATGGCATATTGGTTATTTAAAACAGAACCCGACACCTTCTCTATTCAGACTCTTAGAGTACAAAAAACCTCTTGTTGGGAGGGTGTACGCAACTATCAGGCTCGAAACATGATGCGTGATGACGTCAAGCTTGGCGATCTGGTGATGATATACCACTCATCATGTAAAAAAGTTGGCGTAGCGGGGATCGCTAAAGTAACCAGAGAAGCCTACCCAGACCACTTTCAGTTCGACCCTGAGAGTGATTACTACGATCCTAAGTCTTCACCCGATAACCCACGCTGGATCATGGTGGATGTCGAGTTTGTGCGAGTGACTGAGCGCTTGATTCCTTTGGTTACGCTTAAAGCCATGCCTGAACTCTCCGAAATGCCCTTGGTGAAACGCGGTAATCGCTTATCGATCATGCCGGTTACCGAACAAGAGTGGCAGGCAATCTTAAGCAAAGAAGTGTTAGGTTCTCGATAGCGTTAGAGAGAGCTTTTTACGTAAGGTTCAAAAAAGGCAGCCAGTTGGCTGCCTTTTTATTTATTCAGATCTGTTCAACGAGCGAGATTAGAGCAGATGCTTTTCTAGGTAGTGAGCAACGGCATCGTCTGCGTTACTGCCAATCACTTCATTGTCAGGTAGTGCTTTCATCACTTTCTCATGTGATGTACCCATGATTAGACCTTTACCCGCCATAGCCAGCATTTCAGCGTCGTTCATGCCATCACCAAAGGCAACACAGTTATCCAGAGTCAGGTTTAGTGATTTTGCAACAGCGTCTAGAGCGTGGCCTTTAGAGACTTCAGCTGCCATCACTTCCAGACACCAAGGTGTAGAGAAGGCGATGTTCAGTTTGTCGCCAAAAGCATCTCTTAGCTTTTGTTCAAACGTGACGAGATATTCGTGGTCTTGTTCTGGATGTGTGAAGAAGACTTTCGCGATGCCTTCGCTTGGTGCGTTTTCAGCTTCAAAGCGCTTGTAGCTAAAGCCAGACTCACTGTGGAATTTAGCCAACATTTCATCTTCACGGTCTAGTAACCAATCTTCATTCTGGTACATGTGAATAAAGAGGTTTGGATCTTGGCGCACAATATCAATAACTGGCTGAACGAGTTCCTGAGGTACGTTCTGGCTATACATCAGTTGATCGTTTTGGTCATGCACGCGTGCACCGTTTGAAGTGATCATGTACGCCGGAATACCTGCTATCTGACGAATACCCGCCACATCGACGTGGTGACGACCCGTAGCGAAGATGAAGGTATAACCTTGGTCGTGTAATTTCTTAAGCGTTAGCTTGGTAAAGTCGCTTAGCTGATGGTTGGGAGCCAAAAGCGTACCATCTAAATCAGAAGCAACAATTTTCACGGAATCTTTTAGTGCAGGAATACTCATTTAACCCTCATTGCAAAATGCTTAACCAATATTGACGCTAGCCAGCGCTAGAATCGTTTTAACTACAATATCTCTAGGTAGAAATTGTATGCCAAATTCATGCAAGAAAAGAGGGCAAAGCTCACTTACTTCTCTTCCTCTTTAGCGCTTATTTTCTTGGTAGGTTGCTTAGCCTATTAGCTCTAGGCGAAAAACTGATTGATCGCATCCAGTGTTTGATTGCGATATTCATCCTGCTCAAACAACACCTCATGCCTAGAACCCTCAATCAACTTAAACTGACAATCAGAGTTGGTTTTCTTCAGCTTAGAGATGAACTTTACTTGAGCACTGTTACTGACAATCTTTTCATCCCCAGCTTGAATCAATAGCAGAGGGATCTTGATTTGACGAGTTTGTTGAATTGCTTGCTTGGCGGCCATTAACCCTTGCCACACCCAACGCGTGCTTGGTCCACCCACCTGCAAAGATGGAGACTCGTCATATAAGCGGCGGAACCACTGATAGCGAACCTTACTGTGGCTCAGTAAGTTGTTTTCAAAAGGCTTCGAATAATATGCTTGCTGGCCCGGCGCGTAAGTTGGCTTGGCATAAAAAGCGGTAAGCACTTGTCCAACGATCATCGCGATAGGTTTCAGGTACCACTCGGTATTGATACCAAACATCGGAGCGCACAGAGTCACCTTATCAAACGGGTGGTCTGGATGGGTTTGTAGGTAGCGAGTGGCTATGGTGCTGCCCATTGAGTGTGCGAGCAGGTAGCGATTGGAATACTTACTGAGATCAAAACTGGCAATGACGTCAGACATGTCAGATTCATAATCATCAAACTCATGAATGTGACCAATGTCAGAGTCTGTTACCATACGTTCAGACTGGCCTTGACCTTGGTGGTCAAATGAATAAACGTCATAGCCTTGTTGATAAAAATCATAAAAGATTTCTTGGTATTTTTGGCAGCATTCGATACGGCCATTTGAAATCACAATAGCTTTGCTGTGCTTTTCTGAGGTGAGGCTGCACCAGTACAGTTTCTTTTTACCAGACGATGTTAAAAACCCCTCTTTTCTTTGTTGCCAAAGAGCGTTGATCGGGTGTTTAATCGCATGATCGAACTGAGGTTCTTGAGTGTAAGGGAAGGTGGCTTTGCTGTGGTTTTCCATGGGAAATTACCTGAACTGATGCGTGTGAGAGCTTTATTGCTACTAATGTTGTTAGATTAAAGAACTAGTAAGGAAATGCAAATGGATACTCATGTTTGGCTTGCTTATGTTGTCACAGCGATTTTGTTTAGCTTGGCTCCGGGCTCGGGTACCGTTAACTCAATCAGTAATGGGCTTAGCTATGGCACTAAAAAGTCACTCGCATCAATTGTTGGCTTACAGCTTGGTCTTGCGTTTCACATTATGCTGGTGGGCGCGGGTATCGGTGCACTCGTTGCTAAGTCTGCGTTGGCGTTCACCATCATTAAGTGGGTCGGCGTGGTGTACTTACTTTGGTTAGGTATTCAAAAGTGGCGTGATAGCTCGAGCCTAGTAGCATCTGAAGAAAGCTCTACTCTGTCGAGTGGCAAACTGCTGAGAAACGCTGTGCTTATCAACCTAACTAACCCGAAATCAATCGTGTTTTTGGTGGCTTTGTTTCCTCAGTTTATTGACCCTACACAACCTCAAGCACCTCAGTTATTAGTGCTAGGTGTGACGACAGTATTCATTGATAGCGTTGTTATGTTGGGTTACACCTCATTAGCGTCACAAATGGGACGTTTTATTCGCTCTGATCGCATAATGGGTAAGATAAATAAAATATTTGGTGGTATGTTCATGGGCTGCGGTGCTTTGCTAGCTGCCGCGAAAGCTTAGATTAAGCGACTGAGTTATAGTTAAACCAATCAGAGTTATCAAGAAATGACCGCTACATACGTTGCTCGACAACCTATCTTAAATCGCAAGAGGAATACACTCGGCTATGAGTTGTTATTTCGCGATGGAGAAAAGAATGCGTACCCAGCGCATATTGAGTCTAATCGAGCAACGTATCGTCTGATTGTTGAGAACTTCTTGTCTGTTGGTCTTAACCCTTCTATTCCATCTTCACGCTGCTTTATCAACTTCCCTTATCAAAGTTTGATTCGTCGACTGCCCTTAAGTTTGCCGAAAGATAAGGTGGTGGTAGAGATTCTGGAAACCTGTAAACCAACAGATGAATTGTTGGAAGCGGTTAAAGACCTTTACCAAGCGGGTTACATGATTGCCCTAGATGATTTTACTTCGACCCCAGAATGGGAACGTTTCCTTAAATACACGCATATCGTAAAGCTCGATATTATGCAGATGGGTTTGGATGAAGCGTGTGATTTGGTTAGGGCGCATCAAGGGAAAAAGTTTAGCTTTTTGGCGGAGCGCGTTGAGACCGAACAAGAATTCCAGCAAGCCAAAGAGGCTGGCTTTAAGTTTTTCCAAGGTTACTTTTTCAATAAACCGGAAATCATCAAGAGTAAATACATTAGCCCTGAGCAAGTGATTGCTATGGAGCTGTTTCAAGAAGTGTGTAAGCCCGATGTGGACTTTCAACGGGTGGAGAGCATTGTCGCGAAAGATGTGGCTCTCTCATATAAGCTGCTGCGTTTTGTGAATACTATGTCGCCGCGCCTTGAAGTTACCATCTCTTCTTTTCGTCAGGCTTTGGTATATCTAGGTCAAGAGAAACTGAAAATGTTTGTCTCGTTAGCCGTCGCCTCTTATGTGTCCGATAAAAAGCCTAAAGAGCTGTATGGCTTATCGCTTCAGCGAGCTCAGTTCTGCCAACGTATGTCTCGTTATCAGGCATTTGAAGGGCATGCCGAGCAAGCCTTTATGATTGGTTTGTTCTCGTTGCTTGATGCGCTGCTCGACTTGTCGTTAGAGAATTTAGTTGAGCAACTGCCTTTGTGTAAAAGTATCAAGGTGGCTCTGCTACGTAGAGAAGGGCCATATGGAACCTTGCTGGCCCTTGAAGAGAGCTTTGAACATGCCGATTGGCAGCAGATGGATGAGCACTGTGCTCATTTAGGATTGAGTGTGGAACAGGTTAAAACTGAGCTCACCGAAGCTCGACGCTGGAGTCATAACGTAACCAATCAGCTCTGATTTATCTTCGTTAAACTTTTATGACAATTATAACGCACGCCTTGACGTGCGTTTTTTTATATCTAATATATATGCATATCCATATATGAGTATGTATTTATGCTTCCTCACCAATTTTTTAAATTACTGTCCGATGAAACGCGAGTGCGTTGCTTAATGTTGATAGTTCGCAATGAGTGCTTATCGGTTGGTGAGTTGACTCAGGCATTGCAAGAAAGTCAGCCAAAGGTTTCACGCCATCTTGCGCAGTTGCGTTCAAATGGCATTTTGACTGATGTTCGCCAGGGGCAGTGGGTGTTTTACCGCCTGTCACAAGATTTACCAGGTTGGATGCTAAAGTTAATTGACGACCTTATCGCATCGAACTGTTTGAAAACTGAATACCAGCAAGATATTGAGCGCTTAGAGTCGATGAACTCACGCCCAGTATGTTGCGTTTAAATACATTAAAACTTAATGCCGAAATAGTTGGAGTTGCAGCTAGGCGACAAGTGAACTTATCCCTATGGGCATAGTGGCTCTATGTGATTAGGGAGGCTGGCGATCCGGTAAGTGAACGTAGTCAACAACGCTGCGGCTTCAAATATGAAGGCAATTAACTGAGAGAACAGAAAATGACAGTCAAAGTAGGTATTAATGGTTTTGGTCGTATCGGCCGTCTAGCACTTCGCGCAGCATTCGATTGGGATGAGCTAGAATTTGTTCAAATTAACGATGTTGCTGGCGACACAACAACACTGGCCCACCTTCTAGAATTTGATTCAGTTCAAGGTCGCTTTCACCACGAAGTAACTGCAGAAGGCGATGAGATGATCATTAATGGCCAGCGCATCAAGACCACACAAGAGCGCGACATCGATGCGATCGACTGGTCTGGTTGTGATGTGGTTATCGAAGCGACAGGTGTTCACCGTAAGACCTCTTTCCTAAACAAATACCTAGAGCAGGGCGTGAAACGTGTTGTGGTATCGGCGCCAGTGAAAGAAGAAGGCATCGCAAACATCGTTGTTGGTGTGAATGACAATATCTTCGACCCTGCGGTACACAAAATCGTAACGGCAGCGTCTTGTACAACGAACTGTATCGCGCCAGTGGTTAAGGTGATCAACGAGAAGCTTGGTATCGAGAACGCAGCCTTCACCACTATTCACGATTTAACTAACACGCAAACTATTCTTGATGCGCCGCACAAAGACTTACGCCGCGCACGTGCATGTGGCATGAGTCTTATCCCAACAACGACGGGCAGCGCCAAAGCGATTGTTGAGATCTTCCCTGAGCTAGAAAACCGCATCAACGGCCACGCAGTTCGTGTACCGCTAGCGAACGCTTCTCTGACAGACATCATCTTCGAAGTGAAGCAAGACACCACGGCAGAAGAAGTTAACGCGATGCTGAAAGAAGCGTCTCAGAATGAACTAAAAGGTATTCTTGGCTTTGAAGAGCGTCCACTGGTTTCTATCGATTACAAAGGCGACCAACGCTCAACAATCGTGGATGCACTATCAACGATGTTGGTCGGTAAGCGCATGGTTAAGATCTACGCTTGGTACGACAATGAGATGGGTTACGCAACACGTACCGCTGAGCTTGTTCGTACCGTTGGCCTTGCTTAATAAGAATCTGGAGAAGATATAATGATACATCCAACATGGCAACTAGACCTAGAGCAAGGTGCGCTAGTGCTTACTCCGTGCCCAGGCACAAAAGAAGCAACGCTTGATGCATCACTGGCTCAGCTAAAAGAGCAAGGCGTTGAAGCTATCGTGACAGCACTTGATGACCATGAGCTTGCAAGCAAAGACGTGGCGGCACTTGGTGAAAAAACACGTGCGTTAGGTATGCAATGGTTCCAGATCGAAATTGAAGACGACTGTGCACCGGGTGCTGGTTTTGCTGCGAAGTGGCAAGCAGCTAGCCCTGAGCTACATAACATCGTCGATAACGGCGGCAAGGTTGCAATGCATTGTATGGGCGGCTCTGGTCGCACTGGTTTGTTCGCAGCTCACCTACTGTTAGAAAAAGGCTGGGATTTGAGCAAGGTAGTTCAAGAGGTGCAGGCACTGCGTCCAGGTGCCTTCACTAAACCTATCCAGGTTGAATACATTAATGGCGTAGCGAATAGCTAATAGTCATCAGTGTTAGACAGGGAGCTTTTGGTATCTGGAGTGTTGAACTTATCATGATCCAAAAGCTCTTTTTGTTTAGATTGCAGAGATAGCGTTATGTTTTCAAATCTAAGTAAGAGCGTTCGCCAATACATGTTGGTGACTTTTAACTACTGGAACTTCACCATTACTGATGGTGCACTTCGCATGTTGGTGGTTCTGTATTTTTACGACCTTGGCTACAGTTCGTTAGAAATCGCCTCACTGTTCCTTTTCTATGAATTCTTTGGTGTGGTGACTAACCTAATCGGTGGCTGGTTAGGGGCGCGTCTTGGCCTCAATAAGACCATGAACATTGGGTTAGGCATGCAAGTCGTCGCCTTGGGTATGCTCGCGGTGCCAACGGCAATGCTGACCATTCCTTGGGTCATGGCGGCGCAAGCCTTGTCTGGTATCGCTAAAGACCTCAATAAGATGAGTGCCAAGAGCTCAATTAAGACTCTGGTTCCTGATGAACAACAAGGCGCGCTTTATAAGTGGATTGCGATTCTGACCGGATCTAAGAATGCGCTTAAAGGGGCAGGCTTCTTTATTGGTGGTTTACTGCTTTCAACGATTGGCTTCCAATACGCCGTGCTCGCGATGGCAGCCGTGTTGGCATTGGTCTTCGTTGGCAGTGTGTTGAGCTTAGAAGCGGACATGGGCAAAGCGAAAACCAAGCCTAAGTTCAAACAGATCTTCTCTAAGTCTGAATCCATCAACATCCTATCCGCAGCACGTATGTTCCTGTTTGGCGCTCGTGATGTGTGGTTTGTGATTGCTTTGCCGATTTACCTAGGCAGTGTGTTTGGTTGGGATCACTCATGGGTTGGCGGTTTCTTAGCTGCTTGGACTATCGCTTATGGCTTTGTACAGGGCATAGCGCCGAAGATTACTGGTAAAGCTCAAGGTAAGGTGCCAGATGGCCATGCCGCGCTGTTATGGGCTGGTGCGCTGGCTATAGTGACCGCTGCTATCGCTTATGCGGTACAGATTGGCTGGCAACCCGAGTTAGTTATTATCGGTGGCTTGATGGTGTTTGGTGTCATCTTTGCGGTGAACTCATCACTTCACTCATATTTGATTGTGAGTTATGCGAAAGGCGATGGCGTTTCTCTTGATGTCGGTTTCTACTACATGGCAAACGCGATGGGCCGTTTGATTGGCACGATATTGTCGGGCTTGGTATTCCAAATGGCAGGTTTGTCTGCGTGTCTGTGGGTTTCCTTCGCATTCTTGGCGATAACGACGGTGATCTCTCTGCGTTTACCGAAAGTGCCGCAAATTTCAGCGGCATAAGCTTCAGCCACATGAGCCTCATTTGTGAGAGCTCAAGTCGCAGAAGCTAGAGTCGTATGAGCTAAATTCGCGATAAGTATCTCCTTTAACACTAAGCTGACTTGGTATTTATTCCGGTCAGCTTTTTTATTGCTATAGTAGAATGATTGAATATTAATCAGGCATTTACATGAAGCAGCGAATTCTCTTTTTTGATTTAGCACGATGTGTCGCGGCCGTAGCGGTTATCGCGATTCATGTTTTGGCGCCTTATCGCAATGAGTTGGGCACTATTCCTTTTGGTGAATGGCTTACTGCCATTACGGTAAACGGTTTCAGCCGCTGGGCAGTACCTGTGTTCATTTTGATTACTGGCGCACTGATGCTCAGTGATCAGCGCCCGTTTGACGCCAAATACTACCTCAAGCGTCGTTTGGGCAAGGTACTGATACCTTTCATTGTCTGGTCGCTTTTCTATACCTATCTGTCGGGCTGGTCGGCAATGGGCTTTGATGCCGACGTCAGTTGGGACGTGTTGCTTAATAGCTACCATCATTACACCTATTACCACCTTGGTTTCTTCTATTACTTCATCCCACTCTATTTTGTGATTCCGTTCTTGCAGATCATGGTTAGAAAGTACGGTGATAGATCGGTCTATGCCTTTACGGCGGTATGGTTGTTCACAACATTGCTGTTCTTACTGAAAATCGATGGCCCTTGGAGTCACGAATTGTGGTTGTACACCGGTTACTTACCATTGGGTTACTTGCTGTATAAGATTGTGCCACTTAACAAGATGACCGTTGGCGTGAGTGTGTTACTGGGTGGGCTAGCGTTACTAACCACGGTTTACATGGTGGTTGATGCAAGCTTGGTAGCAGAAGAGTACACGGTAGGGCGCTGGCTATCTTACAAAACGTTGAATACCGTATTAGCCGCGAGCATGGTGTTCATGGTATGCCGTTACTATGGTGAAGGCCTGTCTGAGAAGAGTAACCAAGTGGTTGGCTTTATCAGTAAGCACAGCTTAGGTATTTACCTGCTGCACCCGATTTTCTTGTGGCCGATGAAAGAGTTTGGTTGGTACCAAGGACATCCGGCATGGTTTATTCCATTATGGATTGTGATCAGCGGAGCTGGCGCATTATGGATGAGCTGGTTGGTGTCTAAGTCAGAGAAAACGCGTTGGTTATTGCCTTAGCGGTGATTGCTAAGGCTTTCTGATGGATTGCTTAGGGACGACAGTTGAAGCGGCTGACGTTTAGCGCTTCAACGCAAAGTGTAAGAACTTATCGCCTTGGTAGGTTAAGGTTCCTTTGTCGCCAGGGTTAAGGGCGTGGAAATAGTGGATGCCGACTTGGAATTCTCGCTTCGGACCAACCACACCACGTTGAACATAAATCCAATACTCTTGGTCTTCTTGACCTGGTTCTGCATCAGGAAGGTCGATGGATTGTTTATCTAATACCGTGACGTTCACTTTCTTTTCTGGTGCGTTCTCGCCTTGCATGTGTTTTCGATAGAAACCAATAAATACCCAAGCCGCTAGAGCAGCGAGAGCAAAGATGGCAAAAAAGAGTGAATTAGGCATATAACCTCCATGTAGTCGTGATGGTTATTCTAGTCTTTCAGGCAATAGGGATATGTGTTTAAAGCCGTTATTCGTGAACTGTTGTAAGCCAAGCTGATTATTTTTCGGCAGACATCACATTTAATGGTCAGTTTGGGATAAAGCATTGTTATTTATTGTCTCTTTCTCTCGTAAATAACAGTGATTTTGTATAAGAATAGGGAAATGCTCGACTAGAATTATAGTGTGGAGTGGGAGGGCTAAGATGACCGATATTGAAAAAGTGGTGACAAGAACTCGCAATATAGAGAAATTATTGAGGCTTCAATATCATGCCGAAGGCGAAGGATTGCATGAGCTTGTAACAAGCTGTGAAGAAAGGCTACCGCACGATATGGTGAGCAAGCTGCGCTATATCGCAACGTGTCGTAATAAGGTAGTCAATGAACATGAGGCTAAGTTGGAAGACCAACATAAGTTCATCATGATGTGTAACGACTGTGAGAAGGAGCTGACTCCACGTAGTGGTCGTTTTATCTGGCGAGTTGCGATCTTACTGATGATGGCAATGACTTTAGCTGCCGCAGGTTTCTATTATGCGAACTGGGATGTGCTAACACTGCATCTGTTTTCGAAGTGAAAAAATTGAACAAAAAAAGGGACGCTCATGGCGTCCCTTTTTTTATCTGTAACTTGCTTAGTACATCATCGGTAGTGTCATTAGACCTACAACTACCGCGATCATTACAAGTCCTTGTCTTTGCGAAGATGAAATCATAACACTACTCCTAAATTTGGTTGTCTCTCGCTATGTTTTAAAGAATAGCACTACTTATGGCCTTAGATCAAGAATTACTTTCGAAAGCTTTAAAAGTAGTAGAAAACTATGAGTTTTTGGCTTGTTTGGCAGTGTTTAACTGTGTTTTATGGTGTGTTCTTAATTTGTTCGTTGTGATTTATGTTTGTTCTGATTTGATTTAACTTGTTGTTTTGTAATGGTTGTTTTGTGTAATTTATATTGTTAAAGGTTGTTAAACTGTATTAATAGAGGTTGGTGGTGGCTAGGTTGGTTTTGGTTGGTTTTTTAAGTTTTCGGCTTGGTTTTTGTGGCGATTTTTACCGGAGGCTTGAAATAACCTGACAAAACTGGGCATTAAAAAAGAAAACTGGCTACTTTACAAGTCTAGGCTTGGTTGGCGTTTTTATTTTCCTATTAATCTTGAGTTTGTTTATTTAAGTTATTGTTATTATTTACTTTAAATGTGGTTATTTTAATTTTTTAAGTGTGGTATTTGACGGAATTAGGCCGGTTTTGGTGGGGTCGATAGGTTAGAATTGGCCAAAATTCAAGTATGGCGACTCTAATGCCAGTTTGAATGGGTTTTATGATGATTCGTTCTAGTTTTAAACGAATGGCCATTGTCATGGTGGTAATTGTTACGACTTCAATCTAAAGAGACTCTTTTTAGTGGAAGCGTAATCAAGATCCAATTTTGAGGGGCTGAGGCTTTACATCAACACTCGTGTGCCTAGACTGGCGACGATTTAAAGCAATAGGGCAAGTGGTATGTGGAGTTGGTTAGCGGTTTCCTTATCTGGTATCGGAGCAATAGCAGGAACGAAACATGGACATATCGGTCAGGCCTTATCGTATAAGGTATTTACCTTTGTATTATTAGCGACAATTGCTTTAACTCAGTCGGTTGTGGCTGACTTTACCTATTGGATAGTTGCGGGGTTGGCTATCTCTGCGATCGCAGATGTGCTTCATACTCTCACTCAAAAACGCCCTCTGCATTTTGTCTGCTTCTTATTGGCTCAACTCTGTTACAGCAAAGCTTTTTGGTTACAGCTATCAGGTGAAATGGTTTGGTGGTTGTTCGCGCTGTTATTGGCAGCTTGCGTTGTTGCTTTCTTTTTACTGCTGCCACGCTTAGACAAACTCGTTTTTCCCGTGGTCATCATGGGCATTGTGCTTATTCAGTTAGCATGGGCTTCTGGTGAGGTTTGGCTGCTGGATCCTCAGTTATCACACGCGGTCGGTTTTGCTGGCTGTAGCGTGCTGCTCCTTTCGGCCTTAGCTTATGCGCTAAACAGTTACCGCAGCCCAATCAAGGGCGCTTACTTTTGGGTAACGGGCAGTTACTTTCTCGCACACGCATTCATCGTCGCATCGATTACTATTTAGGGTAGAGCTCTCTCAAGCCTGAGCTACATCAAAACGGCGTTGCTAAAACTCGGTACTCTACGTGTAATTCATTAAACATGAGATTGAGTTATGACGACTGAAATTCACGCACACAACGTTTTAAACCTGCTTAGTGAAAAGCCACTGACTCGCGAAGAGCTAACATTAGCGCTTGCTCAAACCTATGGCGAAGAAGCTCGCTTCTATACTTGTAAGCTCAATGGTCTGGATTTAGATAGCCTGTTGAAGTTTTTCTTGAAGATGGAAAAGGTTGTCGTTGTCGATGATAAGCTTTGCACTAACCGCGAACGTGTGTGTAATCACTAATTCTTAGTGGCTTGTTTTATTCGTGAATAAAGAGTGGGTGCATGTTTCGGCTCCACTCTTTTCATTACCTTTCAATCTGCTTTCGCTAATTTGCCTTCTTATAGCATCCCCTTTTAAAAGCATCAGTTAACCCGCTTATCACTGCGTTCGAAAATCAATGTTGAGGCTGCTATACTCCGCGCACTTACGCTTTTCGAGACAAACTTATGGAAATCTTATCTGCAGCAACCATGCTGTTTCTTATCATGGACCCGCTTGGCAACTTGCCAATCGTGCTCTCTATCCTTAAGCATATTGACCCGAAGCGTCGCCGTATTGTTCTGATTCGTGAGCTGATGTTCGCACTGGTTATCTTGCTGCTGTTCTTATTTGCGGGTCAAAGCATCATGAACTTCCTGCACGTACAGCCTGAAACCTTGAGTATTTCTGGCGGTATCATTCTATTTATCATCGCGATTAAGATGATTTTCCCAAGCGCAGGCAGCATTACTGGCCTTGCGGCGGGTGAAGAGCCGTTTATTGTGCCGATGGCGATTCCTATGATTGCAGGTCCGTCAGTGATTGCTGCACTGATTCTGCTGTCGACCCAGCATCCAGACAACATGTTAGAGCTTTCAGCGGCTGTGATGCTGGCTTGGGGCGCTACCTTCTTCATTCTGATGTTTAATGGCTTCTTCCTACGAGTACTAGGTGAGAGAGGGCTTAAAGCCATCGAGCGCTTGATGGGCTTGTTACTTGTGATGCTATCGACTCAAATGTTCTTGGATGGCGTGAAGGGCTACATGGGCTAGTGTTGCTACCATTACTCAATAAAAAAACGCCGCTCTACTGAGCGGCGTTTTTGTATCTGTTTCTTCGGTTTTTATTTCGATTACATCATGTGCTTACGACGGATATCGAGTAGGGCAAAGACTCCGAAAATCAATATTGACCACTTCTCCCAACGTGACATCTCGATCTTGTCGCCGAAAGCACCGATGAAAATCAGCATCTGCAGGCCGTGCATGAAGAACAAGAATGCTGTCATGATATAAAGCGCAATCGCAGCATTACCCGGGAACGGGTAGAAAATATTTACGATCAAGATAAACCAAACAAAGGCGATGGCTGCTTTTGCTAGTGGAAGCAAGAACTTCATTCAATAACTCCTATTCTTCAGTAATTCGATTGAACAGTCGGTAGCTTGACTGTCCGGTGGTCTTATCGCGATGCAATTCCCAGTTCTCTGGCATAGCTTCGAGTTTCAGTTCTTTCTCTGTCTCGACGTAAATGATGGCATTGTCTGCAAGCCAACCGTTACTCTCAAGCAGTTGTACTGTTTCTGCCAGTAAGCCTTTGCGAAATGGTGGATCAAGGAAAACCATATCGTAAGGAGTGCCTGGTTTCTTAAGGAAAGAGATAGCATCAGTATTCACGACATTAATGTTGTCTGCCTTGAGCTCTTTCGCGTTATCAGAAAGCTGTTTAGCCGCCTTTTGATTCATTTCGAGCAGTGTCACCATTTTGGCTTGGCGAGAAGCTGCTTCAAAACCTAGACCGCCAGAACCGGCAAATACATCCAAGCAAGTTGAATGTGGGATATCTTGAGCCACCCAGTTAAAGAGTGTTTCTTTTACTCGGTCAATGGTTGGGCGTAATCCTTCTAAATCATGAACAGGCAGCTTTCTACCTCTCCATGAGCCACTAATAATTCGAACAAAGCCTCCGGATGGCTTTTTTTGTGATGTGTTTTGCTGGCGACGTCTTACCATAGATTTTTTGACCGCTAATAAAGTGATACTATACCGAGCCCAATTTAAGTGGGTTCGTGTATTAAATAAATTTGCAATGACAAAGTGTATCAAGCTAAAAGCAAACTTATCACTGCTTTGTCATTTTTCTTTACTATTCGTTTGTACAAGCTTGTATTGTATAACAATAGCAAAGAGTCGACGTGTATTAAGTCAATACAGCTAATTAGTAGATCTAGGAAACTCCTCTGATGACGGAAAAAAAGAAGCGCGGATTATTATCGTGGCTTGGTTTTGGTGAAGAAGAACAAAGCCCAAAAACTCAGAATGAAGCGAACGTAGAAAGCGTTGAAGATCAAACTGAAGTTGAATCACAAGTTGAGGCTGAACAGGTCGCGCCTGAAGCTGAACAAGTTAAGCCAACTGAATCTGAGCAAGCGCTTGAAGAAGCTCAACAAGAGCAGCAACCTGTCGCAGCAGAAGCAGAAGCAGAAGCAGAAGCAGAAGCAGAGGCAGAAGCAGAAGCAGAAGCAGAACAGGAAGAAGTGGCAGTTCCTCAAGCTAAGGTTGAAGAAGTACAAGAGAAGCCGACAGAAAGCTTCTTTGCTCGTCTTAAGCGCAGCCTAAGCCGCACTAAAGCAAACATCGGTGCTGGTTTCTTTGGTCTGTTCAAAGGCAAGCAAATCGATGAAGACCTGTTTGAAGAGCTAGAAGAGCAACTTCTGATTGCTGACGTGGGTATGAATACCACGGTTAAGATCATTGAAAACCTGACAGAAAAAGCATCTCGCAATGACCTAAAAGACGGTGAAGCGCTTTATGGTCTGCTCAAAGAAGAGATGGCAGACATCTTAAGCCAAGTGGAACAGCCACTGGTTGTTGATACCACTAAAACACCTTACGTTATCTTAATGGTGGGTGTGAACGGTGTAGGTAAGACAACTACGATCGGTAAGCTGGCGAAACAATTCCAAAATGAAGGCAAGAAAGTGATGCTAGCAGCGGGTGATACCTTCCGTGCTGCAGCCGTTGAACAGCTTCAGGTTTGGGGTCAGCGTAACGATGTGCCAGTTATCGCTCAACACACTGGTGCGGACAGTGCGTCTGTTATCTACGATGCGATTGAAGCAGCGAAGGCTCGTGGTGTTGATGTTGTGATTGCTGATACAGCCGGTCGTTTGCAGAACAAGAGCAACCTGATGGAAGAGCTACGCAAGATCGTTCGTGTAATGAAGAAGATTGATGACTCTGCGCCACACGAAATCATGCTAACGCTCGATGCAGGTACAGGTCAGAACGCTATCAGCCAAGCGAAGTTGTTCAGTGAAGTGGCTCCAGTTACGGGTATTACACTGACTAAGCTAGATGGTACGGCGAAAGGTGGTGTAATTTTCTCAATTGCTGACCAGTTCCAGATTCCAATCCGCTACATTGGTGTGGGTGAAGGTATTGATGACCTGCGTCCATTTGAATCTAAAGACTTCATTGAAGCACTATTTAGCCGCGAAGAGTAACGCGAGTAGCAAAGTGGTTTATCCTTAATCTGCTACCGTTTTTAAATTTGATATTAGTGATCGTAAGAGGAATTTTCGGTGATCAAATTTCAGCAAGTGAGTAAAGCCTACCGAGGTGGAAGACAAGCGCTCCAAAAAGTGGACTTTCACCTGAAACGTGGAGAGATGGCTTTTTTGGGTGGGCACTCTGGGGCTGGTAAAAGTACCTTGCTGAAGTTGATCTGCGCGATAGAGCGTCCAACTGATGGACGTGTCTGGTTCAACGATCACGATATCACTCGTATCCCAGCCAAAGACATTCCTTTCTTACGCCGTAATATTGGGATTGTTTTTCAAGACCATCGCCTGCTGATGGACCGTTCGATTTTCGATAACGTCGCTCTGCCTATGCGTATTGAATCTATTTCTGAAAACGAAATAAAACGCCGAGTCAGTGCTGCGTTGGATAAAACCGGTTTATTAGATAAAGCCCGTTGTTTGCCAAGCCAACTTTCTGGTGGTGAACAACAACGCGTGGGTATTGCTCGCGCCGTGGTTAACCGTCCAACTCTGCTTTTAGCCGATGAGCCTACCGGTAATCTAGACCCTGAATTATCTAACCGTGTGTTGCGATTATTTGAAGAATTCAACCGCGCAGGTGTGACGATCATCCTAGCGACGCATGATATCGGGTTAGTGAACACTCGCCCTCAGTACCGCCATCTTGAATTAAACCAAGGATTTTTGAGTGAGGTTGAAGACTATGGCCGCGAATAAGCGCATCAAAAAACCTCAATCTAATCGAGCAGCAAACCGCGCTTCAAGCGACGGCTTCTTTGTTGTTCACTGGAAACAAGCCAAGTCATCGTTCTCGCAAATGTGGCAGCGCCCGTTAGGCAACTTACTGACCCTTGCGGTGATCTCTATGGCGTTGGCGATGCCAGCTTGTTTGTACCTATTAGGTAAAAATGTAGGGGAAGTGGCGCAAGATGTCACTAGCCCGTCACAAATAAGTGCTTATGTAGAGGATGGTATTCCTGAGCCACGAGTAATGGTGCTTAAGGATGAAATCGAAAGTTGGGATCAAGTTGAGCTCGTGGAGTACATTTCTCCGCAGCAAGGGCTTGCAGACCTCAGCCAGTATTCTGGTTTTGAAGACGCCCTAACCATTCTCGACGATTATTCACTGCCAGGTGTGCTGGTGATTACGCCAAGCGTGCACAGCGATACCTTAATTAAAGAGCTGGCAGGCACAGTTAAACAACAAGAATTAGTGACCGATGTTCGCCTAGACGAAGATTGGTTAGCGCGATTAGATGCGATCAAAGCATTAGCGGCTGTCATCGTGATTACCTTAACGGTATTGATGCTGGGCGCGGTATTTCTGATTATCGGCAATACACTACGATTTAATGTGTTGGCGCATAAAGAAGAGATTCAAACCATGAAGCTGATTGGTGCGACCGACAGCTACATTCTTCGACCATACCTTTATGCTGGGATGTGGTTTGGCGTTTTAGGTTCGATTAGCGCTTGGGTAATGACGGCATTGATTACCGTATTGCTGAACAGCGCGGTGGATGATTTGGCTCAGCTATACGACAGCCACTTCCGTTTAATTGGCCTGAGTTGGGATGAATCTTTACTGCTTTTGATCGTCGGAACTCTGCTTGGTAGTGTGGCTGCAAAGCTTTCTGCACAGCGTCACCTAAAAGAAATTGAACCAGTTTAGGTGAATAGAGTCATATTTAGACGAAAAATAGGCACTTCTTAACCAGTTTTTGCCTTGTATAGACGAATTGATTATGCATAATTACTTCCCCCTCCTTGAAACCTGTTCATTTTAGGTTCAAGATTGTAGGGTTTTAATAGATGTATTACTCCAGATCAGAGATTGATGAGGAACCGAATGGCAAACCAAGCGTATCAAATGGCTTTAGTCACACAAGATAGTTTAGATAGCTATATCCGCTCAGCGAACAGCTACCCTATGCTGACTCCTGAAGAGGAACGTGGACTTGCAGAGCGATTACATTACAAAGGTGAGATCGACGCTGCGAAAGGCTTGATCCTTTCCCACCTAAGATTCGTGGTGCACGTTGCAAGAGGCTACTCTGGCTACGGGCTACCAATGGCTGATCTCGTCCAAGAAGGTAACATCGGCTTGATGAAGGCTGTTAAGCGCTTCAATCCAGAAGTTGGTGTTCGTCTCGTCTCGTTTGCTGTTCACTGGATCAAAGCTGAAATCCATGAATACGTTCTACGTAACTGGCGTATCGTTAAAATTGCGACCACTAAGGCACAGCGTAAACTGTTCTTTAACCTTCGTAAGTCTAAAAAGCGTTTGGGTTGGTTCAATAACGGTGAAGTTGAGACGGTTGCTCGTGAACTGGGTGTTGAGCCTTCAGAAGTTCGTGAGATGGAATCTCGCTTAGCAGCACAAGATGCGACGTTTGAAGCGCCTATGGACGATGACGATGGCGGTTCTGCTTACACTGCTCCAGTTTACTACCTAGAAGACAAGGCGTCAGACGTTGCTGAGACGGTTGAAGCGGCTAACTGGGAGTCACACACCAATAATCGCCTAGGGCTAGCACTAGCAAGCTTAGACGAGCGTAGCCAACACATTGTTCGCTCACGTTGGTTAGACGACAACAAGGCAACCCTGCAAGACTTAGCGGATACCTACAGTATATCAGCTGAGCGTGTTCGCCAGTTAGAAAAGAATGCGATGAAGAAATTGAAACAAGCCGTTGGTGATTTCTAATAGCATCTAGTTTCTATTAGCTTCTACTTTCTAGTAGAGCTAACAAATAGCTGAATTTTGAAAAGGCCGAGATCGAGAGATCTCGGCCTTTTTGTTTTGGATCGATTTCTCAACTTTTGCGATCGAAATTTGCAAAATGATTTTGTGGATAACTCTGTGAGAAGTTTATTCGTCAGCTATCTAAAAGCAGTGTGTAGTAAGGCTTTGACGGGGTTTTTCGAGTGGGGATATGTTTCAGTTAACCCACAGTTAGATCAGGATCATTACTACATGTTGTGGATCTATTTTTGAAAAGACACTTTATTCACGCAATTCACAGATTTATCCACAAATGGTGTAAAAGTGATCGCTGGTGGATAACCTTATTAAGTGGATGTGAATGTTAGCCTTGGGATAGGTTACAATGGCAGCAAAGTAAATCAGTATAAAAAGAGAAAGTCATGGACCAGTTTAAACATATCGATGTTAAAGGCGCTCAAGCCCTCATCGAACAAGGCGAAGCTCGACTTGTCGATATACGTGACCCGCAGTCTTTTGCGGTTGCCCACCCAAAAACAGCCTACCACCTGACTAACGATACGATGGTGTCATTCATGGATGAGGTTGAGTTCGAACAACCTATCTTAGTGATGTGCTACCACGGCATCAGTAGCCAAGGTGCGGCACAATATTTAGTGAACCAAGGCTTTGAAGAGGTATATAGTGTTGATGGTGGTTTCGAAGCTTGGCATCGTGCTGAACTTCCAGTGATCGCAGGTTAATGACTTTCATCACCTGAACCGCCTCAAGCATCCCTCATAGATGAATAGGAAGTAACAATGATTAGATTGATGGTGTTAGACAATCCACGTCTTGCTCAAGCATTTATTGATTATATGGCCTCTCGTCAGATCCCTATTCAGATGTCTCCAGAGGGAGAAGGGCGTTTTGCTCTTTGGCTTCTTGATGGCCAATTTCAGGTTGAAACCGAAGCTGAGCTGAATCGTTTTCTGGCTGAGCCCAATCATAAGCGCTATCAAGCTGCATCTTGGGACATGGCAGAGACCAGAAAGAGCAACTTCCATTACCACACGCCAAGCTTCATGGGCATGATCAAAGCCAAAGCAGGCCCAGTGACACTAAGCCTGATGTTGGTGTGTGTGGTGATTTTTGCGCTGCAACAGATCGGTTTTGGCCAAGCTATTTTCAATGCCCTACATTTCCCAGCGGTGGATGGACAGCAATGGCAGCTGTGGCGTTGGTTGAGTCATGCCGTTCTACATTTCTCTGTTATGCACATCGCATTTAATATTTTGTGGTGGTGGCAGCTAGGTGGAGACATTGAGAAGAAACTTGGCAGCCTCAAGCTACTTCAGATCTTTGCTGTCTCTTCTGCGCTTTCAGGTGCTGGGCAGTATTGGGTTGAAGGGGCGAACTTCGGTGGTTTGTCTGGTGTTGTGTATGCCTTGGTTGGTTACTTATGGGTGGTTGGTGCGAAGGCGCCACAACTTGGTTTAGGTATCCCAAGACAGATTGTCGGCTTTATGTTGGTGTGGTTGGTGCTTGGGTACATGCAGCCATTTATGGCTATCGCCAATACGGCGCATTTAGCTGGTCTAGCCGCTGGTGTGATTATTGGCTTTATCGATGCGATGAAAGCACCAAGCTCGGCAAGAAGCTAATTCATATCTTCTAATGAGTAGCCAAACGATAGAGACAAAAAAAGCGGCCAGATGAGCCGCTTTTTTATTGGGATTCGTTTTACATCATTACTGATAAAGGTATTTGGTAAACAGTAAGTCAGCAATCAGGGTTTTACCTGTCTCTGGAAGCAAAATCTTGTTGAGGTGTTCAACTAAGGATTTTCTTAAGTCTTCACGGCCAGATAGAGATTTAATGGTTTCTTCGTTTTGTTTGCCAAGCAATTCAATCACCGCATCGCGAATCAGTGGTTGGTGATGCTCAATAGCGGCCAAGTCGCTACTATTTGCCACCATGATGTCGAGGCGAACCTGAATGTAGCCCAGTTTTTTACCTTTAGTGTAAAAATTGGTGGTCAGGTCTGGCTCTAGCGTGAAGTAGGCGAGTTTAGCTGCCGACTCCTCTTCCGCGAAACTTGATGCTGAAAAGAGTAGGGTAATCGCAAGAAATATTTGGGCTACATAACGTTTGTGCATATTTGTGACTTTTCTTTAGTTTATTCGCGATATTCGAAACGCATTAGTCTTGTTACAATGAGCGGTCTAAATCTAAATACGTTTACAATTCGAAGAACGCTTTAATTTTGTTCGAAAGTTGAAGCTTTATTGTACGTGTAAAGTCACCTATTGAATACTAGTATGAATCAGCCAATATCGCTGTATCTTAATTCGTTAATGAATGTAGATTGGCAAAGTACAGAAACATTTGATTTTCCTAATGAAACCACCAAAGAGTGGCTGATGGAGCAAGGTTCTCTTTCCCGCAAGTTGGGGAAGTGCTGTCAGCACCTGTCTGTTGAGTTGCTTCATAATCAAGTTGTAGAACGCTCAATGCTGCAACAAGACGAGGAACATCTTTTATCATCGTTTGATTGCTTACTGCGTAAAGTGATTTTAAAGGGTGATGACGAACCGTGGGTGTTAGGTCGAACCTTGATTCCCCGAGTCACATTAGAAGATCATCAGCACTCAGACCTTTCTCAACAAGGTAATGTCCCGCTTGGATTGACCGTTTTTAGTGCTGAGAACGTGGAGCGAGATGCGCTGCAAGTTGGTTGGGTTATCGCAGGCGATGAGCGATTACTCGCGCGTCGTTCTCGATTATGGATGAACCATAAACCGATGCTTGTGGCAGAACTGTTTTTACCAACATCACCCATTTACTCTAAGGAGAGTGTGTAAATGCTTGCCACCAAAGCGAAGGCGTATTGGCAATTAACGCGAATGAATCGCCCGATTGGTACCCTATTACTCCTTTGGCCGACCTTGTGGTCACTGATTATCGCCGCACAAGGTATGCCTGATTTTGATGTCTTGGTTGTTTTTGTACTCGGCGTGGTGTTGATGCGTTCAGCTGGCTGTGTGATCAATGACTTTGCGGACCGTAAAGTAGATGGTCATGTTAAACGTACCAAGCAGCGTCCACTGCCGTCTGGTTTGGTTTCCAGTAAGGAAGCGATTCTGCTCTTTTTAGTGCTAGCCGTAGTTTCATTCTTGCTGGTACTCACCATGAATCCACTGACCATTAAGCTCTCATTTATTGGTGTGGGTCTGGCGTTCATTTACCCTTTCATGAAGCGTTTTACGCATCTTCCACAGTTGTTTCTTGGCTTAGCGTTTAGTTGGGCGATACCAATGGCTTGGGCGGCACAAACCAATGAACTGCCAAGCATTGTGTGGTTTGTCTTCGTGATTAACGCGTTGTGGACGATTGCTTACGACACGCAATATGCGATGGTTGACCGAGATGATGACTTGAAGATTGGTATTAAATCGACGGCTATTTTATTTGGTCGCTTCGATAAACTGATTGTTGGCTCTTTGCAACTCGTCACCCTAGCGATGCTGATTGCGTTAGGCATGCATTACCAACTAGGAGATACCTTCTATTGGGCACTGTTGGTAGCGGGAAGCTTATTTGTGTATCAACAACACCTGATGCGCCACCGTGATCGAGACCTATGCTTCCAAGCCTTTCTAAACAACAACTATGTTGGAATGGCAGTGACAGCGGGCTTGTTCATTACCTTCTGGTAAGCATCCGCTTTTCGAGTTAACGAACGCTAAAGAAAAAGGCACCCATTGGGTGCCTTTTTTGATCGTGTTCGGTCTCGCTATTCAAGAGATTCTAAGCTGATGATTACTCCGCTTGGTGGATACTCTCTTGAATCGTCAAACGTACTTCAGGGTAAAGCATTGAGTAGAGAAGCTTAGCGAATTGCTGAGTCTTGTCTAAATCACAGTTACCATCGTTATCCAGATATTGCTGTTGTTTCAGAGTTGCGAACATCGACGCAAACACGCCTTTATCGAAGAACTCTGGTGCATTGATGCCTTGCAGACGACCAAGTCGCTGTGCAATGTCTTGGCTCTTCTGTTCAAGATCGGATTTATCCAGATCAGGGTTCTCTGCTAACAGGTTCAAAGCAATAGAGTAGCGTTGTAGCGTTTCTGAAATCGTACGACCTAACAGCATCAGTGCTTGGCTGTTTGATTGGTTGATGGTGACTTCATTATCAGAAACCACAAGCATACCTTGGTTAACCAGCTCTTCAATGATGTTAGAAACCACGCCTTCAAGCTTGTCTTCGTCGTAGCTTAGGAACAGCTCTTTCTTCAAGAACGGGTAGATAGCAGCAACGTTCTCTTGGATCGCGTCAATTGATAAACCGCGTTGACGAATAGTCATCTGTGCAATTAACGATGGCAGAGCAAACAAGTGAATGATGTTGTTTCGGTAGTAGGTCATCAGAATTGACTGGTGACGGTCTAGCGAAATGATGTCGCCCATTGAGTCTGATTCAATCAAGAACTTGTTCAGTGATTCAGCATGTTTTACTAAATCTTCAGCGCTGTCTTTTGGCACAGTGAACGTTGCCGAATATGGAACATTCTTAAGCAGAGACAGGTAGCAATTAATCTGAGAAACCAAAGAGTCACGAGACAATGCGCGCTGTCTTGAAGCCAATAGTGCCGTTGCACAAAGGGTCAGGGCATTGGTCGCTGCCGCATCGTTAATGTGCGTCATCATTTTGGTCGCCAAGTCATTAACCACCGGGTTCATCCATTGTGGTTTGCTAGTGCCCATTGGGTCGATGTCTTTGGTCCACTCAGGTGAGTGTTCATTCAGGTATTGGTTCAGTTGAATTGGCTCACCGAAGTTCACGTAGCCTTTACCAAAGTTACGCAGCTTACGAATGGTACGAATCACTAAGCTCGCGTTTTCTTTCTCTTTACGCTTACCACGAAGTTCTTTTGCGTAAGTCGCCACTTCCATCACGTGCTCGTAGCCGATGTACACAGGAACCAAAGTCACCGGGCGATTCATGCCGCGCAGCATCGCTTGAATAGTCATCGCCAACATGCCGGTCTTCGCTTGCAATAAACGACCTGTACGAGAACGACCACCTTCACTGAAGTACTCTACTGAGTAACCTTTAGCGAACAACTCCGCTAGGTATTCACGGAAAATCGTCGAGTACAGCTTGTTGCCTTTGAAGCTACGACGAATAAAGAACGCACCACCATGACGGAAAATAGGACCGGCAGGGAAGAAGTTCAGGTTGATACCCGCAGCGATGTGCGGAGGCACCATGCCTTCGTGGTAAAGCACATAAGAAAGCAGTAAGTAGTCCATGTGGCTACGGTGACAAGGCACGTAAACAATCTCGTGACCATCTTGAGCCAACTTACGAACCGTTGAAGCGTTGCTGATATGCAGGCCTTGGTACAACTTATTCCACAGCCAACCAAGAATCTTTTCACCACGCTTGATCAGCGAGTAAGAGAAGTTCGCAGCAATCTCGTCCATGATGTCTTGAGCTTCTTTGCTCGCTTTCTCGATCGAGATGTTCTTTGCTTGTGCTTCGTCTTCAATCGCTTTTTTGATCGCTTCTGATTTTAACAGGCGATCAAACAGAGCTTGGCGGCTTGGCAGGTTAGGGCCTGATGCTGCAAGCTTTTGGCGAGAGAAGTGAATACGTGCCACGCGCGCCAGTTTGTGCGCGATGGTGCTGTCGGTGCCGTGTGAGTTGGCCATGTAACGCAGAGAAACCACAGGACTAAAGCGAACCAAGCAGTCACGACCGGCTAGCAATACCGCTTTTGATTTCTCTAAGCCGTTCATTGCCTGTAGGTAAGGCTTCTGGTTATTCTCTTTACCAGGTTTGCGCCCCCACAAAACGGTAGCAGGGATAACTTGAACATCGAGTTCAGAGTCGTCGGCGTGCAGTGAAAGCAATTCAGAGAACACTTCAATTGAAGAGCTTGGTACATAATCATCGTCTTGCAGCAGAGTTTTGCGAGAAGAGATGAAAACGTAGCGTTGCAGTGATTTGCCGTTGATTTCAAGCTTGCTCAACGGATCAGGTAGGCCTAATTCAAGTGCATGTTTTTGCAATGTAAGAATGTCGACACTTGAGCGAAACGGTAAGGCGTATACAATCGGTTTGCTCAAATCAATGTTCAAATCCTCAACAGGGTTTGAAGGAATTGATGTGCCCTTTACCAATACGGATAAAGGTAGCTTCATTAATGAACGTGAAAAAGATTGTCCAGAAGACATATAGGTTCACTGCCTCAATAGTTATTTCAATGTGCTGAAGCGTATCTCTATTTCTCTGATAAAAAGGATAAATCCTATGAGTGAAATAGGGATAAGCCTAGGCGTAAATTTAATCGATGCAAGAATACCAGAAACTGGTCTAACCTTTTAATGGAAATAGTCATATTGCCGTTAAGTTTGTGGAAAATCATTCATCGACTGATTGAGTATAGGGTTAAAAATGACCAAAAAATCAAACACCGGATTCAAACGTATCATCAAAGCAGCAGGCTTTTCATGGCAAGGCATTACGAGTTCGTTTAAAAATGAGGCTGCATTTCGACAGGAAGTGTTCATGGCGGTCGTGCTTATTCCGTTGGCATTTTACCTAGATGTAAGCCAAGTTGAACGAATCTTAATGATCTCATCGGTGGTATTGGTGATGGTTGTCGAGCTAATCAATACCGCGATTGAAGCGGTTGTCGACCGAATCGGCAGTGAACATCATGAGCTTTCTGGGATGGCTAAAGATGTCGGTTCGGCAGCAGTTTTCATCTGTTTGGCACTCGCAGGTTATGTGTGGCTAGAGATCCTGTTTTTGTAATTTGCTAAAAATGAACTAAAAACAACCAATTGCTTTGCTTTTGTTCAGTTACTGGATATACTCACAGTCAACTGTATAAAAAGACAGGTGAATCATGAAGCCGTTAACGCCCCGCCAGCAACAAGTCTTTGACCTTATCAAAGGTAAGATCGAAGATTCCGGTATGCCACCGACACGTGCAGAAATCGCGCGTGAACTAGGCTTCCGTTCTGCTAATGCTGCAGAAGAACATTTGAAAGCTCTTGCTCGTAAAGAAGCGATTGAGATTATCCCGGGTGCGTCTCGCGGTATTCGTATTTTGCTTGAAGATGCAGCAAACGAAGAGCAAGGTTTACCATTAATCGGTCAGGTTGCCGCTGGTGAGCCTATCTTGGCTCAAGAGCATGTAGAAATGCATTACCAAGTTGATCCAGGCATGTTTAAACCACAAGCTGACTTCTTACTTCGTGTAAATGGCGAAAGTATGAAAGACATCGGTATTATGGATGGTGATTTATTAGCTGTTCATAAAACACAAGATGTACGCGATGGTCAGGTTGTAGTGGCTCGTGTCGATGATGATGTAACGGTAAAACGCCTAGAACGTAAAGGTTCAACGGTTCTGTTACATGCTGAAAATGAAGAGTTTTCTCCAATCCATGTCGATCTAGAATCTCAACACTTGTCTATTGAAGGGCTTGCGGTTGGTATTATTCGCAACACCGACTGGATGTAGTCAGTACAAACAGCTTATTGATATTTATTCTCAATAACTTGTCATTGTAATTGATATTCATTATCATCTTCTTTGTCGAGATACAAGGAAGATGATGATGCCAAACCCAACCAAACCTCAAATGAAGCCGCTTACTCGTAAGCCGCGCTCCTCTGTTCAAAAGGCTTCTTCTGAACAAGGGTCTGCACATCAAGAATTCCAAGTTCCGACGAACCTCGTTCAGCATCTTTGGTTTCGTAGCCGTGAAAGCCTAGCTGATGATGGTCTCGTTTATGATCCTATCGCAGCTCAAGCCTGCAAGCGTTGCCAGCTCGCACCAGAATGTCTTACCGGTGAACTCGACCAACAGCAACTCCTTTACGCGACACTGACTCAACTTTGTGATTCTCAAGTTCAACAGTTTTTATCTCATAACCCAGATGCTTGGATTATTAACGTGGGAGCAGGGCTCGATACCCGTTTCTACCGTTTAGATAATGGCCGCTGTCATTGGGTTGAGTTAGATGTAACCGAGAATCTGCTTTGGCGACAACGCTTGTTCCACAAAAATGAACGCTATCGCTTGGAGTGTGGCTCTGTCGATGACCTAACTTGGTTGGATGAACTTAATATTCCAGAACAAGCCTCGGTGATGGTGGTGTGTGAACATGCTTTGCTGGATTGTAATGAACAACAGACCGCGAACTTCATTCAGTCTTTGAGCCGCTACTTTACTCATGCACATGCGTGTTTAGTCTTAGCTGGAGATAAAAGCTCAAGTACGTTGGGACAAAAGCTTGGTTCAGGAAAGTATGCTCATGGGTTGTCTTCACCAATAGACAGCGTTCTTAATTGGCTGCCATGGGCACAATGGGTAAAAGCGTTTTCTCCACTAGACCAAAAATGCAACCGTTGGAAATTGTGGCAGCGACTTCTTTGTAAGATCTCTCAGGTCAAAAAGCGTTTAACGCCGCAGTTAGTGCTCGTTAAGTGGTAATCCTAGGTGTTTTGTATTTCGAGTAACTGAGTACATAGCCGGTATAAGTAAAATTCCACAACATAGTGAAAGCCCACCCACTAGGTTAAACTATCGCCTCTAATCTAAGAGGTGATCGTGAAGCTATTTAATCCCCAAACTATTTTTCAAACGCTATCCAATCAGGCGATGCACAAAAAAGTGCTGCTGCTCGCGATCCCGATGGTTCTCTCTAATATTACTGTTCCACTGCTGGGCTTAGTCGATGCGGCGGTTATCGGTCACCTCGAGCACTCTTGGTATTTAGGTGGTGTGGCGCTGGGCGGCACAATGATCAGCGTGACCTTTTGGTTGCTTGGTTTCCTGCGCATGTCGACAACAGGGCTAGCCGCACAATCTTATGGTGCGAATGATGGCAAGCAACTTGGTTTAGTCTTTGTGCAAGGCGTGACCATGGCCTTAGGGTTTGCTGGTGTCTTTTTGCTTTTACACAGTCTAGTCGCCGATTTAGTTTTCTCATTGAGTAGCGCCAGTGATCAAGTTAAGCACTATGGTCAGCAATATTTCTCAATCCGCGCTTGGAGTGCGCCTGCTGCGCTAACTAACTTTGTGATTCTAGGTTGGTTACTCGGGACTCAAAATGCCAAAGCGCCCATGTGGATGGTCATCATCACCAATATCACCAATATCGTTTTGGATATTGTTTTTGTTATCGGCTTAGGATGGCAAGTGGAAGGTGCAGCATTGGCATCTGTAATGGCTGATTATGCCGGTCTAACATTTGGCTTGATTTGTGTTTACCGAATCTGGGCGAAGAAGCAGTTACCATCGCCATGGGATCTGCTTAAGAAAACCAGCCAAGGTTTGAGTCGTTTCGTGAAATTGAATCGCGATATCTTTCTTCGTTCATTGTATCTACAAGCGACTTTCACTTTCATGACTTTCCAAGGTGCAAGCTTTGGCGATGATGTTGTTGCGGCCAATGCAGTGTTGATGAGTTTCTTGATGATCATCTCTTATGGGATGGATGGCTTTGCCTACGCAATGGAAGCGATGGTCGGTAAGGCGATAGGCGCGAAAGACAAAGATGAACTGAACCAGTCATTGATTGGTACTTTCTTCTGGAGCTTTAATATTTGTTTGGTACTGACCATAGCGTTCGCACTCGCTGGCTCGAGTTTGATTAATATGATCACTACCATTCCTGACGTGAAGAACCAAGCCGAGGTGTATTTACCGTGGTTAGTCGCAATGCCATTGGTGTCTATGTGGTGCTTCTTGTTGGATGGTATTTTTGTTGGAGCAACCAAGGGCAAGGATATGCGCAATAGTATGTTTGTTGCGACCTGTAGTTTCTTCGCGATTTTCTATTTAGCATCAGGTTTAGAGAACCATGCACTGTGGTTAGCGATGCTGAGCTTTATGGCAATGCGCGGAATTGGTCTTGGTGTGTTGTTTGTTTCTCAGTGGAAGAAAGGGGAGTTTCTCGCTTAGCTCTGAGGGCTCTGTTTGTGGAGAGTAAATGAGGCTGTACAGGTAAAGGGGTATTTAGAACATCATGATCTAATTACTATCAATGCCTTAATATTCAGTGTTTTAAATAAAAACAGCAAGCGCGTGGCTTGCTGTTTATGTATTTGGCCTATGGGTGGTCAAATACTCCTATTGGTTCTTTATCTAGAATAAACGGTTAAGCCCGTTGAGTGCTGCAACACGATAAGCTTCCGCCATCGTTGGATAGTTAAAGGTTGTATTCACAAAGTACTCGATGGTATTTGCTTCACCTTTCTGTTCCATGATCGCTTGTCCGATATGGATGATTTCAGCGGCACGCTCACCAAACACGTGGATACCTAAAATCTCTTTGGTTTCGCGATGGAACAGAATCTTCAAGCTACCAATGTCTTTACCCGCAATTTGAGCACGAGCTAGGTGTTTGAATGAAGAACGTCCTACTTCATACGGTACTTTAGCTGCGGTAAGTTCTTGCTCGGTTTTACCAACAGAACTGATCTCCGGGATGGTGTAGATGCCGGTTGGAATGTCTTCGATAAGGTGGCGTTCAGCTTCACCTTTCACAATTGCTTGAGCCACAAATCGACCTTGGTCATAAGCCGCGCTTGCTAGGCTAGGGTAGCCAATCACATCACCGACAGCGTAAACATGGTCAACATTGGTTTGGTAATTGGTATTTACTGAGACTTGCCCACGCGAGTCCGCTTCTAAGCCAACAGCACCAAGGTTCAGTTTATCGGTATTACCCGTTCGGCCATTGGCATACAGTAGGCAATCAGCGCGCATCTTTTTACCTGACTCTAGGTGAATGATCACGCCATCATCAGTGCCTTCAATTTTCTCAAAGGTTTCATCGTTGCGAATCACGACACCGCTGTTCCAGAAGTGATAAGAAAGTGCATCTGAGGTTTCATTGTCTAGGAATGACAACAGACGGTCACGAGTATTGATAAGATCGGTTTTTACACCCAAACCGCGGAAAATCGACGCGTATTCACAACCAATAACGCCAGCACCATAGATGATGATGTGTTGCGGGTCGTGTTTAAGAGAAAGAATCGAGTCACTGTCGTAGATACGTTCATGCAGGAAGTCGACGTTATCTGGTTGGTAAGGGCGAGAGCCTGTCGCGATAACAAATTTGTCTGCACTGTAATGTTCTTCAGTGCCATCGCTTTGCATTACCGAGACAGTGTTGGTATCGATAAAACGTGCAGTACCAAAGACCAACGTGCACTGGTTGCGGTCGTAGAAGCCTTGGCGTAATCGAGTCTGCTTGTCGATAACCGATTTGGCATGCCCCAAAATGTTAGAAAACGTTGAGTGTATGCTTTTGTTGTTCTGACAAAACAGCGGATTACTGTTGAATTCGATAATACGACTTACGGCATGACGCAGTGCTTTTGAAGGAATTGTTCCCCAGTGAGTACAACCACCACCAACGCTGCTCTCTTTCTCAATGATTGCAACGTTCAACCCGGCTTTGGTTAATCCCATCGCTGCCCCTTCTCCTCCGGGGCCACTACCAATTACGATTACATCAAAGTGGTTGGAGTGCGGCATAGATATCTTCCTTGTTATATTTGATTAACATTGCTTTAGCGAGATTTTAACCGATTCTGTTCTCGGGTACATGAAAAGGGCATCAGAGAGTCGGTGGGATCACGCAGTGTTATCGAAAAAATAATATTTGGTATGTCGTATGTCTCCAAATGACAGCGTGGATATTGAAATTTTTTCTTCGAACGTATTTACTTCGGTACGTGAACAAAGAGGTATGTTTAGTGTCTTATATAACCAGAGTGCCTTATATAAATAAGTGATTCGCGTTATATTGAATAGAGTATTAGACATGCCTGTTTAGGCTGTAAAAGAAGAAATTGATAAAGTATGAAACCAATGGGCATTCGCGCACAGCAAAAAGAAAAAACTCGTCGCAGCTTAATCGATGCAGCATTTAGCCAACTCAGCGCCGATCGTAGTTTTTCCAATCTAAGCTTGAGAGAAGTCGCTCGTGAGGCTGGAATAGCACCGACTTCCTTTTATCGTCACTTCAAAGACATGGATGAGCTTGGCTTAACCATGGTTGATGAAGGTGGCTTACTGCTGCGCCAGTTAATGCGTCAAGCTAGGCAACGCATAGTAAAAGAAGGCAGTGTGATTCGTACATCGGTTGAAACCTTTATGGAATTCATTGAAAGCAGCCCTAACGTATTCAGACTGTTATTGCGAGAGCGCTCAGGAACTTCATTTGAGTTTCGTGCAGCGGTAGCTCGTGAGATACAGCACTTCTCTGCTGAGTTAACCGAATATTTGATAACGACTGGCATGACACGAGACGAAGCTTTTACTCAAGCTGAAGCCTCCGTTATCTTGGTCTTCAACTCAGGGGCAGAAGCATTAGATTTAGATCGACGTCAGCGAGATGAACTGGCTGAACGCTTGATCATGCAATTGCGAATGATGGCCAAAGGGGCTTTTTGGTATCGTAAAGAACGTGAACGTAACCGATTAAAAGGCGGGATTGAATAATGTCGAATGAAAATAATACTGTAAACCGTGGTTCAGAAAGAAAGACACTCGTACTTGCTGTTATTGCCGGTGTGTGTGGTGATGCTCTGTTATCTTGGGTAACAATGAGCGAAGTGGGCTTCTCTATTTTCCCACTGATTGCTTTAGTCTTGGCTGTACAAGCACTTTACCAAGAGTACCTAACTAACCCAGTATCTGAAGATATTCCACTAGTAGGTTTGGCTTGTTTCTTTGTAGGTGCATTTGGCCACTCGGCTTTTGTGAAGGCACAACACCCTGATGCTGGCTCAAACTTCTTTGCGATTATTGTCGCGATGTTGCTTCTTGCATGGGTAGGTAAGAAACTCGGCTTTATCGGCAAAACTGCTTAAGCTGATTTAGAAATTAAAAAAACGAGCCAATGGGCTCGTTTTTTTGTATCTGCTGTTTGGCTTAGACCTGAAAGCGATACTTACGCTTTACGCTCTAGGAATACGCCAGCTTCCATGTGGTGCGTGTAAGGGAACTGGTCAAACAGAGCAAAACGAGTGATGTCGTGCGTTTCGCTTAGGATGTCTAGGTTCTCTTTCAATGTTTCAGGGTTACAAGAGATGTACATGATACGCTCGTAGCCTTGAACCATCTTACAAGTATCAACATCCATACCTGAACGCGGTGGATCAACAAAGATAGTGTTGCAGTTGTAGCTCTTAAGATCGATGTTCGCTTGCTGTAGACGACGGAACTCACGCTTGCCTTCCATTGCTACAGTAAAATCTTCTGCAGACATACGGATGATCTGAACATTTTCAATGTTGTTCGCAGCGATGTTGTATTGCGCAGATTCTACTGACGGTTTCGCCAGTTCAGTTGCCAGTACACGCTCGAAGTTTTGTGCTAGCGCTAATGAGAAGTTACCGTTACCACAGTAAAGCTCAAGTAAGTCGCCTTTGCTGTCTTGAGTACAATCGACAGCCCATTCCAACATTTTCTCTGCCACTTTGCCGTTGGGTTGAGTAAAGCTGTTCTCTACTTGTTGGTAGATGTAGCTATCACCATTCACATCTAGCTTTTCAATTACGTAGTCGCGGTCCAGTACGATTTTCATCTTACGCGCACGGCCAATCAGGTTTAGGTTAAAACCTTCATCGTTTAATTGCTGCTTAAGTGCTTTAGCATCTTGAATCCACTGTTCACCTAATTGACGGTGGTAAAGCAATGACACCAAAATTTCGCCGCTTAACGTAGAAAGGAAGTCTACTTGGAATAGCTTGTGGCGCAGAGAGTGGTTGTCCTTCATTGCATCTGTTAATAGAGGCATTAGGTCATTGATAAGACGGCTAGCTGCAGGGAACTGGTCTACGCGGTATTTTTCTTTAGTCTCTTGATTGAACATGACGTAATACATATCGTCACCTTCATGCCACACGCGGAACTCAGCACGCATGCGGTAGTGTTGTTCTGGAGATTCATACACTTCCAGTTCAGGCACATCATATTCTGAGAACATTTCTGTAAGACGCTCTGTCTTTTCTGCC
Organism: Vibrio sp. 10N.222.49.C9; assembly: GCF_041474985.1. Classification (NCBI taxonomy): domain Bacteria; kingdom Pseudomonadati; phylum Pseudomonadota; class Gammaproteobacteria; order Vibrionales; family Vibrionaceae; genus Vibrio; species Vibrio sp. 10N.222.49.C9. The sequence continues at coordinate 4,639 of NZ_JBFRVD010000054.1, read as the reverse complement.
AGTTGTTCTTGGTAGCGTTGCGGGTTTACATCTAAATTCGCCATGGTTATGCCTTTTGCTGTCGTGCTTTTAAATCAAGAGCGCAGATTTTATTCAATCACAGGCGCTTGTCCAGTGTTGAGCGCCATTCAATGTAAATCGACCATGAAAACTATAGCTTATAACTATCTTAGACTAGACAAATGATTCAGAGGTCAATACTATCTCCGGCAAGCTGGTGCCATTTAGATGTATAGATGGCTGAAGAGGGAATCTGGTGTGAATCCAGAACTGACGCGCAGCGGTAAAAGAGAACGAGTATTCATAAGACACTGCAAATAGCTTTTTGTGGGAAGTCGAATATCAGGTAACCATAAGGTTGTGCTCTTGAGTCCGAATACCTGCCAGCGGCTAAACCATGACATGTGGTTTGGTAGGAATTTACGCGATTTAGGATCACAACATGAACAAATCCCTTTTAGCGGTTGCTGTAGCATCGCTGCTTTCACCTATCTCCAATTTACACGCCCAACAAGCATCTGCCGACGAAACCATGGTGGTTACGGCTAACCGTTTTGAGCAAAGCACGGAAAGTGTTGTCGCTCAAGTTGAAGTAGTAACACGCCAAGATATCGATCGAATTCAAGCTAAGTCTCTAACAGATGTGTTTAGACGATTGACGGGTATTCAGGTTTCACAAAATGGAGGCCGAGGACAGCAAGCTTCGATCTTTGTTCGTGGTGCTAATTCTGATCAAGTGCTTGTTCTCATTGATGGTATTCGTTTTGCGCGAGCTGCAAAGGGTGGTGTCGATTTTAGCCAGTTACCAATTACATTCGTTGACCGAGTGGAATACGTTCGAGGAGCTCGTGCCGCTATGTATGGCTCAGAAGCTATCGGCGGTGTTATCAACATTATTACTGTTGCAAACTCTGACAATGAAAAAACGGCAGTTAGTGCAGGTTTAGGAAGCTTAGATTACCAAGAGCTGAGCTTTGTTAGTGGTACTAAGGTCGGTGAAAATGGTCACTTGAACGTATCTGTTGGTTACGATTCCGATGAGGGATACAACGTTCATCCATTACCAGGTGTTAATGATGGTGATCGCCATGGTTTTGAATCACGCAATGCTCTAATTGGTTATGTTCATAATTTTGATCAGCAATGGAGTGGCTTCGCGAATTTCCGTATGTTTGAAACCATTTCTCAGTACGATGGTTCATTTGGTACAGACCATTCTTACAAAGAAGCTGAAGTTCAAAATTCGACCTTTGCTACTGGTGTTAAATATAGTGGCAGTGAACTTAAGTCTGATTTCTTAGTTAACTATCAGAATCAAGATAACTGGAACTACGAACAGTCTTTAGGCAAGAACTCAGCGTCAGCAACATCTGATGAGCTTGAACAGCTAAATGTTCAATGGGTGAATTCATACAAACTAACGTCGTCACTGACTCTTAGTGGTGGTGTAGATTGGCGTGATGAGGCTTATATTGTTAAGCCTTCGAATACTGAATACGACAGAACGAATGTTGCGTACTTCGCTGCATTAAACGCAGATGCGGATAAAGTGTTCGGAGAACTGAGTCTTCGTGTTGATGACAATGAGCAGTTTGGTACAGAAACTACTTACAACACAGGGTTAGGCTATCGTTATGCTGAGTGGCTTGTTGTAAAAGCAGCTTATGGCACATCCTTCAAAGCACCTAACTTGTATCAACTATATAGCTACTACGGTAATGCACAGTTAGAAGCTGAAAAGGCAGATTCATTTGAACTGACTTTTGGTGGCTTAATCAAGGATGTTGATTGGTCGATTACTGGCTATGATACGAACGTCGAAGACTTAATAGATTATAACTACGCGACAAGCAAGTACTACAATACTGATGGCGAAAGCCAACTACGTGGTGTGGAAATGGTCGTAGGATTTGATACTAGCTTTATTAATCATGAAGTGAGCGCTAACTTTCAAGACCCCGAAGATCAATCTGGTGAGCAGTTAGTTCGCCGCGCAAAGAAGATTTATAAGTATAACGCGGTAGCTAGTTTCGATGATGTTGATCTGTCATTGGGGTACCAATACGTAGGAGCACGACCAGATTTCTCTGAAGAGTTGGCTGCATACAGTTTGTTTGATGTTTCAGTTAACTACTATGCAAATGAAAATCTTACTTTAAATGGTCGAGTCGAGAACCTTACTGATGAAGAGTACGAGACAGCTGGTGGATACCCATCTCCAGAGCGTACATATTACGTAAATGCTACTTACCAATTCTAATTTTCACCTAAACCGCCTTCGGGCGGTTTTTTCTTATTGGATATATCAATGAAAAAGAAAGTCGTCATAAGTTGGTCGTCAGGCAAAGACTCTACATTAACCCTAGAACGTCTACTTGAAAGCACCGAGTATGAAGTTGTTGCTCTCTATACTACGTATGTTGGAGATGAGGTTCCTTTCCAAGTCACGCCAATCGAGGTTGTCAAAATGCAGGCAACATTGATCGGCTTGCCATTAATAACGATTGAGCTGCCGGAAGTCTTCCCAAGTAACGAGATCTATCAAAGTACGATTGTTACGGCGCTTAAAGGGTCGGGTTTATCAATTGATGCCGTGGCATTCGGCGATATGTTTTGCAATGGTATTGCTGATTACCGAAGAAGTTATATAGAACCTGCGGGTTGGGAGCTTGTATTTCCTCTACTGGGAGAGAGTAGCCAAACTCTGGCTCAAGAAATCATAAATAGAGGAATCGAAACCTTTCTCGTCACAGTTGATAGCGATGCATTAGACATGAGCTATTGCGGGAAAGAATACACGCCTGAACTAATAGACAGTTTGCCAAGTCACGTCGACCCATGTGGAGAAGATGGTGAGTTCCATACCTTAGTCACGTCAGCGCCATGCTTTAAAGGTAAGCTTAAGATAGAGCTAGAAAATGTAGAGCAGGGTGAGCGCTTTGGGCATCAACGCTACCGAGCTTGCATTATGTAGAGTGATGATTGGCGAAAACTAGGTGAAGGGGTATCATTGCTGCGGAACTTATTACAGGTAATGGTTGTGTCGGAAAGCATACAAAAAAACATATTGGTCTTTGATTCTGGAGTTGGCGGTCTGTCTGTATATAAAGAGATAAGCCAGTTACTACCCAATCACAACTATATCTATGTATTCGATAACGAGGCTTACCCTTATGGTGAGCTCGATCAGCAAGTCCTCATTCAGCGAGTCCAAAGTATCGTCGCCAGTTTTGTGGCGAGTCACGCTATTGATATCGTGGTGATAGCTTGTAATACGGCCAGTACGATAGTCCTGCCGACACTTCGCGCTAATAACCTTATCCCTATTGTCGGCGTAGTCCCGGCAATCAAACCTGCTTCGTTACTGGCTAATAAAGCGGTTGGCCTTATTGCGACTCCCGCGACGATTACTCGTGAATACACACACGAGCTCATCAAAAACTTCTCGAGTAATAAAAGAGTAGAGCTGTTGGGTTCTACTCGGCTAGTGGATATGGCCGAAGATAAACTCAGAGGTGAGGAAATTAGCCTTGAAGAGTTACAGAAAATCCTTCAACCGATGATCAACACGATTGATGTGGCTGTTTTAGGATGTACTCATTTCCCACTTATCAAATCTGAGATTCAACAAGTACTAGGTGAAAGTGTAATGCTGATAGATTCTGGTAAAGCAATAGCGAAGCGAGTTCAAGATTTGTTGGGTTTGGAAAGCATTAATAAAGAAGTGGGAGTGCGTGAGGTTTTTTGTAGTGCACTTCCTAAAAAAGAAAGTGCACTAAATAGTATGTTAAAGCAGTTAGGGTTTAGCTCAGTTCAGATTCGTCCGTTTCAGGATGTTTAGGATCATTTGCAACACGTACTTTTAAAGTGCGTTGCATGTAATCTTTATCGTTAAGTGCAGAGATTGCATGATTCACATCATTACTTGCCATAACAACAAATCCAAAGCCTCTTCTTTTACCAGTACGTTTGTCTTTCATTAAGCGTACTGCAAATACTTCACCATGCTCTGAGAATAATTCACGTACATGTGATTCGTTCGCTTTGTATGGAAGGTTACCCACATAAAGTGTTTTGGTTGAAGCCTTAGGTTCTGAATCTGATTTTGAGTCGGTGCTTGAAAAGTTAACAACAAAAGCGGAAGCCAAGACACCAAGGATAAAGGTAATTGCAGGCGATATATCTACCTGAGAGAAAACAATGCCGCCTAATACAGCCAGTGCGACAATTAACAACATCGATTTTTTTGAGTTCATATCGGAATACTACATATTAATAAACGAAATAGACGCATCTACCATTAACAAAATAGACACATGAATCTTACGTTCATGGCTTCCATTTTTCCAATGTATTGCTGTGATACGTCTCAAATGTTTAGTTTTTATTCGAAAAATGCGGATCTGGTGGCTTTTTAGGCGAACAAAACTTTTATTTCAAAAAGCCCTTGTGCTCCATCTCAATCTCTCTATAATGCCGCCTCACCGACACGGAGTGAGACGAAAGTCACACAGCGAAATCGGTAGAGAAAAAGAGTTTGAAAATAACCCTTGACTCTCAAAGTGGTGCAGGTATAGTACGCACCCCTAGCGACTGAGATGTGAATCACAAAACGCTAGCGCTCTTTAACAATTTAAAC
>NZ_JBFRVD010000053.1:0-71505 GCF_041474985.1 Vibrio sp. 10N.222.49.C9 | reverse complement strand
TAATTTAGGCAACAACGCCAGCGTAAAGCGTTGATCTTCGAGTATGTTGGCTTGATTGGTGTGTTTGTCGGTTATGGTTTGGTGCAAAGCGCGGCGGCACTTTACGTGATCGATCACCTGTTCTTTGCATTGGCGCTGGCGATCAAAACTTACTTCCAGAAAATCGCAGACCCGGCAGACATGGCATCAACTGCTGGTGTCTCTTTCACCATCAATCATATTGCAGCGGTCGTTATTCCAGTGGTGTTTGGTGTGATTTGGTTGTCTTCTCCTGCAACGGTTTTCTATATTGGTGCAGTGATGGCCGTGGTTTCTCTAGCGCTATCTTTAAACATTCCGAAGAAACCTGAAGAGGGCAACGAAGTGCGAATGTTTAGCTGGCGCTAATGTTGGTCTCGATATTATGAAATAAGCAAAAAGCTCCAATAGTGATATTGGAGCTTTTTGTTTATGTGGGATATGTATATCTAATCCGCAAAATAGGTTTCACGCGGATCAGTTTCTTACGGTTTTTAATTCGGTACGCAGCTTGAAAATTCCCTTTGGTGCCTTGGTGAGTAAAATGCCGCAAAGCAGGGGGATCATCATAAACAATGATTGTTCAGACAGAACTTCACCGTTGACGTAACAAGATATTAGCAGCGCTACTACCGGGAAAATCAAAAAGCAGATAGACGCTTGGAAAGGGGTCGAAACCTGTCCTAATTTGAAGTAAGCCACAACGCCGCCAACACTCGCGACAAAGCCTAGGTAAACCACGGCTGAGATTGAATCCCCAGTGAAGGATTCAACATTCACGTTTTCACCTACAGCTGAAACAGCGAATAAGAATAAAGCAGCAATCAGGCTCGGTACGGCGTTGTAGGTTAGTACTTCAATACCTTTGCAGTGCTTTTGAACCAGCACATACATAACTGCGTGAATCGCAACAGCAAGGCCTAAGCAAACCGTGCCAATTAGGTAGTCATCGCCACCCATCTGCATTTCATTACCAAGGATTAGACATAGGCTCACAACAGCAGTAATCAAACCGAATATCTGGTGCTTCGCTAGTCGTAGACCTAAGAATAAGCCAGACATCAGCATCACAACCACAGGCATGTTGGCGAAGATGATCGACGCTAAACCTGAAGAGATGTATTGCTCGCCATAGATCATCAACGTAAACGGAATCGCGAAATACATCAACGCAACAATAAGCAGCCATTGGCGCTTACCTTTAGGGAACAGCAGTGGTTGGTTGAAGACTTTCGCCAATACTGCAAGCAGAGGTGCTGCAAGTAAAAAGCGCAACGCAGTAGCAAAAATAGGTGGGATAGAATGCAATGCTACTTCCATCGCGAACCAAGTGGTTCCCCAAATTAAGCAAACAGAGACAAAAAGCAAGATAGTTAGAGACTTCGAATTCATGGTGACTACTCATTAATAATTATTTTAAATCATAAGCTTGTGGCGCCTTAATGACGTGGCACAGTATAAGTAGGTCGTCGGAGAAAGTTTTTGTCTTTTTATCTCTAATTTGAGTTTTTTGTGGAAATTAAATCTCTAGTATGATTATTTTATAGAAAATAAATTCGCTTTAGATAGTTAAAGTAAAGTCATTGTTCTTTGTGAGGTTTAATTTAACTTAAGGAATGGTCAACTCAACGAGTATGGCTGTTGGGTTATTGCTGTTAGCGTAGCAACAAAAAACGCGCCCTTAATGAGGCGCGTTTTTGAGCAATACGTTTAAGAGGCTGCGTCTACTGCGTAACAGGCTTAACTTGTTTGGGTTGTCTTACCGCAAGGATAAGTTGTGGTAGCAGTGACATCACTATCATGCCGGTCATTAGTGAGTATTGTACTGCAGTGAATGATTCACCCATTAACACCATGCCTGTCACGATGCCAGCCACTGGGTTTGCGATTCCACCGAAGGTGAAATCAACCACCGACATACGTTGTAGCAACCACACATACATGCCGTAACCCAGCGCTGTGTTTAGGCCAATCACCCACACGAGTCCCATAGCATTACGAGTATCGAAATGAGTCACGGCATTAACATAAGGCTGCGGGTCGATGAATGCATGAACGCCAGACGCGACAGACAAAATCGTACCACCCAGAATCAACTGCCACGTTAATACCTTCCACCAGTGCATGCGGTTACCCAGTGACTTGGTAATGCTGCTGCCGATGACAATACACATTATTGCGGCAAACATTGCGCCTAAACCGATTGGGTTCAGAGCAATTTGGCTTGGGTTAAACAGTATCCACGCTAAGGTGATCAAGCCAATACCCGAAAGGGCTTGAATCAGATGCGGGCGCTGTTTTTTCACTACCCAGTGGAAGATCATCGCGAACACCGGCACGGAGATCATGCCCACGCCAGAGATTGCCGAAGGCAGCGTTAGCGCCATCACGAAGATCAAGCCAAAGAAGGTCGCGATATTGATAAGGCCCAGTGTGAAAATGATTTGCCACTCGCCTTTTTTAGGCAGTGTTGGTTTTACTGCTAGCAATAACAAACCAGCAGGTAACGCACGCAAAGCACCCAATAATAATGGTGGCCACTCCTGTAGCGTAAATTGCGTCACTGCATAGGTTGTTCCCCAAAAGAACGCGGGGATCATTGCTAATAATATGTTCATTTAAAATATCTTTACGTTAAGATAACTATTGTGTGAACTGTATACTGAGAACTAGTGGTTGTAAAGTATCTTTATGTTAAACTAGTTTGAAGTAATCAGACTAACAACGGAGCGAGATTGCAAATGGATGCTATCGACCGCGTAGTAGAGCAATGGGCAAAGGAAAAGCCCGAACTAGATACTGAGCCTATGGCAATGATGGGTCGGATTATGCGTATTGCCAAGTATATGGAGACGCAAGTTGCCGAGCTTCATAAAAAATACGACATGAAGCTGGGTGAGTTTGATGTGCTGGCGACGTTGCGACGTTCTGGGAAGCCTTACCGACTGACGCCATCTGAACTGATTGGATCCATGATGCTGACATCTGGCGCGATGACCAATCGCCTTGATAAGCTAGAAGCCAAAGGGCTGATCAGTCGTGAACACAGCAAAGAAGACAGACGCAGCGTGAGTGTTCAGTTAACAAAAGATGGTCTTATTCTGATTGACCAAATGATGACTGAACATGTCGAAATGCAGAAAAAACTGGTTAAATCATTGTCTGCGAGTCAGAAGAAGAACACCAACCAACTTCTGAAAACATGGTTGAGCGCGTACGAGTAGTTTTTCTGATCTTCCTTTAGATTCAATAAAAAACCGAAGCTTAATCGCTTCGGTTTTTTTGTGCTTGTTTAAGAACTTCAAGTACAGCGAATTGGCGAGTTAAGCTTGCAGCATCTCGTCACTGAACAGTTCTGCACAACCAATGCCGTTGATGGCGCAACTTTCGTCGATGTCTGAGATGTCACCGCTGACCCCAATCGCACCAAGTACCGTTTTATCCTTATCTCGAATCAGTAGGCCCCCTGGCACTGGCACCATGTTTCCGTGTGCGAGTACGTTTACGGCGGAGATAAATGCTGGTCGATTATCAGCATCTTGGGCGAGTTTTCTAGAGGAACAACCCAGTGCGAGTGCTCCCCACGCTTTAGCAATCGCGATGTCTGGTCGCATCATGCTAGAGCCGTCTTGACGTTGCAGAGAAATCAGCTTGCCACCGCTGTCTAAGACGGCGACCGTCAAAGGTTCTGTGTGGATTTTGTTTCCTGCTTTTAAGGTTCCATCGATGATGGTTAACGCTTGTTGTAGAGTCAAACTTCCCATGTTATCTCCTAGTTTTTCAAGGGGCATACGTACCAAGCTCAGCCAGCCAATCATTACTCTAGTTTGTGAATAATCATTGACTGGTTCAGCTCGGTACAAGAGTCCTAACTGGACTCTTGTAATAGCCCATAGCTGGGTAAAGTTAGGAAGGCGGCGAACTCTTCGGCTGTAGAAAGTTGATAGAAAAGATCAGCTGTCTCTTCAAATCGACCAGCTGAATAGCGCGAGTCTCCGACTTCATGTTTTATCGTGTCTAACTCCTGGTAAAGCCAAGAGTGGAATAGTTGCTTGGTAAAGGTTTGGCCGTCATCAAGCGTGACGCCGTGGTGGATCCATTGCCAAATATTGGCTCTCGAGATCTCAGCGGTCGCCGCATCTTCCATAAGGCCGTAGATAGGTACACAGCCGTAGCCTTGAATCCAAGCTTCGATGTAATAAAGCGCGATGCGTATATTCTTACGCACACCCGCTTCGTCGCGGCTGCCTTCGCAAGGTTTTAGTAACGAATCTGCATTGATCACATGCTCTGGGCTTTGGAAATCCATTTGGTTTACTTTGCCATCAAGGTGCTTATCGAATATCGACATCGCTAAATCAACCAGTGCAGGGTGCGCGACCCAAGTGCCATCGTGTCCGTTCTGAGATTCTCTCTGCTTATCTTCGATAACCTTGGCGGTGACACGCGCCATTTCTTGCGGATCTTTTGCTGGAATAAAAGCCGACATACCACCCATCGCCAGTGCGCCACGAGCGTGACAAGTACGCACCAGTAGTTGGCTATAGGCGTTGAGGAATTCTTGATCCATACCGATCCCATGGCGGTCAGGCAGGATGCGGTCTTTATGGTTTTTCAGCGTTTTGATGTAGCTGAAGATGTAATCCCAACGGCCACAGTTCATTGCCACGATATGATCACGCATGGCGTACAAGATCTCTTCCATTTGGAATACGGCTGGAAGTGTCTCAATCAAAACTGTCGCACGAATTGTGCCTTTGGGTACGTGGAAATAGTTTTCGGTGAAGCTGAAAATATCGTCCCACCACTGTGCTTCTTCCATGCTCTCAAGCTTGGGAATGTAGTAGTAAACGCCTAAGCTTTGTTGTGCACGTGATTGATAGTTGTGGAAAAAGTACAAAGCGAAGTCCATCAAGCAACCGCCGATAGGCTGATTGTTGAATTGGATGGATTGCTCAGGAAGGTGGATCCCTCGTGGGCGAGCGATCAGCAGTGCAGGATCGTCGTTTAATTGGTAACGCTTCTGCTTCTTCTCATCGAAATGGCTAATGGTGCCAAGGTTGGCGTCTCTTAGGTTGATTTGCCCTTCGACCATATTGGCCCAAGTCGGGGAAGACGCATCTTCAAAGCAGCACATGAAGACTTTCGCGCCTGAGTTTAGCGCGTTGATCACCATCTTTCTTTCGATAGGCCCGGTGATCTCTACTTGGCGATCGAGTAGCTCTGGTGGCGGTGTCGCCACTTTCCACTCTTTATTCTGGCGAATGGAAATGGTGTCCTTTCTGAAATTGGGTAACTCACCCTCGTCATATTGAGCTTGTTTTACGTCGCGGTCACTTAGCAGGGCATGACGGCGATCTCCAAACTTATTGACGAGAGCTTCTAAGAATTTTAATGCATCTTTAGACAAGATCTCTTTGTACTCGGAGTTGTCCATCTTCCCAAGTACCTGCATACATTGTACTTCTTCTCTCTCTTTTACGTCATTCATCATTGTTGTCTCCTTTATACAATACGATGCCACTTTGTATACAAAATGCTCTTTTTAAGGATATTTATATTGTAGAAATTGTAAACAAGCAAACGGTATTTAACATTTATTTATCATTTGATCTTTTTGTAATTTATTTTTACGTAAAGATATTTTATGTAAAGCAATGAATTGTAAGCTTTTCAGGATGAGTGCGTACTTAATGCGATGGGTTGATGTAACGAAATTGTTTCGTTCTGGGGTTGATAAATAGCTAGGATGGTTCATAGTACACAAAAGTTAGTTTAATTGTATACAATCTGAACTGGAGGTTCGAATGGCAATTATGAAAGCGATTGAAGCAGCGGTAGAGGTGCTTAAACGTGAAGGTGTAGACATCGCATTTGGTGTTCCCGGCGCAGCAATTAACCCTATGTATGCGGCTATGAAAAAGCTCGGAGGAATCGACCACGTCTTAGCTCGTCACGTAGAGGGTGCATCCCATATGGCTGAAGGGTATACGCGTACCAATCAAGGCAATATAGGTGTGTGTATTGGTACTTCTGGTCCTGCGGGAACGGACATGATCACGGGCCTTTATTCTGCGTCTGCAGATTCAATCCCAATTCTATGCATCACCGGCCAAGCGCCCCGTGCTCGTCTTCATAAAGAAGATTTCCAAGCGGTCGACATTGAATCTATCGCTAAACCAGTCACTAAATGGGCAACCACGGTGCTGGAACCTGCACAAGTGCCACGCGCATTTCAAAAAGCCTTTCATTTAATGCGTTCGGGTCGTCCGGGGCCAATCCTGATTGATCTACCGATTGATGTTCAGCTGGCTGAAATTGAATTTGATATCGATACCTATGAACCGCTAGAACCTTATAAGCCACAAGCAACCCGCGTGCAGGTTGAGAAAGCATTAACCATGATGTCTCAATCTGAAAAACCGCTGATTGTATCGGGTGGTGGCGTGATTAACGCTGGTGCGTCTGAATTGTTGCAACAGTTTGCCGAGATCACTGGAGTTCCTGTGATTCCAACCTTGATGGGTTGGGGCTCGATCCCAGATGATCATGAATTAATGGCAGGCATGGTAGGGCTACAAACGTCTCACCGTTACGGCAACGAAACCATGCTCAAATCTGACTTCGTGTTTGGTGTCGGTAACCGTTGGGCCAACCGTCATACCGGGTCCGTGGATGTTTACACCGAAGGTCGTAAGTTTGTACATGTGGACATTGAACCAACTCAAATCGGCCGTGTGTTCTGTCCGGATTTGGGCATAGTCTCTGATGCGAAAGCAGCACTAGAGCTAATGGTTGAAGTGGCGCAAGAGTGGCGTGATGCTGGCAAACTGCCAAACCGAAATGCTTGGGCAAGTGAGTGTCAGGAACGCAAATCGACCATGCTGCGTAAAACCAATTTCGATGAAGCGCCAATGAAACCGATGCGTGTTTATGAAGAGATGAACAAGGCATTTGGTCGTGACACTTGTTATGTGAGCACAATTGGTTTGTCGCAAATTGCTGCCGCTCAGTTCCTGCATGTTTATAAGCCGCGTAACTGGATCAACTGTGGTCAAGCTGGCCCATTGGGTTGGACAACGCCAGCCGCATTAGGCGTACGAGCTGCTGATCCAAATCGCGATATCGTTGCTATCTCTGGTGACTACGATTTCCAATTCATGATCGAAGAACTGGCCGTTGGCGCGCAATTCAACCTGCCATATATTCATGTGTTGGTGAACAACTCGTATCTAGGTTTAATTCGCCAAGCACAGCGTCAATTTGATATCGATTATTGTGTACAACTGGCGTTTGATAACCAGAATGCGCCAGAGCTTGAAGGCTACGGTGTTGATCATGTTGCGGTTGTTGAAGGCCTAGGCTGTAAGGCAATTCGAGTTCGTGAACCAGACCAAATTGCCGCTGCGTTTGAGCAAGCCAAAGAGCTGATGAACAAGCATAAGGTACCAGTGGTTGTTGAGCTGATTCTTGAGCGAGTAACTAACATAGCAATGGGCGTTGAGATCAATGCCATCAACGAGTTTGAGCCACTTGCCGAAAGTCGCGGCGATGCCCCAACGGCGCTAGCGTACAAGTAATCATTAAGTCATGTGTATCCGTTAGAGCTGAGGTTTAGCTCTACGGAAAAGCCTCCAATAGAGCGAGGCTCTACTACAAATAACCAGGTTTTCAAAAATAAAGAATAAGGACAGAGTCATGGCAAAATTTGCAGCAAACTTGTCAATGTTATTCACGGAAGTTGATTTTATGGATCGCTTTGAAGCCGCCGCAGATGCGGGCTTTCAAGGTGTGGAATACCTTTTCCCTTACGCTTTTGATGCTCAGGCAATCAAAGCAAAGCTCGACGCTAATAACCTAGAGCAAGTGCTATTTAACCTGCCTGCGGGTGATTGGGACGCTGGCGACCGTGGTATCGCGGTAGACCCAGCGCGAGTTGAAGAGTTTCAAGCGGGTGTACCTAAAGCCATCGCTTACGCAAAAGTGCTCGGTTGCACTCAAGTGAATTGCTTGGCGGGGGTTGTTCCGCAAGGTGTGACCCAACAAGACGCGCAATCGGCGTTTGTGATTAACCTGCATTACGCGGCGAACGCGCTAGCAGCAGAAGGCATTAGCTTAGTGATAGAAGCGATCAATACCCGTGATATTCCGGGCTTCTTCTTAAACACTACAGAGCAAGCCAAAGCGATCATCAAAGAGGTAGGGAGCGATAACCTTTCTATCCAATACGATATTTATCACATGCAAATTATGGAAGGCGATCTTACGCCGACCATGCAGCAGAACATTGGTCAAATCGCACACGTGCAACTGGCTGATAACCCAGGCCGACACGAACCGGGTACTGGCGAAATCAATTATCCATTCGTGCTCAATTATCTTGATAAGCTTGGTTATCAAGGCTGGGTTGGCTGCGAATACAAACCTAAAACGACAACGACAGAAGGCCTTGGTTGGCTGCACCAGTACCGTTAATTGCGTCTGGTAACCCTCAAACGTTAAGGAGAACAACATGTCTAAAATTGCATTTATCGGAACTGGCATCATGGGTAAACCTATGGCGAGCAACCTTCAAAAAGCAGGTCACGATTTGATTCTTTCGGATCATTTTAATGCAGCACCAGCTGATCTCGTTGCCGCTGGCGCAACAGTTTGTCATTCACCCGCGGAAGCGGCAGAGGTGGCAGACATCATTATCTTAATGGTGCCGAATACACCACAAGTTGAAGATGTCCTGTTTGGTGACAACGGCGTCGAGCAAGGCCTCACAGCAGGTGGCGCAACGGGTAAGCTAGTTATCGATATGAGTTCAATCTCGCCAATCGCGACCAAAGCAATTGCAGCGCGAATCAACGAAGGCGGCGCTTCATACCTAGATGCTCCGGTTTCTGGTGGTGAAGTGGGCGCGATTAACGCGGCTCTGACCATCATGGTTGGCGGTGAGCAAGACGCCTTTGATAAAGCACGCCCGCTGTTTGAAATCATGGGTAAGAACATCACGCTGGTAGGTGATAACGGTGCAGGTCAAACATGTAAAGTGGCTAACCAGATCATCGTTGCTCTTAATATCGAAGCGGTGTCTGAAGCCTTGGTTTTTGCTTCAAAAGCCGGTGCAGATCCAGCACGAGTTCGTCAGGCGCTATTAGGTGGCTTTGCTAACTCTAAGATATTGGAAGTACACGGTGAGCGTATGGTTGAAGGCACCTTTGACCCTGGCTTTAGAATCTCACTACACCAGAAAGACCTGAATCTGGCGTTAACGGGCGCACAAGAATTAGGTGTTGCACTACCGAATACGGCTAACGCTCAAGAGTTGTTTGGCGAGTGTGCCGAAATGGGCGGTGAAGGTTGGGACCACTCTGCGCTTATTCAAGCGATTGAGAAACGTTCTGACCACTCGATTCGTTAATCTAGTTAACGGTTTATCCGTCAACAATTCATTGGTCTTTTCACTTAAATAGGGTCTAGGGCCAATAAATACGGGCTGCCATCGCATGTAATGTCGAATAGTAAATCTACTTTCAGGCCTCGATAGAACATCAATGTGTTAGTCCACCAGTTTCAAACAGTTTGTTTATAAATCGCGTAGTTTCGTCTCCTTTTATACGCGTTCCTGATACGAGGCAAAGGTTGAAGTTGTTCCTTTCCAACTTGATCTTAGCAGGCACCCTTTGGCCTTGTATCGGGGTTCTTTTTTTCTCCGTCAACTAAGGAGTGGATGATGGACATTGATGCTAAGCAGTTTCTACAAACCCTTTTCTCAAGTGCTGTTAATCAGGCGCTACCTAAGAATCACATCGAACCTTTTCTTCCTAAAGACATTTTTTACCGCTCAGCCAACCAAGCTGGGCGTACTGTGGTGATAGGAGCAGGTAAAGCGGCCGCGTCAATGGCAGCAGAGCTTGAAGCGGTTTGGCAGGCAAAAAAACAACAAGATCTCGCACTGCGTGATCTTGAAGGCTTAGTCGTGACCCGCTACGAACACACCGCCCCTTGCGAACATATCGAAGTGATTGAAGCTGCGCACCCCGTGCCAGATGCGATGGGCTTAGAAGTGAGCCAACGTATGCTGCAATTGGTGAGTGGCTTGAGCGCTGACGACACGGTTATTTGCCTACTGTCGGGTGGCGGTTTCGCTTTGCTAAGTCTGCCCGGTGGCGATATCAGCTTGGCAGAGAAGCAACAAATCAATAAGGCGTTGCTTAAATCAGGCGCCGCCATTGATGAGATGAATTGTGTTCGCAAACATCTATCTTCGATAAAAGGCGGTCGACTCGCCAAAGCAGCGTATCCTGCAAGGGTAGTGTCACTGGCGATTTCTGATGTGCCGGGCGATGACATCAGTGTGATTGCATCGGGCCCAACCGTACCCGACACCACCACGCGTTTTGATGCGATGGCCATTTTAGAACGTTATCAAATAGAAACACCACGCTCGGCATTTGAATGGCTAAATAATCCAGAGTCAGAGACCATTAAGCCAGATGATGCCTGTTGGAAGAACGCGGAGCACCATATTATCGCTACCCCGATGTCGGCATTGGAATCCGCTGCTGCAGAAGCTGAAGGCTTGGGTATTCCCGCTTATGTGTTGAGTGATTGCATAGAGGGAGAAGCGCGAGATGTCGCGAAGGTGCATGCTGCGCTAGCCAAACAAGTGGCTAATAACAAGCACCCATTCGAGACGCCTTGCGTGATACTTTCCGGCGGGGAAACCACAGTAACCGTTAAAGGCAATGGTCGCGGTGGGCGTAACTGTGAGTTCTTGTTGAGCTTGTATAACGAGCTTAAGGGACAAGACAACATATTTGCATTAGCTGCCGATACCGACGGGATTGATGGCGTGGAAGACAATGCGGGCGCATGGATCACGCCTCAAACATGGCAACAAGGTTCGAGCCTGTCGCTTAAAGCGCAAGACTATCTCGATGCCAACAACAGCTACGATTTCTTCAAGCAAGTCGATGTGCTTCTTACCACGGGGCCGACGCTGACCAATGTGAATGACTTTCGCGCAATATTGATTCTTTAACTTGAACAGTTCAAAAACACGGTATGGAATGGTCGCTTCTTAACAAATAGAGCGGCCATTTTATTGTTATCAATGCGGTGACCTTGAGTTCTGAGATTATCTTCTGGACTAATGAAGCACGTTGATTACTATGATTTTAGTAACGAGCTGTAAAGGATGCAATATGTCTAGGATCAGACAAAAGAATCAAGATTTAATCATCGAAGTCGCGTGTGAACAATTCGCCACTCATGGTTATGCCGCAACAAAAATGGCCGATATCGCAAAAGCGGCCGACATTCCCAAACCCAACGTATTCTACTATTTCAGCTCTAAAGATAAGCTCTACAACGCTGTGCTTGAAACCGTCACTCAGCCTTTACTAGAAGCGTCTCGTCCGATTGAAGAGCTCAGCGATCCTGTTGAAGCCTTGTCTCAATATATTCAAACCAAGCTGATCATTTCTCGCGATCATCCACATGCCTCTAAGGTATTTGCCAATGAAGTGATGTCTGGCGCTAAAGTATTGCCGAAAGAGATTGGTGACGAGCTGTATAAGCAATCCCAGATGATTCTTGATAAGTTCTCGACATGGTCGGCGCAGGGCCTAATGGACGATGTTCCCGCTCATCACCTGATGTTTACCATCTGGGCGGCAACTCAAACCTACGCCGATTTTGGCTGGCAGATTTGCAGCGTGATGCAGAAGGACCAACTCGATGATAAAGACTATGCCGATGCCGCTCAGTTCATCACACAGTTAGTGATTAAAGGCTGTGGTGTGAAAAGCTAATGTTGTTTGAACGTTTATCTAGGTGTGTGAGTGACTATAAGCACAGAACCTCTTTTGTGACCTGTTGTGCAATAACTCATTTATCTTGAATTCGGTTCGATTAGGTATGCCATTTTATTTAAATGACAGGTTATAGTATCGCGAAAATTGGCGGCACTTACTCTTCTGAAAAGCGAAAAGCTGGAAACTTATAGATGAAGCCGCTAACAATATTACACGCACAACATTAAGGTTTAGCAATGACGCTTAAAAGCTTGGCATGCACCATCAGCGCAGTTCTGCTTGCAGGTTGCGGTTCAACGGTCGCGACGCAAACATACAACGCTGATCTGATCATCACCAACGGACAGGTTCTCACCATCAATTCAGAAATGGATGTGATTGAAGATGGTGTTGTTGTAGTGAAAAACGACCAGATCATCGCAGTCGGTACCGAGGATTTAATGACTCAATATCGCGCAGAAAAAGTGATTGATGCTCAAGATGGAATCGTTATGCCGGGCATGGTCAATGCACACAACCATTTACCGATGATCGCGTTTCGTGGCTTAGGGGAAGAGGGTATTTCGAATCGTCTGTTCGCTTACTTCTTCCCTCTAGAAGCCGAAAAGCTAAGCCGTGAACTGATTTACAACGCAACCAAGCTTGGCTCTATCGAACTAGCACAAAGCGGTGTAACCACTTATGCCGATATGTATTACCACATGGATGAAATGGCCAAGGCGACCAAAGAAGTCGGCTTACGCGCTGTGCTCGGCGAAACCGTGATTAAGTTCCCAGTGGTCGATGCCAAAGAACCTTACGGCGGCATTGAATACGCCAAAGGCTTTATCGAACAATACAAAAACGATGAGCTAATCACGCCTGCTTATGCACCACACGCGGTGTACACCGTGAGCAAAGATAAGCTGCAAGAAATCAACAAGCTGTCTGCTCAATACGATGTGCCGGTGCTGATTCACGTTGCTGAATTCCCAAATGAAGAGAAACGCATCAAAGATGAAACTAAGGCAACATCGCCAGTCGAATACATGGATGAAATTGGTGTGCTGGACGAGCGCGTAGTCATTGCTCACGGTATCCATCTTTCGGAGAACGATCAAAAGCTTCTAAAGCAAGCTGACGCAGGGATCTCATACAACCCAATGGCGAACGCTAAAGGCGCGACAGGCATTGCACCTGCTTGGGAGATGTACCGTGCCGACATGCGCATTGGCTTAGGAACTGACGGCCCAATGAGCTCAAACCAAGTCGATATCATGCGTACTCTAAGTTACGCAGCTAACATGCAGCGCTTAAAGCATTCAGACCGCACCATTATGATCCCTGAGCAAGTGATTGAAATGGCAACCTTAGGTGGCGCGAAAGCCCTACACATGGAAGATCAAATCGGTTCTCTTGAAGCGGGTAAGAAGGCAGACATCGTGATTGTAGAGACAACATCAGCGAACATGATGCCAAATTACGACCCTTACGCGACCTTGGTTTACCAAGCGAACCCAAGCAACATCGACACGACGATTGTGAACGGCCAAATCGTAATGGAAAACCGTGTAATGCAAACCGTTCAACTGGATGAAATCCGCCAAAGCGTCGATGAGTTTGAAACAGATATCAAAGCCTTTGCCAAAGAGCTTTCTAAGAAGGCGATTAAGTCGAAGAGCTTGATGGATTAAGATGTAAATCGGTTTCTAAAAATCGAACTGAATGAACAAGGCCGACATCACGTCGGCCTTTTTTCGCTTTTCTAGTTAGAGAGTATTTAATTATTCATCGCCAGTTTACCTAGCTTCATTGCAGCTGCATGGTGGCGGTGCATTAGTTGTTCCATGTCTACGCCAATCACAGCGCCATCGTTCACTCGCCACTTACCTGCAACCATCACTTTATCCGCTTGTTGAGCACCACAAAGTAGTAATGCGGCCAGTGGGTCGTGGCTGCCAGAAAAACGAATATCATCGAGCTTGAACATCGCGATATCGGCTTGTTTGCCAACCTCTAGTGTACCAATGTCGGTTCTGCCCATTGCGCGTGCTGAGCCTGACGTTGCCCAGCGCAGTGCGTCGAAGTGTGAAACGTTGGCTGAGCCATACTGCAGGCGCTGTAAGTACATCGCCATGCGCACTTCTGCAATCATGTTCGAACCGTCATTGGAGGCCGAACCATCAACACCTAGCCCGACTTTAACGCCAGCGGCTTCAAGGTCGTTGTTCTTACAAATACCGGAAGCCAGCATCATGTTGGACGTCGGGCAGTGGCTGATGCCAATGCCTGCTTTGCCCAATCGTTTGATCTCTTCTGGGTTGAAGTGAATGCCGTGTGCAAGCCAAGTGCGTTCATTCAGCCAGCCCACATCTTCTAGGTAATCGACAGGGCGTAGACCGAACTTCTCGATACAGAAGTCCTCTTCATCGAGCGTTTCGCATAGGTGAGTGTGCATCATCACGTTCTCACGCTCACTGATCTTGGCGGTCTCTTTCATTAGATCGGTGGTGACCGAGAACGGCGAACAAGGCGCGAGTGCGATTTGAATCATCGCCCCTTCATCACGCTGGTGGTAATCGCGAATCAAGCGTTGGCTGTCATCAATGATGGTTTGTTCGGCTTGAATGGTGTGTCGTGGAGGTAGCCCACCTTCATCTTCCCCAAGGCTCATGGAACCGCGCGTAAATATCGCTCTTACACCTAGTTTCTCTGCGGCCTCGACTTGTAAATCGATGGCGTGCTCTAGCCCGTTTGGCAGCAAGTAATGATGGTCTGACGCTGTGGTACAGCCCGACATCATCAACTCAACCAGAGCTAACTCTGTGGCAAGGCTCATCATCTCCGAATCGAGGTTGGCCCAAACTGGATAGAGGCTTTGTAGCCAATGGAAGAGTTCTTTATTCAGTGCGCCGGGGTAGGCACGCGTTAGGGTTTGATAGAAGTGGTGGTGCGCATTGATAAGCCCAGGAGTCACAACATGACGCGAGGCGTCGACGCTGTAATCTACGGGTAAGGTCGGTTCTTTGTGTTTGCCAACCAGCTCGATGATTGTATTACCTTTAATGACAATACCGCCTTCTGCATCAGCCAGTGAGCCAGTGTAGATTGCGAGAGGATTCTTAATCCAGATGGTTTCCATTCATAGTAGTCCTTAGCCATCTCAGCCTTTTCAGGGAAGAGGGTCTTTATTGGTATTTGCTGTTGAAAGATAAATTCGAATCAGGGCGTTAAAACGTTCGATGTTGTAATCAGCCCTGATCCTACGGAAATCGGTTTTACGTTAGTCAGTGAACCCGTTAGTTCGAGAATCAGCTAGTTCGTTTTTGGATCAGGATTTTCTGATGCCGCTTGAACGTCTGCTTCTGTACTTGCTTGTTGAATCTCTAATTGCTCGCCTGAGTGTAGCTCTTCTTCAGCCTGTTCTTTCATTTCTAGCTCAACTTGCGCTTGGCTCTCGGCTAACGCTTCTTGTTCTTCAGCTTTTGATGATTTTGGTAACACAAGATTTAGCAGAACCGTCATAATGGTGCCTGTGGTGATGCCCGAGTGAAGGAAGTTCGCCAAATCGTGCGGCAAGTGTTGTAGCAGTCTTGGTTCGAAAGTGACGGCCAAGCCAGACGCTAAACCAACACAGATTACCAAGGCATTTCGCTTGGTGTCTGCGGCCTTGATCAACATGCGGATACCCGCGTAGGCAATCATACCGAACATCACAAAACCCACACCACCTAGAACAGGTTTCGGAATCGTGACGGCAATAGCGGCTAATTTCGGGAATAAACCGCCTAAAATTAGTAAACCACCGGTTGCAGCCACAACATAACGACTTGCTACACCTGTGATACCTACAATACCGACGTTTTGACTGAACGATGCCAGTGGCATTGCCGTTAAAATCGAGGATAAGGTACTGCCAAGGCCATCGCCCAATAGACCACGTTTTAAGTCTTTACCGCTGACTTGGGTTTGGCAGTTGTTGCCTAATGCCATGAAGTCCCCCGTTGCTTCGGCGATAACCACGATGTACACCAAGCTCATGCTGATGATGGCACTCGCAGAAAAGGTAAAGCCATATTTGAAGGGTTCAGGACCGCCTACCCAAGCGGCAGAGCTGATTTGCTCAAGGTCGACCATGCCGAGTGATAGCGCCACAATGTAACCGCCCGCCAAACCAATCACGATGGCCGAAGCGGCAACCGCGCCTTTACAGTAAACCGATACGCCGACCACAATCCCCAAAGAGATCAGTGCTAGAAACAGCTTTGGCAGCGTGGCGAATTGTTCTGTGTTGGCAGGAGAGTCTCCGACCCAGTTCATGGCAACCGGTAAAATGGTTAAGCCGATTAAGGTAACCACTACACCACTTACCACGGTTGGGAACAGTTTCCGAACCTTGTCCATGTAGAAGCTGGCACCAATCACCACGAACGAGCCGATAAGCGCTGAGCCCATGATCGCGGCGACACCGCCTTCATTGCCGATTGAAATGGCGACGCCCAAAAAGGCAAAGCTCGAACCCATCACAACGGGCAGCCGAATACCAACAGGGCCAAAACCGAGACATTGAGCGACGGTTACAATACCTGACGCCAGCAGCGCAGCATTGATCAGCGAAACGATCTCGGTGTTAGGCAAGCCAATTGACGCGCCGACAATAAGGGGAACAGCGACGATGCCACCAATCGAGGCGAGCATGTGCTGTAAAGCGAGTAGAAGGGTTAGCCCATGGGGCGGTCTTTCATTAAGGGTGTACAGAAGTTTCATTTGATATTCCTCTGCCTGCGTTTCCGTTTACAGGCGATTGGCGGTCAAATAATGACTTCTACAAACTGCGTAGGGTCATAAAAAAGGTGC
Organism: Vibrio sp. 10N.222.49.C9; assembly: GCF_041474985.1. NCBI lineage: Bacteria > Pseudomonadati > Pseudomonadota > Gammaproteobacteria > Vibrionales > Vibrionaceae > Vibrio > Vibrio sp. 10N.222.49.C9. The sequence goes on along the minus strand of NZ_JBFRVD010000053.1, from coordinate 54,844 downwards.
ACTAACCGAGCGGAATGCGTCTGCACTCCGCTGATTAGCACTATTAGCTTTTTCTTAAAAATGCTGTTCTAGCATGTGTCTTAATAGCTTGGCTTGTGAACAAACCAAGCACTCATTCTTGAGCCATCTCTAAATGACCAAATGTCTAAGCGACGGCTCAAGAACGATTTGATTAACCGATGAACACGAGCTTCGCGACAAAAATCGCGGCTAGGAAGTACATCGAAATCGAGACGTCTTTTGTTTTGCCTGTCGCCAGTTTCAGCACAGTGTAGGTAATGAAACCCAGTGCGATACCATTTGCGATAGAGAATGTCAGTGGCATCATCAGGGCAGTAATAGCTGCAGGTGCACCGTTGGTGAAGTCTTTCCAATCAACGTGCTGCATGCTGCTCATCATCACGAACGCTACGTAAATTAACGCGCCAGAGGTTGCGTAAGCGGGGATCATGCCTGCTAGTGGAGATAGGAAAATTGCCGCTAAGAACAACACACCAACCACAATCGCAGATAGGCCTGTTCGTGCGCCTGCTGCAACGCCCGCTGCACTTTCTACGTAACTGGTTACTGGCGGACAACCCACACACGCACCTGCCACACTTGAGATACTGTCGGCTTTGAGCGCTTTGCTCAGGCCTTCAATTTTTCCTGTTTCAGGGTTAGTTAGGTTTGCACGCTCAGCCACGCCCATCAAAGTACCCGCGGTATCGAACATGTTTACAAAAAGGAAAGCCAAGATAACGCTGATCATCGAAACATCGAGTGCGCCCATAATGTCCATTTTTAGGAACGTAGGCGCTAAGCTTGGTGGCGCCGCGAAGAAGCCGTTGTAATGCACTAAACCAAGCATCATACCGACTAGCGTTACACTCAAAATACCGATTAACACCGCACCAAAGACTTTACGCTCACTAAGAACAGCGATGATCAAGAATGCGATAGCGGCCAGTAGCGCTTCAGGTTTAGTGAAGTCACCTAGAGAAACCAAAGTTGCTGGGTTTTCGACGACGATACCTGCTGTTTTTAAGCCAATCAGACCTAAGAACAAACCAACGCCCGCAGTCATGGAGTAACGTAAACTCACAGGGATACTTTCAATGATCCATTGGCGGACTTTGTAGAAGCTCATCCCGACAAACAAGATACCTGAGATAAACACCGCACCCAGTGCCACTTCCCAGCTGTAGCCCATTTCGCTTACTACCGTGAACGAGAAAAAGGCATTCAAGCCCATGCCCGGCGCAAGTCCGACAGGCCAGTTCGCAAATAGCCCCATTAACAAACAACCGATAGCTGCACCAATACAGGTTGCGACGAATACCGCTCCTGCATCCATACCCGATGCGGCCATAATTTGTGGGTTAACGAAGATGATGTAAGCCATGGTTGCGAAGGTAGTGACACCACCGACTAACTCATTTTTTACGCTACTTCCGTGGGCCTTAATTTTAAAAAACTTCTCTAAAATTCCGTTGTTCGCATCTTGGTTGAGTATTTCTGTTTTACTCTCACTCATGTCAGCAAGTCCTTTTATGTTGTGATCCATTTATTGAATACAGCGAGATTTCAATATTAAGTTTTAAGGTTTTTTCCTAGCCGTTATTTCTTTAGTTATCTGTTGTTTAGTCATCAACTTCTAACTAATAACGTTGTTAGTATTTTTATATGAGCGTGTTTAGTGGGTGCACACCTTTGGGGTGTACACGTGAATCTGTTTAATATTTGGTGATTGAGCCTAGTTCGAAGTTCTAGGTCACGGGACTAACTGCCCCGATAGGTTGAGAAACTGTAAGGCGAGACGAGAAGAGGAACGTGGTAGTGCGCGTCTGGATCATCTAGACCAAAGCGAATAACCACATCATCTAGGAAGGGTACGCCATCCAGCTCCACGCCTTTGCTTCTGTAGTAATCGGCGACGTAAAACACCAATTGGTATTTCCCCGGTCGGAAATCATTTCCTGCCAGAATCGGCGCATCGGTTCGGCCATCGGAGTTGGTGAGTACCGTCGCCAGTTTTTCTGTTGAGCCTTCGTTGACCTTATAAAGCTCGACCTTGATCTCTGCACCCGGTAAGCCGTGAGTAGTGTCTAATACGTGTGTTGTTAGTCTTCCCATAGTCCTTTAATAGCGCTTTTGGCGCTCCTCTGTTCCGTGGTTTATCTGTGTAATTCGACCCTGCAAAGAATGCAACTGGTCACTTTGTTATCACTAACTATGTACGAACTGTATACAATTAGTAAAGCGAATTGTTGGAGAAATGTTAACTATTTAGTCGTTTTTTCTGCCTTTAAAGATGTGTGTTATTGGTTTTTGGTCGAGAGATTCATCGTTAAGATCCTGTTTTTAAATGGTTTGGATGATTAAAATTAACTTGAATAACAAAATCTTTACATTGAGATAAATAATTGTATACAATAAATGTACAGGGGTAAGGTTGCTCGGTTTTTGGAAAATCCATTCACTGATTCATTTTGATGAACCAGTGAAAGAGCGGCTAAGCCAACCACTTATGTTAGGAGTACTTGGATGAATAAGGATTATTCAAGAAATTTGATTGGTTACGGAGCTAACCCTCCAAACCCTCAATGGCCAGGTAATGCGCGCGTCGCGGTTTCTTTTGTATTGAACTATGAAGAGGGTGGTGAGCGTTGTTTGTTACATGGAGACGACGAGTCTGAAGCCTTTCTCTCAGAGATCCCGTCAGCACAGCCGATCAAAGGCGAACGTCACATGAGCATGGAATCCATCTATGAATATGGTAGCCGTGCGGGTGTATGGCGTGTTCTTCGCTTGTTCGATGAATATGAAATCCCACTGACCGTCTTTGCGGTCGCAATGGCGATTGAGCGTCACCCAGAGGTTGCCAAAGCCATGGTCGAAGCGGGCCACGAAATCTGTAGTCACGGTTATCGCTGGATAGACTATCAATACATTGATGAGTCAGAAGAGCGTGATCATATGACCAAGGCGATTGAGATTATCCAACAAGTGACGGGTCAACGACCACAAGGTTGGTATACCGGTCGAACGGGGCCAAATACGCGTCGCTTGATAGCAGAAGAGGGCGGCTTCCTTTACGACTCAGATGCCTACGATGATGACCTGCCTTATTGGCACACCGAAACTGGTCATCCGCAATTGGTGATCCCTTACACACTCGATGTAAACGACATGCGTTTTTCAACGGCGCAAGGTTTTAACTCTGGTGAGCAATTCTTCCAATATCTGAAAGACACGTTTGACACCCTTTATATGGAAGGCGAAACCGCACCGAAAATGATGTCGGTAGGACTGCATTGTCGTCTTATTGGTCGTCCCGGTCGTATTGCTGCATTAAGACGTTTCTTAGATTACGTAAAACAGCATGACAGCGTGTGGCTATGTCGTCGAATCGATATCGCCAACCACTGGCACCAACATCACCCGTACCAACAACAAGCTAATTATCAACAGAAAAAATAACGAAGCGAGAAGCAAGGAGGCTATACGTGACTGAATTTCGATCATGCCAACCAACAACCATGGAACGCGATACCTTTGTCGCTCATTTCGCTGATGTCTACGAACACAGCCCATGGGTTGCTGAAGCGGTTTATGACCAAGGTTTGAATGCCGAAGATGATCATATCGAGAATCTTCATCTAAAAATGGCATCAACCTTGTTAAATGCCGACCAAGGCAAACAGTTGGCTTTGATCAATGCTCACCCAGATTTAGCGGGCAGAGCAGCAGTAAACGGCGAACTCACCGAGTCGTCGACCAAAGAACAAGCGGGGGCGGGCATCGACCAGTGCAGCGCCGAAGAATTTGAAAAATTCACTTCTTACAACAACAGCTACAAAAGTCGCTTCAATTTCCCTTTTATCATGGCGGTGAAGGGAGCCAATCGTTACCAAATTCTTGAGTCGTTCGAGATGCGATTAGGAAATGATAGTGAAACTGAGTTTGCTACGGCGATTCAAGAGATCAACAAGATCGCGATGTTTCGTCTCTGGGATATGTAAGTTAACGGAGTTAACAGCTATCTCAGCCCAGTGTTAGTGCGTTAAAGGTTTGATTTGTAAAAACATAAGCCACTAAGTTCTCATTTTATTATTACTTGATTAATTTCATAGGATTACACGGACATGACCCATAAATTTGAACAGTACATAAACCTTGCAGACGAAAAACTCGGCGCAGAAGCTATCTTCGCAACCGACGATTTTTTCGCAGATAAAAGCCGTCTACTCAGCCACGCAGCGCCAGAGTGGAAAGACGACTTATATGACGACAACGGCAAGTGGATGGACGGCTGGGAAAGCAGACGCAAACGCGGCGAAGGTTACGACTACTGTGTCGTTCGCCTTGGCCTAGCTGGCACCATTGCTGGCGTTGATATTGATACCTCATTCTTCACAGGTAACTTCCCACCTTCGGCATCAATCGACGCGTGTTATTCACCACAAGGTGAGCCAACAGATTCAACAGAGTGGCAAGAAATTCTGCCTTCAATGGCACTACAGGGTGATCATCATCATCTTGAAGACATCGAAAGTGACCAAGTATTTACGCACCTACGTTTGAACATCTACCCAGACGGCGGTGTCGCACGTCTACGTGTTTATGGCCGACCAAGCGTGGATTGGGACGCAATAGATTCTCAGCAACAAGTTGACCTAGCAGCCGTTGAACACGGTGGCCGAGCACTCGCATGTAGCGATGAGCACTACGGCAACAAAGCCAACATCTTAGGCCCAGGCCGTGGTGAAAACATGGGTGATGGCTGGGAAACAGCACGTCGTCGCACACCAGGTAACGACTGGGTTATCGTGGCACTAGGCCACCCAGGCAACATCGAACGCATCGTAGTGGATACGGCTCATTTCAAAGGTAACTACCCAGACAGCTGCTCAATCCAAGCGGCTTACGTGAAAGGTGGCACCGACGACCAAGTGGAAACACAAAGCCTATTTTGGCGTGAACTCTTGCCAGCACAAAAGCTGCAAGCGCATGAGATTCACGAATTCATTTCTGAGGTAAACGACCTTGGTGCGATTACCCACGTACGTGCAAACATATTCCCAGATGGTGGTATCAGCCGTTTGCGTCTGTTTGGTACGAAAGCGAAATAGGTAAGGAAATGAGTATGAGTAATGGAATACGTCGTTTATCTATCGAACCGTTAACCAAGCAGGCTTTTGCAGAGTTTGGCGATGTTATCGAGTCCGATAATAGTGATTTCTTCATGATCAATAGTGGATCAACACGTCGCTACCACAAGCTAGCGACAACGGATGTGCAAGACCAAGATGGAGAAGCCATCATCAGCATCTTCCAAGCCACACCGTTGAGCTACCCACTGACCATCAAAATGTTAGAGCGTCATCCACTTGGCTCTCAGGCATTCATTCCATTACTTGGTCAACCCTATTTAATTGTTGTTGCGCCAAAAGGCGACGATCCAACATTAGCCAATAGCCGAGCTTTCTTGAGCAACGGTCGTCAAGGAGTGAACTATCACAAAGGGGTGTGGCATCACCCAGTGCTCGCCCTCACCGATCAAGACCAGTTCTTGATCGTCGATAGAGGCGGAGAAGGACATAACTGTGATGAAGTTTATTTTGAGAACGACCTAGTGGCATTGCATTTGGAAGATATGCCAACGGAAGACAACAAGGAAGAGCAACGCTTAGCTAAAGCGTTGTGATACAGGAGTTTATTATGGATCCGCATATTACAGAATGGTTGAACTTAGCAATACGCTGGGCTCACATGATTGTTGGTGTTGCATGGATAGGCGCATCATTTTACTTTGTTTGGTTAGAGAACAACCTTAACCGAGTTAACCCTAAAACGGGCCTTTCAGGTGACTTATGGGCGATTCACGGTGGTGGTATTTATCACCTAGAAAAATACAAACTTGCGCCACCCGAGATGCCAGAGCACCTGCACTGGTTCAAATGGGAAGCCTACTTCACGTGGATCACCGGTGTGTGTCTACTGGGTGTGGTTTACTACCTAAACGCTGAGATTTACCTGATTGCACCGGGCTCTGGCCTTGATTCAACAACGGCAATCGCGATTGGTATTGGTTCATTCGTTGCCGGTTGGTTTATCTACGATCTACTGTGTGACTCACCATTAGGCAAAACCCCCGTGTTGCTTGGCGTTGTGCTGTTCGTGCTGCTTGTTGCTGCGACATATGGCCTAACCCAAGTGTTCAGTGGCCGTGGTGCTTACATTCATGTTGGTGCAATTATTGGTACCATCATGGTGGGTAACGTATTCCGCGTTATCATGCCTGCACAGCGCAACCTGGTGAAAGCGATTGAAGAGAAGCGCGAACCGGATCCGGCACTGCCAGCGAAGGGCTTACTGCGTTCTCGTCACAACAACTATATGACACTGCCAGTGCTGTTCATCATGATCAGTAACCACTTCCCAAGCACTTATGGCTCGGAATACAACTGGCTGATCCTTGCTGGCTTAGCGATCTTCAGTATCTTGGTGCGTCACTACTTCAACACCCGTCATGGTAGCCAGAAGTTTGCCTGGACAGTACCTGTAGCGGCATTGGGTATGATCACGCTCGCGTTTGTTACCTCACCTTACGCGAAAAAACAGATGACTCCGGTTGTACAAGCACCAGTGGTTCAAGAAGTGCAAGTAAGCGCGACTGAATCGGCGACAGAAGAACTTGCTGCAAACGACACCGCGTCAACGACGACTAGTTCTCAGGCCGCACCAGCAGACCACGCAATGCAAGCGGCTAGCGCAGGCGTAAGCTTTGAAACCATCAACAAAGTCATTCAAGAGCGCTGTTCTGTGTGTCACTCATCAACCCCGAGCCACGCCGCTTTTGCTGCTGCGCCAGCCGGTGTGATGTTTGATACCCCAGAAGAGATTAAAGCCAACGTACCAAGGATTGTTGCTCAAACAGTAACAACTAAGGTGATGCCGCTTGGTAACATGACTCAAATGACCGACGCAGAGCGCGCACTCATCGGTACTTGGGTAGAGCAAGGCGCTACGCTTCAATAATGATGTGAATCCTTCACCTAAGAGCATGAGTCTTAGGTGAGGCTTGGGGAGAGTTTGGTTTACGGGCACGCGCCAAACTCATCCCACCCTGTTTCCCCGGTTCCTATAACCGGGGCTTTTTGTTGTTTTTGGACAAAGGCATATTAGAAACTTTATTAGTATGCATCCTTAATAGTTTTATGAACCCACCGACGTGAGTTCGATATTTGCGTTACATGACATATTTAGTTGCATATAAATTGTTGTTGGTCATGAAATTTAGGCTGTATGTTTGGTATGTGTATGTTCTGAAAGGAAAGCTTGTTGAAATTCAAAGCTTTTGATTGCGAATATTCACAAAGAACTAGTTAGATACCCAAGTATAAATTTCATAAAAAATAAGGAAATATAGTAATGAAATCAGTTTTTTCGTTCGACTCAATGTTAACTCCTAAGTTAGTTACTGGCCTATATTGGTTGTTGTTGCTAATCGCTGTAGTTTCAGGACTAGCAACCATGTTTGGAGGATATGGAGGCGTAACATTTGAGAAGTTTATTCTTGGTGCGTTTACGATATTAGGCGGCGCTATAGGTGCGAGAATTTGGTGTGAATTGATGATAGTTATCTTCAAAATTAATGAAAACCTGCAGTCTCTAAAGGACTTAAAAGGCGAGACTGAAGCCTAGTATTCAGATGCGTGACAGCTAACACTTCGATGTTAGCTGTCTAACATGCCGAAGCTGCAATTCACTATGTTGCGCCTGTTGGTGAGAAAGAAGACTCTGTGAATCATTGCATGTCGATAGTAAGTACTTACGTTTAAACTGATTCATTGCGTGCGCAGTCCTGTATAAGGTTCTTGATATGAATCTCTACCCATGGCATTTTTAGTCCAAATTGACTTTACTTAGGACAAAAAATGGAAGACTTGATAGTCGCGTATTTTAGGGCATTGAGCTCATTCTTTAGGTATCTGTTTCAGTCGATCTTGATTGAGTTCATTGGTTGCGGAGCTGGCTGGATAGTCTGTAAAGTATTCACACTAGGGCGCTTTCCCCCATTGATTCCAACCGACAAAGAGCGAACCAGAATCTCTTATATCGGAGCTATTAGCATCGTGTTGCTTCTGTTAGCAATTGGTGTGTTCAATAGTTTGTGATTCGGAGTAAGGATATATGAAATTTTATCCCGCGGAACAATACCAAGCAGCTTGCAACGAGCTGTTTATCCGATACGAACGTGACATCAAAAAGCTAATCCCTAACGCGAGAGTTGAGCACGTAGGTGCATCTTCTATTCCATCTGCAGTATCTAAAGGCGACTTGGATATATTCGTCGGTATTGAATCGAGTGAACTTGAGTACGCCATTGAACAACTCACAACACTCGGCTTCAATGAGAAACTCGATACCTTAAGAACGCCGGAGCTGTGCATGTTGGAGTCTACATCAGGACATGACGTGGCCTTGCAAGTAGTTGCCAATGGTTCTGAGTTCGAATGTTTTCTAAGGTTTCGTGACAAGCTACGTGCGAATCCGGCATTAGTGGAGCAATACAACACCCTCAAAATGTCTTGTGAAGGTTGGCCACAAGATGAATACCGCGAAAAGAAGTCGGCTTTTATCGAGCATGTGTTGGCTTTGAAATAACAACAAGTTTCGATTGGATATTATTCATCCAAATCCTAACTTTTTGTGCTGTTTTTACTTTCCTCTTACACTCTTTTCAAATATCGAATTTAGTATCAAATTTCTCTTTGTTATACAGGCAAGTCTCTCATTATGAAGAACTTCTTTGATAGCGAACTCATGCTCTCTAGCTCTTTGAATTTCGTTTTGCTATCGCTTGGGCTAACGCTCCTTTTTCATCTTCCGATTTGGTGTGGGTTCAACTTGAGCCGACGCAAATGGAAGCTTATGGATTATTTATGGCCGTTCTTGGCGGGTATCGGGATGCTGGGTGCAGTGTCTGAGATTCGTGCGAAAGTAGCGGGTGATTGGGTTGAAACCGAACAAACTAGAGCGGTGGCGATTTTAGAATCGGTTCAGCAGTTTTCTTTGGATAAATTAAGAAGCGACATCTGTACAGGTCAGCCATCTTTGGACTCTCACGGGCAACACCATGAGGCGTGTTTATGGTATTTGAACACGGCGATCACGTTCAAAGATGTCGATTTCACCTTGTTACCCAACGCATCGGATTTTACGGTTCCTGCGCCGAGCGTGTCGCTGGTTGAAAGCGATGCCGTGTGGGTGGATGGTATGCTGAGTCAGTATGAGAAGCAGAAAAACCAATACATAAAAACCAGAGAAGCGCAGGTGAAGCAGCCATTAGAAAGCCTCTTCTGGTATGTGAGTCCTTACTTAGTCTGTTTCGCTATTGCTCTGCGCCTTACTAAAGTGACGGCAGAGCTTAAACTGGATAAGTGCGTAAACAATTAACTCGACATAGACAGCGCGAACGACAGTAAAATAGGCAAGGTAACCACACTTAGGAAGTTGCCGAACAACACCATAGATGCGACTTTAGGCGGCTCGACATTGAACCGTTCAGCGAACAGGTAGTTCATCACGGCAGGTGGCAGCATGGTGAACAGCACCATCATTTGTAGGTGCAGCGTTGGCAGCGGGATAAAGAAGTAGATGATGGCGAAGGCGATGGCACCAGTAAACAGCGATTGAGCCGTACACAGCAAGCCAACTTTGAGTCCGCTTAGCTTCAAGTTCACCATTTGCGAACCCAACGACAACAGCATAATTGGGACAGCAGCTTGTCCAAGCAGTGAAGTGGCTTCGTAGATTGGATTCCATACTGCAATGCCAGACAGGTTGAGCGTCATCGCTAATGCTGCGGCTAAGAATATCGGCATCTTGAGGATCTGTTTGATCGGATTACCTTCGCTTAGTAGCGCTAAACCGACACTAATGTGCACGCATGCCGATACCACAAACAGCAATACCGCAGGGGCTAATGCACTCTCACCAAAGGTATAGGTGAACAGGGGAATGGCCAGGTTGCCACTGTTGCGGAACATATGTGGCGGCGCCCAAGCTTTGAAGTTGAGCTTAAAGATCTTACAGATTGGTATCATCAATAAAGCGGGCACCAACACCGCGACCAAAGAGGCGGTGATGAGTGGCAGTTGTTCGGTGTCGAGAGGCATGGTGGTCAGCGAGGCAAACACTAGCGCAGGAATACACACATCCATGTTGATGCGATTGATCGGTTTGAAATCGGGCTTGAGCCAACGACCCACCGCAAAGCCAGCACTGGCTAAAGCAAAAACGGGAAACAGAATGCTGACGACCTGTTCGAACATAGAATTCCTTTCTAGATTGAGTGCTTCCATTTAGCTGAGAAACGAATGTTTTAGAGAGACGCTAAAGTGAAGTATGAAGTCGATATGTATAAACATTAACCTATCAATATAATGACTTGGCGTCACCGAAGATCGTTGTTTGTGAACGGTTAATTTATATTTCTTTGAATGAAGCACAAAAAAGACCAGTGGCATCAGCAACTGGTCTTTCAAGGCTAGATAAATCTGGACGGATTTTTAATTAACGACGGCTGTCGCTGTCTAGCGATTGTTACTCGGTTTTCAGTCTAGCTAACGAGCTTTTGATAATCTTTGAAATTCACATCGTAGGCTTTCTCGCCGTAGATGTAAGTCTCGCTGACGGTTCTGTCGTCACCCAGGCTCATCAATACAAATAGCTTCTCTTCAAGCTTGGTCGCTTGTTCCATTCTAAAGCGCATCAATTGTGTGGCGTGTAAGTCCAACACCACGAAATCGGCTTCTTTTCCTACTTCCAAGTTGCCAATCTTGTCTTCTAAATGCAGTGAACGTGCACCACCTAATGTGGCTAAGAATAGCGACTTAGCTGGGTGCAATTTCTTATGTTGAAGCTGCATGATCTTATAGGCTTCACTCATGGTTTGTAGGATTGAGAAGCTAGTGCCTGCGCCGACATCAGTCCCCATACCAACACGAATGCCGTGCTCTTCCATTTCTGGTAATCGGAATAAACCTGAGCCTAAGAACAGGTTAGAGGTCGGGCAGAAAGCAATGGCAGATTCCGTGTCGGCTAGGCGCTTACATTCGCAATCAGACAAGTGAATGCCATGGGCGAAAACCGAACGTTTGTGCAGTAGGCCATAGTGGTCATACACATCCAAATAGCTGTCGCGCTCTGGGAACAGTTCTTTTACCCATTCAATCTCTTTCTCGTTTTCAGAAAGGTGCGTGTGCATATACACATCTGGGTACTCTTCTAGCAATTTACCAACGGTAGCCAATTGTTCTGGTGTACTGGTTGGCGCGAAACGAGGTGTCACGGCATAAAGCAAACGCCTGCGGTTGTGCCATTTCTCAATCAGTTCTTTGGAGTCGGCGTAGCCAGATTCTGGCGTGTCGGTGAGGTAATCAGGCGCATTGCGATCCATCAAAACCTTACCCGCAATCATACGTAGGTTGCGCTTCTCAGCTTCTTCAAAGAAAACGTTAACCGACTCTTTGTGTACCGTGCCGAACACGAGTGCCGTGGTTGTGCCGTTGCTTGCTAGTTCGTCTAGGAATAGCTTCGCCACTTTGTGTGCGTAGACTGGGTTTTTGAAGCGCTTTTCTTCTGGGAAGGTGTAGTTCTCTAACCAATCAAGAAGTTGCTCACCGTAAGACGCGATCATCCCTGTTTGAGGGTAGTGGATGTGCGTATCAATAAAGCCAGAGGTGATCAGCTTGTCTTTGTATTCTTTGACTTCGAGTGTTTTAGGTTGGCGAGCCAATACCTCGTCGACATGGCCCAAGTCGACGACATGGCCGTTCTCAACCACTAAAACACCGTCTTCAAAATAGTCGTAAGACTCATCGATGCCGACGTCTTTTGGGTCGGCGACGCTGTGTAAAATACTGGCGCGATAAGCTTTGCGTTGCGTTGTCATGTTTACTTCCTTTTAATGACTTCAGCGACGTTATGGCCACTGAAGCTTTGCGACTTGTGTTAGGCGATCTTCTCTTCCAATGGTGGTTCGCCTACGTCGCTTGGTTGACTGTGTTGATCGGTCAAACCCTGATTTCGATATTGTTTGGTTGGGCGCTTTTGTTCAAGCGCTTGGCCTTGATAGTGTGCGATCAGTTCACCCGCAACCGATACCGCAATTTCGGCAGGATGTTTGCCATTCACGGCGCTAATGCCAATCGGGCAAAGCATGGTTTCGATTTGTTCTTGGCTGTAGCCGCGCTGCTCTAAGCGGAAGTCGAACTTCTTACGCTTGGTAAGCGAGCCGATCATGCCAAAGTAACGGCTGTCTTCACGGTCAATAATGGCTTTGGTTAGGTCAAAATCGAGCTGGTGGTTGTGGGTCATCACAAGGTAATAACTGTTTGGTTGCATGTGTTTCACTTCACCGACTGGGTCGTCTGAGACAAGCTTTTTAACACCGTGTGGCAGCGTTTCAGGGAACACTTCTTCACGTTCATCAATCCAGGTCACACGGAAGGGTAGGGTTGCGACAATGTGCAGCAGCGCTTTGGCAACGTGGCCTGCGCCAAACAGCACAAGGTGGTTCTGCTGAGTGCCAATCGGTTCAAAGCTTAACGTTGCCATTCCGCCACAACATTGGCCTAAACGAGCACCTAGGTTGAAGCGTTCCACTTTGAGCGATTTTTCACTGGCAATCAGCATCTCTCGAGCCATTTTAGTGGCCACATGTTCAAGGTGACCACCACCAATCGTAGCGATGATTCGGTCACGAGTGACAAGCATTTTGGTGCCCGCATCGCGTGGAACGGAACCTCTGTCTTCAAGAACCGTCACCATCACACACGGTTCGTAGTTCTCTTCCAGTTTTGCCAGTTCGTGAATCCAATTATCCTTAAACATACGTCCTCCTAAATCCCTTCTATACTTCCCAAGCTATCATGAGCCTTATTAAGCCGTTTCTGATTGAACATCGACCGAAGTCGGAGCCGTTTCAGTGACTTCCTGAATCGCCATCAGAATACGCTCTGGTGTCGCAGGTGTGTTGAGCTTAGGAATCGCGCCATCGACGGCGACATAGCTAATGGCATCTTTCAGTGCGCTCCATACCGACATACCCAACATGAAAGGTGGCTCACCCACGGCTTTCGAGTTGAATACGGTGTCTTCTGGGTTGTTACGGTTTTCTAAAAGGTGCGTTCTGAAATCAATTGGCATATCAGCAATTGCAGGGATCTTGTAGCTCGCTGGGCCATTGGTCATCAAGCGGCCTTGCTGGTTCCAAACCAACTCTTCCGTCGTTAACCAACCAACACCTTGCACAAAGCCACCTTCGACTTGGCCGATATCAATCGCAGGGTTCAATGAAGCGCCCACATCATGCAGAATATCGACACGCAGAATCTTGTTCTCGCCGGTTAGGGTATCGACGATAACCTCTGAACAAGATGCTCCGTATGCGTAGTAGTAGAAAGGGCGACCGCGCGCTTTCTCGTGATCGTAATAGATCTTCGGAGTGCGGTAGAAACCAGTGCTCGAAAGCGAGATTTGGTTAAACCAAGCCAGTTCAACAAATGAGTTGAAGGTCATGATCTCATCGCGGATCTGCACCATGCCGTTCTTAAATACCACCTCTTCAGGCCACACTTTGAAGTGCGAAGAAGCGAAGTCGATCAGGCGCTGCTTAATGGTCATTGCGGCGTTTTGCGCGGCCTTACCGTTGAGGTCGGTGCCCGATGAGGCTGCGGTTGGTGATGTGTTCGGAACTTTGTCTGTGTTTGTAGCGGTGATCTGGATACGTTCGACATCGACTTGGAACTCCTGTGCAACGATTTGTGCCACTTTGATGTTCAAGCCTTGCCCCATTTCCGTACCACCGTGATTCAAATGAATACTGCCATCGGTGTAGATATGGATGAGCGCACCTGCTTGGTTCAAGAAAGTCGCAGTAAACGAGATGCCGAATTTCACTGGTGTGATCGCAAGGCCTTTCTTCAAGATAGGGCTCTGCTTGTTGAACTCGGCAATGTCTTTACGACGTGCGTGATAGTCACTGCTGCGTTCAAGCTGTTCGGTTATCTCAGGTAAAAAGTTGTCTTCAACGGTTTGGTAGTAATGGGTCACGTTACGGCCTTCTTCGCCGTAGTAGTTCGCCTTACGTACTTCCAAAGGATCTTTTTTCAGGTAACGCGCAATCTCGTCCATGATGTGTTCAATGGTCATCATGCCTTGCGGGCCACCAAAGCCACGGTAAGCGGTGTTCGATGCTGTGTTGGTTTTGCATCGATGACCGACCACTGTCGCATCGCCTAGGTAATAAGCGTTGTCTGAGTGGAACATCGCACGGTCGACAATAGAGCTTGATAAGTCTGGTGAGTAACCACAGTTACCTGCAACGGTAATGTCGGCACCTTGAATTACACCATTGTCGTCAAAACCGACCGTATATTGGTTGTAGAACGGGTGGCGTTTACCGGTTTGCTGCATGTCTTCACTGCGCAGCAAACGCATTTTTGTAGGTCGGCCTGTAAGGTGGGCAATAACCGCAGCCATACACGCTGGAGAGGCCGCTTGGGTCTCTTTACCACCGAAACCACCGCCCATGCGACGCATATCAATCACGACTTTGTGCATCGGCACGCCAATCACTTCCGCAACCAGTTTTTGAACTTCGGTCGGGTTTTGAGTCGAGGTGTAAACGATCATGCCGCCGTCTTCGGTTGGCATTACGCTACTGATTTGAGTCTCTAGATAGAAGTGCTCTTGGCCACCGATCTCTAGGTCACCAGAGATCACGTGTTTTGCTTTTGCCAGTGCTGCTTTTGAGTCACCACGTTGTTGAGTGTGGCTTTCTGTTACGAAGTGCTCTTTCTCTAGCGCTTCTTTTACATCAAGAATCGCAGGGAGTTCTTCGTATTCAATGATTGCAGCGTGTGCGGCTTTACGCGCGGTTTCTAAATCATTGGCAGCCACGGCAATCACAGGTTGGCCGTAGTATTCTACTTTGCCGTCTGCAAGCAGTGGGTCACCCGGTAGGATGGCGCCGATATCTAGCTCACCCGGTACGTCTTTCGCTTGAATGGCAATCGCCACGCCTTCGAATTCGTAACACGGTGACAGGTCTATTTTGGTGATATTCGCGTGTGCTTGAGTGCTCAGGCGTGCGTAGACGTGCAGCTGATTTGGGAACTCTAGGCGGTCATCAATGTACACCGCTTCGCCCGTGACTTGCTTGGCTGCACTATCGTGTTTAACGCTTTTACCTACGCCAGTTTTTAGGTCTTGTTTTGCAATGGTAACCATCTCTTCGTGGGTCATCGCATGCTCGTGTGATTTAGACATAAGACGTTACCCTTGTTTCGATTTGGTTGTTTTTGTTCTGCTGTTCAATGAAGTAACGACGCAACATATTGGCTGCCGACAATGAACGGTATTCTTGGCTGGCACGGAAATCAGATAGCGGCTCAAAGTCGTTATACAGTTCCTGCATCGCTAACTTAATATTAGCGTCTGTCCATGGTTTGCCTAATAACGTATTTTCACAACGCGCCGCGCGCTTAGGTGTTGCAGCCATACCGCCGAAAGCGATACGAGCGTAAGAAACCTTGCCGTCTTCGATTTGAATATCAAACGCACCACACACCGCAGAGATGTCGTCGTCTAAACGTTTAGACAGTTTGTAAGCTCGGAAGCTGTCGTTAGTTGGCTTAGGAATGATGATCTGTTCAATGAACTCACTCTCTTTTTGCGCCGTCACTTTGTAGCTGATGAAGTAATCTTCAATCGGCATGGTGCGTGACTCGTCACCGCAACGAAGTTTGATCTTTGCGTTAAGGGCAATCAGCAGAGGAGGGGTGTCACCGATAGGCGAAGCATTCGCTACATTACCGCCGATGGTGCCTTGGTTACGCACTTGCAGTGAAGCAAAGCGATGCAGCAGTTCACCAAAATCTGGGTAGTGTTTTTTCAATAGTGAGTAAGAATCACTGATAGGCAGGTTGGCACCAATGATTAGATCGGTGTCGGTCTCTTCACATACCTTCATGTCTTCAACAAGGTTCACGCTGATCAGCGTTTCAATCTCACGATGGAATTGCGTCACTTCCAGCGCTAAATCCGTACCGCCAGCAACCAGCTTAGCGTTCGGGTGGGCTTGAAAAAGCTTGGCCAACTCATCGGTGCTTTTTGGGGAAAAAGCGGTGAGGTGACCAAGGCGTAAGTTGGCCTCAGTGTCTTGAATGCTTTCTAGCTTCTTGATGGTGTTGCGTTCAAGTTCAGCAAATTGGTCGATCAAAGGTTGGTCTGTTGAAAGTGACATCGCAGCATCAACAATTGGTCGGTAGCCTGTACAACGACATAGGTTACCCGCCAGTGATTCCATGACGTCTTCTTTGCTCGCATCGGGTTTGTTTTTGCCTAGCGCAAACATCGACATGATGAAGCCCGGCGTGCAGTAACCACACTGTGAACCGTGAAAATCAACCACCGCTTTTTGCACTGGGTGCAATGAGCGATCTCGATTTTGCAGATCTTCTACTGTGATCAGTTGCTTGCCATGCAGCGCTGAAACGAACGTAAGGCAAGAGTTCACCGAGCGGTATTGCAGTTGTCCATCAACCACCTCACCCAGAACTACCGTACATGCACCACAGTCACCCGACCCACAACCTTCTTTGGTACCGGTTTTATTAACCTTGGTACGAAGGTAGTTGAGCACTGTCATATTTGGCGACAGATTATCTTCGCGTCTTATTTCCTGATTGAGCAAAAAAGTAATCAAGAGACCTCCTTGTAAATCGACATATTTCCATGTGTATTCTTTTTGACTTCTAGGTCAATAATTATCCATCCTGACCCTGTGGTCAACTATTTATTTACAAAAATGCAACAATGAGGTGTTGTGTTGAATTGTATACAATTTATTTTATTGCCTATTTGTTTGTTTTATAAAGATTTGACGGTCTTTTGGTAAGTTTAATGGTGTGAATGTGTTTTTGATGATGTATACAAAAATCGTAGGAGTTTAAGGAGGTGAGTACATCTGTGTTATTCAGTTCTATAACCTCATTCAGGCAAGTAATAACAAGGCGAACAGGGGAAGTAGTGGTGATTTTCTAACGATGGAAGAGGGCTTTACGCATAAAAAAGAGAAGTAAACGCTGAGGCTTACTTCTCTCTTGTTTGTTAACGAAAAGTTGTTAACAAAAGATTTGGCTATCTAGTTAACAGAACTATGACTTGCTCTTGAGCAGATCAGAGAACACCACATGCAGATCGCTCGAAGCTGTGTTGCTGTCTAGGTTTAGCTTGGAGCGAATGTGGTTTAAATGCTCTCGCATTAGGTCAACAGCTTGCTCTTCATCGCCAGACTCTATCGCATCCAGCAATCCTTCATGCTCATCCAAAGAGCAGTTCGAGTGGCTGCTGGTTTCGTACTGGGCAATAAGCAGAGAGGTTTGCGATACCAAGCTGCGTTGGAAAGCCAGCAGTGGCGCGTTCTCAGCCATTTCAGCCAGTTTGATGTGGAACTCACCAGATAAACGTAAGCCAGAACCATAGTCACCTTGGTCAAAGGCGCAGTTCTCTTTCGCGACCAGTTTTCTACACTCGTCGATTTGGGCTTTGGTTGCGTTCTTAACCGCTAGCTCAGTGATCGCAATTTCCATCACTTCACGTGCTTTGAAGATTTGTTTGGCTTCGTCTACCGTTGGCGCAGCAATCACTGCACCTCGGTTAGGACGGATCACCACAACTTGTTCTAAGGAGAGACGCAGCAAGGCACGGCGGATAATAGTACGGCTAACGCCAAAGATTTCTGCTAGTGCTTCTTCGCTTAATTTCGTGGCTGGTGGCAGCCTTTGTTCTAGTATCGCGTCGAAGATATGGCAGTAAACAACATCGTCTTGAGTCTGGCCTGTTACTTTCGTTTTTACACCTTTGGAGACAGAGTTTTTGAGAACTGTCATAGAGATAAGGACCCTTGTTTAGTCGAGTTGGCTTGGTCGAGAATAATTCATGAGTATTACTCTATATTGTATACATTTATCTATACAATGCCACTGGATGAAAGTGCGATGCACGCTTATTTGTTAATGACTTATAACATTTAGTTTGCAGGGAACTGTGTGCAATCTAAAGCTTTAAGCCATTCTTCTTGAACTAGACGCGGTTGTCGCCACAGCTGTATGCCACGATCTGGCTGATTTCGCTGAGGCTACGACCTGATTGCTGCTGCCATTCGTTGAAAGCCTTACTCGCCGCGACTTGTGCTCGCTTGGTGTTACGACCGCTATCCACCACATCGGTACTGCGCAAATGCGCTTCAACGTCCGATGACAAGATGAAGGTATCTTTGCCCATTTGGCGTAAGGTGTAAGCGCCAGTGTTACCGCCCAGTCGCTTGCCGTGTTTCTTCAGATAATCCCAAAGTTCGGTGATGCGTTCTGATGGCCAGTCGGCAACCATTTGCGAGAACGAATCGGCCTCACGCTTGGCGTTGTGAATCATGGTGGCATTGGCAGGGATGGTCATCACCTTAGTAAGGTGACGAATAATGCGCGGATCTTGCGCTTTCTGTTCCCACATCTCATTCGGCAGCATCAGCATTTTTTCGATATTGAATTCAAAGAACACTTCTTCAAATTGCGGCCATTTCTTTCTCACCACATTCCATGAAATACCACACTGGAATACCTTTTCGGTAAAGGCTGCTAGCCAACGATCGTCGGTGATTTGCGATAACTCGGCTTGGGAAAGGGGCGCACGAACAATCTTTTCGAGTTCGGCTGCTCCGCCTTTACGGTGAGCCGCACGTTGATAAATGGTGTCGAATTTCTCTTGGGTCATTGGAGGTTCCAAACTAAAGCGATTCTTTATGATATGGGGACTAATTTCTATATGAAAAGGAGCTTAAGCCATTGTCTTCAAATCAAATGAAAGCCAATTAAAAGAGTTTCAATTCCATTTGATACAAGGGCCATGTTTTACCATTGAACTCTTTCACGCTCGGCTCTTTGTCGACCACCTGAAAGCCTGCTTTGTCGTAGCAGCGTTTTGCGCCGTGGTTTTGCTTAAATACCGCTAAGGTGATGGTGGTGACATCTGGTATTTGTTTCGCCTCCTCTAAGGCCGTTTCAAGCATCGATTGTCCTAACCCTTTACCTCGAAGGTTTGGGTGAATCGCGACTCGGCAGAAGCGAAGTTCATTGTCTGACATACGCTGAAATTCCATAAAGCCAAGTAAGTCATTACTTTTGGTGTCTGAGTTCGGTTCAGGTAATGAATGAGTTTCAGATAAGGTATATAGCTCGACATGTGGCTCTTGTGATCGTTCGATGATGGAGGTTGCTTTTAACGGCCAACCAAATGTTCGCCCACCCCACAACACGTAGTCTTCTAGGGATGTAAACCAAGTGACGATCTCTTCAGCGTCGGATGCTTTAAAGCGATTTATTTCCATATCCTTCTCTCTTCCTTATCGTGTGTCTCTTTTTCTAAGCCGCTAAACTTCCGAGCCCAATTGCTCAAGAAAACCACGCATGTAGTCGGTGCGCTTGTTGGCTTCTAACTTGGCGGATTCTGTATTCATGGTTCCAGCCAGCTTAAACAGTTTCACGTAGAAATGGTCGACGCTGTAATGCTTGTCATCCAAGTCACGATGTTCAGCGAATGGATCTTCGTGGTTATAGAGCTCTGCGTTAAAACTCTGGCCCACATACAGGCAGCGAGCAATGCCAATTGCGCCGAGAGAATCTAGGCGATCGGCATCTTGGACGATTTGAGCTTCTAACGTTTCAGGTGTGATGTTGGCGCTGTAGCTGTGAGTGACAATCGCATGATGGATCTCATCAAGATAGGACGCAGGATATTCGATAGATTTGAGGAAAGAGATCGCCCTGTCTGCCGCCATTTGTGAGCTTTGAGCGCGGTCTGGGTGGTTCTTTGGAAAGGTGAAGCAATCATGAAGGTAAGCGGCGGGCACCACGACTTCAAGCTTAGCTTGTTCTTGAGTACATAAAGCCTTGGCGGTTTTGACTACGCGCTTAATATGGCTGATATCGTGCGCTGCATCTTGTGTCATCTCTTGCTTTGCAAAATCAAGCAGTTGGCTTTCAAATTTTTCTATCACGCGTCCCTTTCTCCATTATCAATATTGCTTCTCGATTTCCATCGTTTCACATCGACTTTAACAGTTTCAAGCGCGAGTTTTTATCTTTTATAAAAGGAATACCCACAAAAAAACCGACTCTGTGAGTCGGCTTAATAGAAAGGTTATTCTGTGTTGATTAAAGCGTTATCAACGGTAATAAGAGCCTAAGCTGCAGCTTGTTGAAGTTTTGCTAACACATGATGCAAAGAAGGGCTGATAGTGTGTCCAAGCGCTTTCACTTCTTCGCAAGGCTCAACCAAATCAGGGATCTGGAAGCTGATCATGTTGGCTGCCATTGATGCGCGAATACCGTTGTTTGAGTCTTCAAACGCTAGGCAGGCTTCAGGGGCAACACCTAGGCGTTCTGCCGCTAGCAGGTAGATCTCGGGGTGAGGCTTACCATTGGTGACTTCACAGCCTGTGCTTAGTGAGGTGAAGTAAGAATCTAGGCCAGCCAGCTCAAGCTTCTTTTTCGCGATATCAAGCTGAGTGGAGGTCGCCACCGCGATTGGAATGTCATTCGATTTTAGCCATTCAAGCAGCTCAATCACGCCATCTTTTACCGGGATTGCTTGGTTTTTAACAATTGCACTGTAGCGGGTGCGCCATTCATTATTCAGCGCTGGGTAATCTAACCCTTCACCGTAACCATTTCGAAAAATCTGTTCGATGGTTTTTGCGTTACAACCAATGATGCCTAGGTAGACATCTTGCAAAAACGGAACACCTTGCGCGTGACATGCGTCTTCAAAAACCTGCATACAAAGTCGCTCAGTGTCGAGCAGCAGTCCATCCATATCAAAAATAGCAGCTTGAAAATTCATATACGTGGTTCTTTCTGTGTTGTCGTCGTGAGGACGGGTATTTTGACATAGTGTCTAGTGATAGGCGAGTCAGCGTTCAGTAAGAATGTATTCAATCGGCTCGGCAATATGCTTTTGAATGACTTTAAATGTGATTGATTGTGGTTGGAATAATATCGTTGAGTTATGAGCCTGGTATTTTATAGGTCATCCAGATCTAACAGATACAATTATGATTATTCCACATAACAAATCTAGGTCGTGCGTCTGTCTTCTTATTACATTTCATAAACTTACGGGCGTGTTAGCGTGACCATAATCTTATAAAAAACAATTTGCGGAAGCCTGCAATCATAGTGTGACCAAGTAATAAGTAAAAGGCTGAACTAAAGGACAAAATATAATTAGTCCATATTTTTAGCAAGGTTGCTTATGTTGTATTTTGAGTTTCTATTTTTATTAGTCGTACTTTATATCGGGTCTCGGTATGGCGGTATTGGCTTAGGTGTTGTTTCTGGGATTGGCTTGGTTATCGAGGTGTTTGTCTTCAAGATGCCGCCAACGTCTCCACCTGTCACCGTAATGCTGATCATCCTCGCTGTTGTTACCTGTGCTTCGATCCTCGAAGCGGCTGGTGGCTTGAAATACATGCTTCAAGTTGCGGAAAGGGTACTGAGAAAGAACCCGAAACGCGTCACCTTGATAGCACCGTTCGTGACTTACTCGATGACTTTCTTATTGGGTACTGGCCACGCGGTTTACTCAATTATGCCAATCATCGGCGATGTTGCGTTGAAGAATGGCATTCGTCCTGAACGCCCAATGGCGGCTGCGTCTGTTGCGTCTCAGCTAGCTATCACGGCATCACCAATTTCTGCTGCTGTGGTCTATTACCTCGCACAACTTTCTGATATCCAACACTCTATTACTCTGCTTTCTATTCTGATGGTGACGGTTCCTGCAACCTTGTTCGGCACACTTTTGCTTTCTCTGTATAGCTTGAAACGCGGTAAAGAACTAAACGACGATCCTGAATACCAAGCTCGTCTAAAAGATCCTGAGTGGAAAAAGCGCATTGAAAGCACTACAGCGACCTCTTTGGATGAAGTACTTCCAACTTCGGCTCGTAATGCGGTATTGATTTTCCTACTTTCAATTGTCGTGATTGTTATCGTGGCGATGGTGCCTGAGATCAGAACCATCGTAGACGGCGACAAGCCAATCAAGATGTCGGTGATCATCCAAATGATGATGCTCTGTTTCGGCGGTATCATCTTGCTGGCAACCAAAACTGACCCGCGTGATGTGCCAAACGGTGTGGTATTCAAATCGGGTATGGTGGCAGCAATTGCTATCTTCGGTATCGCTTGGATGTCGGATACTTACTTCCAATACGCAATGCCTCAGTTCAAATCTGGCATCGTGGAAATGGTGACCAACTACCCGTGGACGTTTGCTCTAGCGCTATTCATCGTATCGGTTGTGGTGAACTCACAAGCAGCAACAGCACGTATGATGCTACCGGTTGGTCTCGGCTTAGGACTCGACCCAGCCTTGTTGATCGGCTTAATGCCAGCAGTTTACGGCTACTTCTTCATCCCGAACTACCCATCAGATATCGCAACGGTTAACTTCGATGTCTCTGGCACCACCAAGATTGGTAAGTGGTACTTCAACCACTCATTCATGTCGGTTGGTTTAATCGGTGTAGTAGGCGCATGTTGCTTAGGCTACGCACTGGCACAGATTTTTATCGCTTAATCTGACTTCTTGTCGCGTAATCTCACTTTTCATCGCTTAATTAAACTAGCGATAACGAGATAAAACGAAAAACAGCGCCTATTGAGGCGCTGTTTTTGTTTGTTCTGTTTGGAATTTCTGATTCGAATCTAGGTTTCGAATTAATAACCGATATTAACGAGGTTCAAAAGCGAGTGACTGAATCGCTTCTTCAATCGTTAGGAAGTGGATCTTCATCAGGCACACTTCGGCTTTCTGAAACTCGTGGTTTCGAATGAGTTTGGTCACGTTTTCAACCGAATACTGGTCCGCTCGTTTAGCTAGAGACAGTTTGTTAGAACTCGATTGAAGCGAATAGCTGTCGCCAACTGAATCGATGAGGTAATCCTCTTCGCCCAAGATCATGTCTGAGCATTCTGCTTGAAAATCGTTCTCGGACGCGACGTAAATAAGCTCATCATCACCGTCGAGTTTTACTAAAGATGGCCAACTGATCATTACTGCCCTTTCTATGTGCTGCTTACGGCTTTTAATAGTGGTGACGACAAGCAATTATGTAAAAGTTATCGTCATCTGCTTTATAGACTAATCGATTCTTGTCATCGATTCGTCTTGACCAAAATCCAGACAGGTTGCCGACTAGTGGCTCCGGCTTTCCAATCCCTTCAAAGGGCGTTCTTTTGGCGGCTTCAATCAACTTATTTAGTTTCTTGAGCGTTTTCTTGTCTTGGGTTTGCCAGTATAGGTAATCTTCCCAAGCATTATCTGTAAATACAATCTTTCGATCATTCGTCATTATTCAATTCTCGAACGGTTGTATTTCCGACTTCGAGTTGAGCAATGGATTCAGCCAATCTTTCAGCGTTTTTAGGCGAGCTCATTAGGTACAAGGTTTCTTGCATTGAATTAAAATGATCAAGAGACATGACCACTGCATCTTCTGAATCTCGTCTGGTTATTACCGTAACATCAGAATCGTCTACCACTCTATCGAGCACAGACTTAAGGCTATTTCTGGCCTCAGTAAAAGAAACAATATTCATCACTTATTTACCCTGTTGTTTTTGGATATGTTTAATCTTTCTATATACACAGAATAGTTAATTATTCATGAATTAACTGTTGTACATGTTCCGCTTATTGTACATGTTATCTCAGAGATTACACATGATCAACTTATGGTACATGTCACTCACTGTAAATCTGCAGAGTGTTACTGACTCAAAATGCTATTTACTTAAAGATCGGCCCAACGGCGCGAAGTAACCTTGCAGCGCTTGATAAATCTCTTTGCGATGCGTGAGATCTGGATAGAGAGGGAACATATCCGGTTTGGTCGTGCCATCGACTAAGTAAGAATTCTCGATATCTGAGCAGGATTCAATCGTAGCTTCAAAGGCACGAGCCATCATTTCTGTTGGCAATGAGAAGTAACGAGCCGACGTTGCCTTGTCGGCAATGACACTGCGTGCCACGTAATCGTGTTTGTCCAAGTTATTGTCGCTAAGCAATGTGGCGTCAAACACAGACATCAAACTTTCATTTAATGGATGAGGTCGCACCTTTCTATCGTGTAACCAACAGTCACTGGCGAACAAGATTTGCTTGCGAGGACCGGAGGTGTCACCAATCTCAAACGCTTTCTCAGCGATATA
The DNA here is from genome assembly GCF_041474985.1 of Vibrio sp. 10N.222.49.C9. Classification (NCBI taxonomy): domain Bacteria; kingdom Pseudomonadati; phylum Pseudomonadota; class Gammaproteobacteria; order Vibrionales; family Vibrionaceae; genus Vibrio; species Vibrio sp. 10N.222.49.C9. The sequence continues at coordinate 30,515 of NZ_JBFRVD010000053.1, read as the reverse complement.
ATGGTCAAATGCATGCCAAAACTCGTGTGCGAGCGCGCCAGCTCCGGCATTCTTCGCGAGGGCTAATTCTCGTTGGTTCGGGGCATAGTGTGCTTGTACGCCTTTTCTGCCGCCACTGCCGAACGCTAAGCCTAATGTGCCGCGAAGGCCAATCGCTTCTGGTGGCAAAGCCAAGATGTAAGCCAAGTCGGCTAGCGAATCGAATATCAGATTTGCGGCCAACTCTTTTTCTTCTTTCGTCACCCAAGCACCCACACGAATGCTGCCCATACCGAAGGTTTGTTTGATGTCCATGAATGACACCTGATCGCCATGTCGGTAGTCTGGGCCTTCGCGCGTTTTGTATTTAAAGTGAGTTAACTTCAAAAGGGTCCTTGGAAACAGACGTAAGAATGAATAGTGTGCTCAGTGAGATGCGCCTGTGTGAGATGCATCTCTTGGAATTAAAGGACGTTAGCACTTTTGATAGCAAATTGCCGAACAAAATTAGTTTAGATTGAGTTCGAAAGCTTCCCATGAAGTTGGGTTACCTTCACGAGTGAGTGGAAAGAGTGGCTGTTGTGGTTTTGCATAGCTTAATCGGTGCAGTCTTTGAGTTACGTGGTAGCTATCAAGCCCTGATACCGTGACCAAATCCAACGCTTCTAAATCAAGGTAGCCATCCGGCATCACGGCGCGTTTGGGTGCGTGAATTGTTATAACTTCACCGATCAACATTTGCGTTTGATTGCTTTCGATTGTTATCTGTTCTTTGAACGCTAACCCTATCTTTAAACTGCTCTCCAAGACGAAGGGAGCGGGGAATGTGTCGTCATAATAGGCCGTTAAGCCGACCGCGTTGAATTCTGAGACTGGTTTAGGGTAGCGAGCCGAGGTTTGATGGGCCTTTTTAACAAAGTCAGCACCAATGCTGTTAACGGTGAAGTACTTAGTTTCTAGGATGTTTTCTAGCGTATGACGTCGGCTTTTATCTGGGCGAACAATAAAACCAAGCAGCGCGGGATCAGACCCTAGGTGAATGACAGAGCTTACTATCGCAAGGTTTTCAAACCCCTGTTTATCACAAGTGCCAATTAGGTTGGCGCTTTTAAATCCAGACAAGGAATTAACTAAACGAATGCGGTGGCGCGGGTCCATTGTTTGGATATCTTGTTTAGAAAGGGTCATGTCCTTCATATCTTCTCTTCTTCTCATTTATTGTTATCTTCGAGCATGCTCACTAACGGACTTATATGTACGAAGAATCCGCTTTTATCGATCAAAGAGCGCTTATTGGCCGTGGGCAGTTTGTCTCTTTTATCTCTGCTACAGCACAATGAACGAGATCCTTTGCATAGATTTACGTACGTTGACGTCCCTTTACATCACAGGAGCTAAAGTAATGATGTCGTCTTTATGAGTGTTAACAAATGAAAACAGTCCGCAATATCATTTGGGCAATGATTGCCACAATGTCAGCCTTTTGGTTTGCGATGGAACCGCAATTATTCGCTTCAAGCGATGTCTTTGAATGGCGCTCAGCCATGATTCAGTACTCAGGTATTTTGTCTCTGGTGTTAATGTCCATCACAATGATCTTGGCGATGCGTTTGCCTATGGTTGAGAATTGGCTGAAAGGTATGGATAAAGCATATCGAGTCCATAAATGGCTCGGTATCGGTGGTGTTGCACTGGGTGTGACACACTGGTTGTGGTACCAAATACCTAAGTCATTGGTGGTGTCTGGTGTGTTAGATAAGCCTGTTCGACACGATGGTTCAGGGCCGCAAGCTGTTTTGACTGGATGGGAGTTATGGGTCAATGAATTACGCGGTATTGCTCAGAGTATTGGCGAGTGGGGCTTCTACTTGTTGCTCATTTTACTGGTGGCGTCACTATGGGCGGCAGTGAAGTACAAACCGTTTAAATTGTCGCACCGTCTGATGTCGGTTGCGTACCTGTTTATCGCTTTCCACTCAGTAATCCTGCTTAAACGAGCGTATTGGGGAGAACCTATTTATTATCTAACTGTGGCATTTGCTTTGGCTGGGTCTATCGCAGCGATTTACAGTTTGTTGGGCTTGGTTGGGCGTCGTAATCGTCACTCAGCGAAGATTATCTCGACTCGCTATTTTCCACAAGCTGAAGTGATGGAGCTGGTGTTAAAACCGGAGGCATCTTGGCAAGGTCACAAAGCTGGGCAGTTTGCGTACTTGCGTTTCGGTAATGAAGACCCGCATCCGTTTACCATTGTTTCTGGCAGTGATGATCCAGAGCTGCGCTTTTTGATCAAAGAGCTGGGTGATTTTACTAATGGCCTATATGAACGAGTGAAAGCGGGCGATGCGGTTACGGTTGAAGGACCCTATGGTCGACTTTATTTTGACCTAAGCAAGCCACAAATTTGGATTGCTGGTGGTGTCGGGATAGCGTCGTTTTTTGCAACACTTGAAGCGCTCAAAACAGAACGAGATCATCCTCGTATTCAACTGTTTTATTGTACTCGCGGTGTTGATAAGCAATTAATCGATGAGTTGTGGCACCTAGCACACGCGGTTGGTGTGAAGTTGACCGTGATAGATACCTTGCACTCACCGCGGCTAAACGCCGGAAGAATTGTCAATCAATGTGGCGACCTCAACGAGTACGAGATGTATTTCTGCGGGCCGGAGTTGTTCTCTACATCACTGAAAAAAGAATTAGACACCTATCAATTTGATATTGAAAAGCACTACCACGAAGAGCTGTTTGTGATGCGTTAAAGCCAACTATTGGAGCTGTGATTGTTAAATTAGTCAATCGGCACAGTGTAAAAAGGCGTAAAGTCACTCAATTTGTTATTGCAGCGGTTTGCTATTGAGCGATACCATATAGGGCTGTTTCTTTGGTAAAGATGTAATTATGTCAGATGAAAAACTCGCACTCGAATGGATGCGCCAACAAGCTCATAAAGTTGACCCATACGTTATCGATCCATCGTTTGATGAATGCGTTGAGTTGCTTGATCCTGCCTTCAAGAAAGGCAAGAGTGTTGCTCAACTCAAGTATCTGTTATCAGAAGCAGATCGCCGAGCGGGCGCGGCAGAACGTAAGCATGCGGCTTTAAAATACGCCAAAGAGAAAAGCCCAAATGCTGGTCAAATCTTGCGACTGCAAAGCAAGCTTCAACAAGTTCAGTTGGCTCTCAAGCTTGCCACTGGCGATAACAATATGACCATATCTCAGTTCTGTGCGGAGTACGATGTCTCTAAGCGTGACGGCAATACGGCATGGAATGAAAAGTTGGTGGAGCAGGGTAAGAGAAAGTAGCGATCTCTATTTCTATTTTTTGATTTAGTCGTTTTTCTATTGAACTTTAAATCATGCTCGCAGAGCCGTTAACTCGGTATCTTGAACCCCAATCATTGATATGCATTGCCGTGGTTTGAGCGCGGCGTATTGTCTCAACGATGCCCTCATTATTTTGGTGACGCACTCATGAACCTCTCCCAGATTGACCTGAATCTTCTTTTCGTTCTTAAGCATTTACTCGAAGAAAAACACGTCTCTAATACCGCAATGTCTCTGAACATGAGCCAGTCTTCGGTAAGTCGTACGCTACAAAAAATGCGTACCTTCTTTGATGATGAGCTGCTGGTACGTAAGAAGTATGGCTATGAGCTGACCCCAAAAGCAGAGTCGATTAAAAACGATATCAACACCGTTATTACTAACCTGGAAAAGTTGGTTCATAAGCAGTCGTTTGACCCAAGCAAGGTTGATAGTACTGTGAAATTTTATGGCTTACTGCCTCAAATTAATACCTTAATGCCCAAGGTGATCGCTAAGATCCGCAAAGAAGCGCCGAACATGATCGTGAGTTTAGATTCTGCGCCCAAGCGTCATTTCGAAGCCTTGGTCGCAGGTGATGTGCACTTTGCCTTATCTTCGCATCAGCCGCCTTCTGCTGAGCAAAATATCTATCGTATGACAGTGGCGAAGCGCACGTTCCGTTTGTTGATGAGCCGAGAGCACCCATTGGCGAATGAAACTCTGACCCCACAAAAGCTGGCGGAATATGATTTTGGCCAAGTCTCTCTACAAGGTGAGAAAAGGCTTTCTTTCGAACACAAATACCAAGAACTCGGTTTAGCCAATAAAAAGCAGCGCCTGTCTGCACCTGTGCAGTTGAGTAACTTCAGCTCGGCGCCAAGTATTGCTGCTGAAACCGACATCATCTTTCACCTTCCAACACCTTTTGCAGAAGCAGCGTGTCATGATCCCCGCCTGATCACCAGAGAAGTCCCAGAAGAACTCCACTTGAGCTTTCAAGAAGTTTATTTGTACTGGCACAAGCGATTTCATGATGACCCGATGTGTGAATGGGTACGTGAAATATTCAAAGACCTCTATGTAGGCAAAGATACGTACTCTTAAAAGAGAGTGACTTCTAGTTAAGTAAGCACCGAAGTCTGAGTGATTTGAGAGCCGTTATTCGCAACATCATCAGTTTCATATCAAGCATAAGATGAAGGTAACTATCCGTCTGGCGGATAGCGATATTCTATTTTGGCGATAGCATTATGCTTGAAGCGAATGATTTACGCCGCTCTAATTGAGAATGATTATTAAATGCAATCTCAATTTAAGTAGAGCCAAGATGAACACTATTCAAACGTTTACTCGTTCCCCCCTTTCTAAGTCTATAGCTGCTGCGTGTTTTGTATTCCCTGTGATGGGCTTTGCTAACGAACAAGTAAATCAAGTTGATACCGAAGCTTTGACCATTGAAGCGACGACTATGGAAACCATGGTTGTGACAGCAGCTGGTTATGAGCAGGTTGTCACTGAAGCGCCAGCGTCGATCAGCGTGATTACTCGTGAGCAGCTGGAAAACCGATCGTATAAAGATCTGACAGACGCGCTGCGTGATGTACCTGGTGTGATAGTGACAGGTGGTGGTTCGAGCCAAGACATTTCAATACGTGGTATGCCTGCAGAATACACGGCGATTTTGGTCGATGGACGCAAGCAGTCTGGCCGTGAAACACAACAAAACAGCAGTGGTGGCTTTGAGCAAGATTGGCTACCACCTCTAAGCGCGATTGAGCGAGTTGAAGTCGTGCGTGGCCCAATGTCGACGCTTTACGGTTCAGACGCGATTGGCGGTGTGATCAACATTATCACTCGTAAAGATTATCAAGAGTGGTATGGCAGCGTACGTGGTGAAACAACACTGCAAGAGAACTCAGACTCGGGCAATTCATATCAAAGCCAAGTGCATCTAGCGGGCCCTCTTATTGATGGCTTGTTGAGTGCTTCTTTCTCTGGTTTATATCAAGAGCGTAAGGAAGATGAGATTCTTTACGGATACGGAGGCAAAACATTAGAGAGTTACCGTGGCGCACTACACTTGACGCCTACGGATGACGATACTTTCTCGTTTGATTACACCTATCACGATCAAGAACGAGTGACGACGGATGGAAAATCGAAAACCACAGATTCTGAGCGTGTGAACAATCGTCAATCATTGGGCCTATCTCACTCAGGCAACTACGACTGGGGCTCGGGCACTTCATACATCAACAATGAAACGGTGGAGAATGAAGGCGGAGAAATGGAAGTGGAAAACCTGACTCTGAACTCACAATGGTCTATGCCTGTGCTTGAGGCGCACTACCTAACTATCGGCTTCAACTATACACGTCAGGAGCTGACAGATTCTGCAGAAGATCATGTCTTCAAAAATAACCAATGGTCACTGTTTGCGGAAGATGAATGGTACATCACCGATTCTTTTGCTCTAACAACTGGTCTCAGATTTGATCAAAATGACGTGTTCGAGTCTCATCTGAGCCCTCGCGTTTATGGTGTGTGGAGTGTCGACTCATATTGGACAGTGAAAGGCGGTGTTTCAACGGGTTATCGAGCACCAGGCTTAACTGAGATGGAAGCGGGTTGGGCGCAAGAAAGTTGTGGTGGCGACTGCTCGGTTTACGGTAATCCTGATCTAAAAGCCGAGACGTCAGTGAACAGTGAAATGGGCGTGTACTTTGTTGGCGATGCCGATTTAAGCTCGAACTTCACCGTGTTCTACAGTGACTTTAAAGACAAGATCGACAAGAAAGAGCTGAGCACTAACTGTGGCCGACGTGGTTGTGATTCTACCTACGTGAACATTGAAGACGCGATTACTTACGGTGCTGAATACACGATAAATAAAGGCATTACCGAGGCGATTTCTGTCGGTTCGACGTATACCTATACACATACTGAGAAGCAGTCCGGTGAAGATGAGGGTAAGCCACTAACGCAAATTCCTGAGCATTTAGCTACCGTAAATGCAGATTGGCAAGTACGTGATGATGTCCAATCTTGGATACGAGTGACATACCGTGGCAAAGAGTCAGAACCGACAACGAGTAGTTCAAAAACACAATACGAAGCGCCATCAATTACTTATGTTGACTTAGGTGCCAACTGGTATGTGCAAAAGAACCTTAAGGTGATGGCTGGTATCTACAACCTATTTGATGAACAAACCGATTACGAAGAGTTTGGCTACGTTGAAGATGGTCGTCGTTACTGGTTAGCAGCAGAAGCGTCATTCTAGATAAGAGGTTCATAATGAAAAAGATAACAAAATTACTGATGCTTTCATTTGTTGGATTATCGGCTGCTAATGCTAATGCTAATGCTAATGCGGTATACACAGTAGAAAAGGACATCTTGTTTAAGACGGTAGAAGCACGAGAGATCAAGCTTGATCTCTACCTTCCCAAAACAGAAGCAAAGGTTGATGGAAAATATCCGTTGCTCGTTTGGGTACATGGCGGTGCGTGGAAGCGTGGCACTAAAGACGATATTCCGACTAAAAACCCGTTGTTGCTTAATTCTGTTTTGGATGAAGGTTATGCGTTGGCTGCGGTCGATTATCTTTTAAGTTGCGAAGCAACTTTCCCAAAACCAGTCGCGGATATTAATGATGCTATTAACTATCTTCATGACCATGCTAACAAGTACAATCTTGCCGCCGATAACGTGGTTATGATGGGGCGTTCAGCTGGTGGTCATTTAGCGGGATTGGTCGGCGCAAGTAATACGCACGGTGACATTAGCTTTTACTCAGAACCTAAGTATCGAGTGGCTGGAGTTGTAAGCTTTTTTGGCCCGACGGATCTGCTGGAACTAGGTAATAAAGGGAACAGACCAACCAGTAAAAAGTCGTCGGTGTCACGCTTTTTAGGTGATATCCCGAGTGAAGTACCAGAGCTAGCGGCACAAGCTTCAACGACCAGTTATATAAACAGTGATGCTCCGCCTTACATTCAGTTCCATGGAACACTGGATAAGCGAGTGCCTTTAGCGCAAAGCCAGATCCTCAAACATGCTTTGGACAAGTACGGCATTGAGAATCAGCTGTTTATCGAGGAGGGTGTTGGTCATAGTGCTCCAATTTTTGATACCGATAAGTATGTACCGCATGTGATTGCGTTTTTAAAGCGACATTATCCAATTAAATAATCTCTACTTTTGTGACGTTACAACGCGCTAGAAAGCATTCATTGAGCCATTTAAAGCCAAGTTGATCACTAAGGTTCAACTTGGCTTTTTTATTGGAAGCTTTCATAAGTATCTGGATTCATTTCTAACTTCCCTTTTATGATTCGATCGTCATTTATTAGATCGAACAAAACCGTGTTCACCTTCGATAATCGAGTTATTCATCAGTTAAAGGTGGTGGTTATTGTGTGTTTCATCACGCTTTGTTCGTAACTGACTCTAGCTTATCGACGACCTTGATAAAGGCTTCAATGTGCGCGATACACTATTTTTCGCCCATTAATCAATTTCACTTGTGACAAAGTTATCAGAATTATGCATTTTCGGTAACGTTCCCGAAATTATCGATCTATCATCCACTCAGATACAAAAGTGAAGTAATCAACACGACTGATTTCTATTTCTTCTTCGATATAGAGCTTATACATCAAAAGTATAAGCCGAAATGTGCTTACGAATTATTTTGGGAACGTTTGCAGATAATCCAAAACAATTAACGTGAGAACATCAGAATGAAACGACACATTTTAGCGGTTGCTGTAACAATGGGGCTAATGACTACATCGGTATTAGCAAGTGAAGACGTTGCAGCATTAGAGCAACGTATTAATGAATTAGAACAAAGGGTTGCACAAACAGAGCAGGTCTCTACCGAGGCCAATGAAAAGGCTTCTTCGTTTGAGTTTCACGGCTATGCTCGCTCTGGGTTATTGATCAACGACGACCTAAACGGCGCGACAGGTACTGGTCCTTACATGACAGCGGCGGGTGCCATTGGAGCTCCAATTGGACGTCTTGGTGTTGAAGATGATCATTACGTTGAAGCGAACTTGATTCATAAGCGATTTGCAGACGATGGCTCTAGTGCTTTGTTTCGCATCATGTTGGCCGACAGTACTGAGACAAATAACGAGTGGACTGCCAGCGAAAGCCAGTTGAATGTGCGACAAGTGTATTCAGAACTGAACCGTCTGAGCATGTTCTCTGAATCTGAAGCGTTTTCTGAAGCAACGTTTTGGGCGGGTAAACGATTCGATCGCGACAACTTTGATATTCACTTTTTCGATTCGGATATTGTCTTCTTATCAGGTACTGGTGCGGGCGTTTATGACGTTCAGATGAGCGACAACTGGAAAGCGAATTTCTCTATTTATGGCCGAGATTTTGGTGAGATTGATAGCTCGTCAACAGATGTAGAAAACTACATTGCAACCATGAATAACCGTATTGGCCAATGGCAAGTGATGTTGAGCGGTATGACCTCAGCAGACAACGATAGCCGCCTAAATGGCGCAGCTGAAAGCGGTGTACACGCAATGTTTGCGTACCATGGAGACAACTTCTTTGGTCTGAGCGAAGGCTTCTCTAAAACGGGTATGTTAGTGGGTCGTGGCCTAGGTGCAGAGCTAAAAGGCATCGGTTCAAATGGTGATCTACTGGATGACGCGAAAGCCGTTCGCCTGTTTAGCTACGGTGTCACTCGCATTGGCGACAACTGGCGCTTAGCACCTGCATTAATGGCAGAGCATAGCCAAGACCGTTTGAAGAAGAATGACGAGTTCACATGGGCTTCTTTAAACGTTCGATTAGCTCAAGAGTTCACAGAGAACTTTGAGATGGTTTACGAAGGTTCATTGCAATACATGGATTTAGACAACTCGACAGAGCAAGCGAGCGGCGGTTTCTACAAAGCGACAGTTGCACCAACACTCAAGCTTTCAACTAGCACTGGTTTCTTTGACCGACCAGAACTGCGTTTCGCTGTGAGCTATGTGGATTGGAGTGAAGACCTAAATGGTTACTCGATCAGCACTGAAGCAGATGCTGCAACGATGGGAGAGGGCGGCGAGGTTCTGTTTGCACTGCAGATGGAAACTTGGTTCTAATTGCTTGATATATCGTTTAGATAGAGAGTGTTACTCATGATGTGATAGTCGCATCAGCAAATGCCAACCTTATCGTTTCAACTCGAAGGTTGGCATTTTTTATCTTGGGATAACCTGATCTCTGAAATAAATCGCTAGCAAGACTCTCGGTCAATAGTGGTGAAGGTCAACACCATCTTGCTCATTTCAAAGCCTTTTTTCTCAATACGGTCGAGTAGCAGCTTGGCTCCATTTTCTCCCGCTTTATCAAACGCATAGTTAAACGTAGACAGCGTTGGTGTGCATACTGAAGCGAGCTCATCGTCACCTACACCGAGCACCAATATATCCTTTCCTGGAACGAGCCCCGCTTCCTGAATGGCTCTGATCGCACCGATTGCGATACGGTCAGTGGCGCAGAATAGGCCGTCGAGCTTGGTGTGCTCCTTGAGATACTGCTTCGCCAGTTGGTAACCTGATTCTATGGTGAAGTCGCCACGGGCGTGAAATTGCAGTGTGAGGTCGTTAAATTGAAGCGATTGAGCGAAGCCTTCCGATCTCATCTTATCAACCGCAATATCATCACCTTGCACACCGATGAATCCCATATGCTTACAAGCTTTCGCTATGAGGCGATTACCCGCTTCAAACCCTACGCGAGTGTCGTCGTGCACAATGCTTGGGATGTTAAACATTGACCCGTCTTGACCAACCAATACCACGGGTACGGCAGAGCTTTGAATCGCTTTGACTAATTGGTTGTCGAGGTGGGTCGCGTACAGGATGATACCTTCAACACGCCTCTGGTTAAATATCTGAATATATTCAAGTTCTTTATGGTGTGTTTGGTGTGTGCTCGCTAATAATACATGCTTGCCCGCTTGCTCTAAGACGGCGGTTAAACCATCGACACCCTGAGAGGTGGCATGGGAAGAAACCCTAGGAACAATCACGCCAACCAGGTTGGTTTTTTGGGACTTTAAGTCTTTAGCGACTTGGTTTGGGAGATAGCCACACTCTTCAACTGCTTTACGCACCTTCACCTTGGTCGCGTCTTTTACGCCATACTCATCATTGATTACTCTTGAAACCGTCGACTTGGAAACTCCAGCGAGACGAGCGACATCATGAAGACTAGCCATTATTCATTATCCAATTGTAATTTTAGTTTTGGGATTGTTTGCAAACAGAGCATCAAATTTACCTGTTATTAGGGGATTTTAACCCTGTCTTCTTATCCTAGGGAGATAATTTGAAGATCATTCTCACACTATTGAGCAGTTATCTTTGATCATTTGTTATTTCTAGGCAAAAATTTGTTTTGCAAACGTTCCCGAAAGTTCAAAAGCTCAAATGATAATCCAATGGGGTATGTAATGAATTATCCAAAAATAGCAAAAGAGCTGCTTTCTCTATTAGGTGGTAAAAGTAATATCACCGCACTCGCACACTGCGCGACTCGTCTGCGTCTTGCGGTTGCAGACCAAGATAAAATTGATGAACAGGCGATTGATAACCTAGAAGGGGTTAAGGGCCAGTTTAAAGTGGCAGGTCAATATCAGATCATCTTTGGCTCAGGCATCGTAAACCAAGTTTATGCTGAGTTGGCTAAGCTGACTGAAATGACGGAAATGTCGACCAACGATGTGGCGTCTGCAGGTGCTGACAACCAAAATATCCTGCAACGCGCGGTGAAAGGCCTGTCTGATATTTTTGTACCAATCATTCCGGCGATTGTTGCTGGTGGTTTGTTGATGGGTATCTACAACCTATTGACGGCTCAAGGCTTATTCATTGATGGCAAATCTTTAATCGACGCTAATCCGGGTTTGACCGACTTAGCAAACATGATCAATACATTTGCTAATGCTCCTTTTGTGTACTTACCTATTTTATTAGCATTTTCAGCGAGTAAGAAGTTTGGTGGTAACCCATACCTTGGCGCGGCTTTAGGTATGTTGATGGTTCACCCAGACTTGCTTAACGGCTGGGGCTTCGGTGGCGCATCAGTGTCGGGCAGCATTCCGGTTTGGAACATTTTAGGTTTCGAAATCGAGAAAGTAGGCTATCAAGGTTCAGTACTACCCGTTCTTGTTTCTGCGTTTATTCTAGCGAAAGTTGAGCTTGGGCTGCGTAAAGTTATTCCTTCGGTTCTGGATAACTTGCTAACGCCGCTATTGGCGATTTTCATAACTGGTTTGTTAACATTCACGATTGTTGGTCCATTTACTCGTGATATCGGCTTCCTGCTTGGTGACGGCCTAAATTGGTTATACAACAGTGCTGGCTTCATTGGCGGTGCGGTGTTTGGTTTGATTTATGCGCCGTTTGTTATTACTGGTATGCACCATAGCTTTATTGCTATTGAAACTCAGCTGCTTGCGGATATCGCAACGACTGGCGGTACGTTCATCTTCCCTATCGCGGCGATGTCTAACGTGTCACAAGGTGCAGCGGCACTGGCGGTTGGTTTCATGAGTAAAGATAAGAAAATGAAAGGTATCGCGATTCCTTCTGGTGTGACTGGCTTGCTTGGTATTACTGAACCTGCAATGTTCGGTGTGAACTTGAAGCTTCGCTATCCATTCATTGCTGCGGTTTGTGCCGCTGCGATTTCAAGCGCGTTTATCACGATGTTCAATGTGAAAGCACAAGCACTGGGTGCGGCGGGTATTCCTGGCATCATCTCAATATCACCAGAAAAGATTGGCTACTACGTGGTAGGTATGATTATCGCGTTCGTGACTGCCTTTGCTCTGACCGTTGTTTTAGGTCTGCGCGAGCGCAGCAAGCAAAACATTAAAGCAACAGCTTAACGTTTCTCCCTAGAAGTGAAGCCCCCCTTTTCACTTCATTTCCTAAGCTTTGGGGTGCTAGCTAGGTGATTTTGGCTTAGCTAGCCTTTTTATATTTTTACATGACAGCGTGAAGTGTCACCTTGCTTTTGGTTGCTACTGCTTTCGATTGCCATCGCTTTCGGTTGTCATGATTTTCAGTTTTAAGGTAAGAAAGATGAATCAAGTTTGGGTAACTGGAGACGCCGTCGTCGACCTCATTCCGGAGACTGACGCGACATTATTGAAATGTCCGGGCGGTGCGCCTGCTAATGTCGCGGTAGCGATTTCTCGCCTTTTAGGCAAAAGCGCATTTTTTGGCCGAGTGGGTAACGATCCGTTTGGCACTTTTATGGAAGTGACTCTGCAAAAGGAAGGTGTGAATACCGAGCGTTTGGTGAAGGACCCTGAACAACGCACGTCAACCGTGGTGGTCGATCTTGATGACCAAGGCGAGCGTAGCTTTACGTTTATGGTTAAGCCAAGTGCCGACCAGTTTATGTCTGTTGAAGACATTCCCGAATTTAAGAAAAACGAGTGGCTACACGTCTGCTCGATCTCTTTGGCTAATGAACCAAGCCGAAGCAGTACCTTCGAAGCGATCCGACGTATGAAAGCCGCGGGCGGTTACATCAGCTTCGATCCAAACCTTCGTGATGAAGTGTGGCAAAACCCATCTGAAATTAAGTCTGTGGTCATGAAAGCGGTTGAATTGGCTGATGTGGTTAAATTCTCAGAAGAAGAACTGGATTTCTTAACCGATTCAACTTCGATGGAACAAGGTTTGGCTAACATTGCAGATCTTAACAACACGCTTGTTCTGGTTACGCAGGGCGCGAAAGGCGTTTGGCGAGTATTTGAAAACCAAGGTGTGTTGATTTCAGGTCGCTCAGTGACACCAGTGGATACCACGGGTGCAGGCGATGCTTTTGTTGGCGGTTTGCTTGCAAAGCTTTCTCAAGATGATGAGTGGAACAATCAACAAGTCGTCGATTCTGCAATTCAGTGGGCGAATGGGTGTGGTGCACTGGCGACCACGCAAAAAGGCGCAATGACCGCACTTCCAACGCAAGAAGCTCTTACTCAGTTTATTCAAAAAGACTCTTCAAATACGAATGCCGTAGAGGAGAGTGTATGAGTTTGAACTCGAACTGGACAGTAGAGCAAAGATATCGCCGTATAGAAGATATTTCTCTAGAGAGTATTGATGCGATGGTAGAGCTTCGCAAACAAGACTCTGGCTATCCAAGCTACCATATTGCGCCTAAGTTTGGTCTGCTTAATGATCCGAATGGTCTGTGTTTCTTTAATGGTGAACACCACCTATTTTACCAATGGACGCCAGTTGGCCCCGTCCATGGTATGAAGTACTGGTACCACCTTTCTACCAAAGACTTCGTTCATTTCGAAGACCACGGCATTGGCTTGCACCCAGACCAAGATTACGACTCTCACGGTGTTTACTCTGGTGGTGCATTGGTTGAAAACGACAATGCATTGTTGTTTTTTACAGGTAACAAGCGCGACGGAAATTGGTTGCGAGTGCCAACTCAATGTTTTGCCAAGATGACTGCTGACGGCAAAATAGAAAAGCACGGCGTGGTTATCGAAAACGATCACTACACCGAACATTTCCGCGACCCAAAAGTGTGGAAACAGGGCGGCGATTATCTGATGGTTGTGGGTGCTCAAACGCCTCAAAATACTGGCTCTATGGCTCTATGGCGCTATATTGCAGCCGAGACCTGATGAATTGGCAGCACAAAGGTCCAATTCAAACTCGTTACAACAACCTTGGCTATATGTGGGAATGCCCAGATTTCTTTGAAATAGAGAATCAGTCGGTGATGCTGTTTTCTCCACAAGGTGTGTCTAGCGAAAATCCATACGATTTCAAAAATATCTACTCGGTGGCTTATATCGTCGGTGACCGCTTAAATCTCGATTCGGTAGAACTGGAAAACCACCAAGATATTGCGCAGCCAGATTATGGCTTCGATTTCTATGCACCACAGACTTATTTAGATGATACAGGCCGCCGTATTCTGATTGCTTGGATTGGTCTGCCTGAGATTGATACACCATCTAATGAGTATCAGTGGGCGGGCATGTTGTCGTTACCACGCGAACTTCAAATCCAAGATGGCTATCTTGTTCAGTCTGCTTTACCTGAATTGAAAGCGCTACAGGGTGAAGCTGTGGTGGTTGAAAATGCTCTTGAATTGGATACAACCAGCTTCATAGTTGAGCTCGAAACGGATACTGACGAGTTTGAGTTTACACTTACTAACGTTGCGGGTGATAACATCGTATTCAGTGCTACAGAAAAGGAGTTCATGCTTGATCGCAGTAAAATGTCTCAGCTCTACGCGGAAGAGTTTGGCTCAGTGAGAAAAGCACCGAGGTTGAGCACCAAGCAAATCATCGAGGTTTATGTTGATAAGTCAGTGATCGAAATCTTTATCAATGGCGGTAAGCACACAATGACCAGCCGTTTCTTCATTGATGACTTGAGTTCATTGTCGATGACTGGTGACGTGAACACCGTTTATCACTCGATGAACCCAATTAAAGGGTTGGACAACTAACCTCCGCTTATCTCCATCAAGAAAGCCGCTGATCAACAGCGGCTTTTGTTTGGTCTGCGACATCACTATTGTGCTAACTCTTTGACCTTGTCCATTCCCCGTAGCCCTGAATCTCAAGTCCATTTAGAACAAACAACCAACGCTAAGGTCGAATGTTATTGAAACTGACCTTCTGCGTTCCGTCATCTTTATTCAATAGCTCCACCACATCGCCTTGATAGTAATACGGTTCCATTGGCATCTCGCTGTTGGTCGGCCTTGCGTAATGCAATACTGCTGGCTTCGCGTCAACTTGCTGTGCGTATAGATAGCCAATCAGCGCATGTTCAAACTGGTGATAACCGTTGCCCCAATGGAAAGCTTTGGTGCGTTTTGGCTCAAGCCCGACACCGCCGTATTTATGGTCGACCCATACATCATGAAAAGTGGGTAGGGTGTATTGCAGGACGTCTTTCATTGAATCATCGACAAGTGAAACCGTCATTGCTGCTTGATCAAGCTCCGCCCATTCCCATGATGAAGCCCAATTTGTGTTTGGTCTGCTTTGCCAGCCAGTTATCTCTTGTCCTTTCCACGCTTTCTGAAGTTCTTCGCCATAATATTGGGATACACTCACGAAATTTTTCTGATATTGCGCATGAACGAGAGTGTGTTTCATCCCTTTGATGCCAAACTCTTTCCATTCAGAGTTATTCAATGTTTGGCCTGTAAGGTAAGTCATCCAATACGCTTTGATGGTGTGCCCAAAATCGTTGTGATTAGCATTCGGCATCTTGGCGGCTTTGCTGTGAATGGCCCCGCAGAAGCGTTGTTCATCTTCAGAGTGGTAGTGCTCGACCATGGTTTGTGTCAGCCAACTTAGATCATCAAGCCATCTTGTCTTGGTGGGCTCTTTTAGCAGGGGAGCGACTAACAGCATATAACCGTTAATCTGATCAAGTTGCGCGACCAGTTCACGCTGTGTGGCTTTGCCATCTTCACCATCCGCAAGTACCCAAGCAAGACCGCTGTTGTCGCTAAGTCGATATTTATCAAAGATAAAAGCTTGTTGTGCGATGAGTGCTTCTTCTACCTTTTTGTCTTGAGTCAGGTAGTAATACATGGCAAGGCCAACTAATGCATACGCTTGATCTTGAGAAGTACGCTGCTGCCAATTCTGGCCTACTTTTCCCTCTTTTGTGTAGCCGATAAAGCCGCCGTTTTGCTTATCTTCTAGCTGATCAATGATGTAGTCGGCTCCTTGCTTGGCAAGCGCTAAAGCCTGCTTATCGCCACTAAGGTGGTAGAGCACGCCATAGGCATAAGTTTGACGTGACTTCATCCGCGTAAACTCTTTGCCAAAGTGTGGCGTGATCCAGCCTTTGTTTAGTTCATGGCACACATCAGAAACATCGAGCAAGGTACCGTCATCACAGCGGAAAGTAGGGAAGTTTCCTACCGGTTCTCCTTGAGCGCTAGGCATTAACCAATAAGGTGCAAGCCCTTCAGTCGCATGGTTGAGCCACTCTTCTCCAGAAGGAAGATGGGCGTTGGCAGATACGGCGAAGCTAGTAATACTGAGTAATGCGATCGTTGCTCGTAACATGATGTTTATCTTAACTATTTGAATTTCTTTGAATATAAACAATCACATCTGCACATTGTGATTAGGCGATCACAATCGACCAAATTAATAAGGTTTAGATAAAAGCTCACAGACTAGTGAGCTTTGGAAGGGTGTCTTGTATTTTATACTGGCTTGCCCGCCTCATCTTCTTCAACCACATCGGTTTCTAAGCTTGCCTCTGCCAGCCATTTTTGTATTGATGGACTGTTAAGCACACGTTGTTGATACTGCGATGCCTTTTCGGAAAGTTGTATTCCATAGGTTTCTACGCGCAATGCGACGGGTGCAAACATCGCATCGGCAATCGACCATTCACCAAATAACCATCCCTCTGGGTATTGTTCCATTTGTGCAGACCATATTGCATCAATACGAGCGATGTCTTTCAGTGCGTCTTCACTCAGTGTGAGCTTTCGTTGTGCGCGGCAGTTCATCGGCATTTCATTTCTGACGGCAAAAAATCCAGAGTGCATCTCGGCGGAAATTGCTCGGGCATGGGCGCGTTCTTTCACTGAACTGGGCCATGCTACGCCGTTCAAGTGAGCGTCGTTAACGTATTCGAGAATGGCCAATGAATCCCACACAGCAACGTCACCGTCAACTAGGGTTGGAACCTTGGCCGTTGGCGTCACTTTCGCCAGAGTGTCGTAAAAATCGGAGGTGAATAGCTTGAGCTTGATGACTTCTGTACTCAGGTTGTAGTTGTCGAATATTAGCCATGCGCGCAGTGACCAAGTTGAGTAGTTCTGGTTTCCAATATAAAGCTGCATAGTTGCTTCCTTGCGTTTAGTGGGTATGTATTGAGCCTAGGGGCATGCATTTGAGCTTAGGGGATTGTATTGCGGCGTACTAACGGATAATTTTGATGCAATACATTAATAAAAACGATGGGTGGTGATTTCAATATGGATATTGATGCTTTGCGAGGTTTTCTCGCGTTTGTGGAAACCAGTAGTTTCACACGTGCAGCGAAACAGATAAATCGCACCCAATCGGCATTCAGTGCTCAGATGCGTAAGTTGGAAGAAGAACTCAATGTCACTCTTTTCCAAAAAGAAGGGCGTAACTTAATACTCACTGAAGCAGGCTTAGCGCTGCGTTCTCATGCCGAACAGTTGGTCGCGCTCCACAATACAGCCCTCAAGCAAGTAAAGCGTTACGAAGACAAACAACCTCTGCGACTCGGCTGCCCTGAAGACTACAACGACACTATTCTGCCAAAAGTGATTCGCCTATTGCAGAAAGCAGAACCCACCTGTTCTATTCAAGTATTTAGCCTGCCAAGTATTAACCTCAGAGAGTGGTTAGATGATGGCCGTTTAGATGCGGCGATTGTCACCAGAGCGCCTGATAGTGAAGAGGGTTACTGGCTTACACATGATGTGGGTGTTTGGATAAGCAGCCCTGACTATGCATTCGATGAGTCTAAACCAGTCCCACTAGCCTTGTTTCAGACCGATTGTAAGTACCACGCAGCGGCAGTGAATGGCTTAACCAAGCAGGGCACGCCTTATCAGTTATTGGCGTGTAGCAATACCGCTTCAGCGCAGCGTGCAATCGTGAAAGCAGGATTAGCGATTGGTGCGATGGGTAAGCTAAGCGTGACTTCAGATTTGAAAATTCTTGATGATATGCCGCCGTTGCCTTCGGTCGATATTGTGCTGATCCTAGCGAGTAAGCATCACCCGGTATTGGATAAAGAAGTGCTCAATCAACTTTTGGAGCTGGGTTCTGAGTAGCTTAGGTTCATCTTCCTATTGGAGGATTCCCAAGCTTTTCAATTTTCGATAAATGGTATTGCGGCTGATACCGAGTATTCTCGAAGTCTTACTGATGTTGCCTTGGTTGGCTTGATAAGTTTGCAACAAGGTTTCTTCAACGGTGCTTCTTAAATCGTTACTCGCTGTACCTTTGATGGCATTAGGAGTCATTAGCTGATGCTGATGCTGATTATCGTGTGCTAATGACGTGAGATGTTGAGCAAGGTGGCTGGGCACATGCTCGAGTGTGAGTTGGGGTTCATCACTTGCTAATAGAGCAGCAACCTTAAGTAAGTTGTCTAATTCGCGGATATTACCCGGCCAAGAATAGGCGCACAGTAAGCTCATCAAGTGCGGGCAGATTGTCTGTTCGTCTTCGGCGTATTTACGATGAATGTGCTCGATTAAAGCGTGCTTGTCTTGTCGGTGTTGTAGGCTTGGTAAGGTAAACGCCAAGCCATTTAGGCGATAGTACAAATCTTGTCGAAACTCTCCAGTTGCGACTAGCTGCTCAAGGTTTTTATGAGTCGCGGCGATGATCTGACAATCGACTTGGTAGCTCTGATTGGAACCCACAGGAACAACGGATTTGTCTTGCAGAACATGCAGTAGTCGGCACTGAGCTTCTAAAGGCATGTCGGCGATCTCATCTAGAAATAGAATCCCTTTATCTGCTTGACGGATCTTACCTTGGAAGCCCTTGTGGCTTGCTCCCGTAAAGGCGCCCGGCGCGTAACCAAACAGTTCAGATTCGATAAGGTCTTTAGGCAGCGCGCCACAATTTACCGCTACCAAGGGCGAAGACTTACGCTGGCTTTGCTTGTGCAGCGCTTTAACAAACTCGCCTTTGCCAACTCCTGTTTCTCCTAAGATCAACAAACTGATCCCTTTATCGATTACCTTGTTGGCTTGCTGCCAAGCGTGTTCGATTTGTTGCTCGCCATGGTGCAAATCACACGATGCTGAAATGGAGCGCGTGCGTTTGGTGGTTGGTTGTTTGAGGTGTTGTTTCTCAAATACAAAAGGCGTGTCTAATGAGGTTCGGTTGAAGAGGGTATCGATACTCTCACCGACGATCGAGGTTTGATCCAATAGTTGAGAGGCGACCTGATTGTGTGCCACCACCTCCCCAGCTTCATTGGCTATTACAATCCCTTGCCAACCACTGTGTAATAACGATTTCTCACATGCGAGGTCGATGCGAGTGGTGCCTTGTGGGATGTGGCTCAGTAGCTGGTTTTCAACAAGCTGAACCATATTTTGAACCAGTAGCTGCACCGAACTGTCGTGCTGTTGCTGCTCACTGGTAATGTCCAATACGCCAACCATGTTCCCTTGGTGATCAAACACAGGGCTTGCTGAACAGCTGATAAATCGATGCTGGTGGATGAAGTGCTGCTCACCAATGATGGTCACGGGTTTAGCTTCAACAATCGCGGTGCCAATCGCGTTGGTGCCCTTAAGTTGTTCCTGCCAACACGCTCCTGAGCTGAGTGCAATTGATGTCAGCTTCTCCTTAAACCGCTCCTGTCCCCAACTCGCCAGAATCACCCCTTCAATATCGGTCAGAATCAAACGACTGTCGGTACGTGCAAACATCTGGTTGAACAGAGGCAGTGCATTACGTTCGACGATTTGAATCAAGCTCGATGATTGATGACGTCGCTGCTTCAGAATCGACTGTGGCAGGCGAATATCTTCGGGAAGTCGTCTCTGTTTTAGCCCCGCTTCTGTGCTGCGGTGCCAAGACGATGAAAGCCAATCTGAGGTGTTTGCTTGTTGAAGGTGCATGACTGTTCCATGTCGTAACAGTGAGAGTGTACCAAATTGGAACAGTTGAACACTGGAGTGGTTTCCATACGTCCGTTCAATGCCAACTCACTTTGGGTTGTAAACGTTTGGTAATCATAGTTTTACAATTTATTAACAACAAGTTTTGAAGTTCTGGCGTGTGATTTGCGTTGTTACTGTTGTGAAGAAAACACGAAGTATCAGTGTTTTAAACAGAAAGCATAAACATGGGCGTCTCGCCATGAGTTCTTTTCTCAAGGGGAGCCGCCACAAAAATAAGACAGCTCTAGCTCAATAACGAATATCAAATCGAAGAAGGATCTAACTATGATTTACGCACAGCCGGGTAGTGACAACGCAGTGGTGAACTTTAAAGCGCAATACGATAACTTTATCGGTGGCGAGTGGGTGAAGCCTGTCAGCGGCGAGTATTTTGATAACACTTCCCCAGTGAATGGTCAGGTGTATTGCCAAGTGGCACGTTCAACAGAGGCAGACATTAGCTTGGCACTCGATGCGGCGCATGCGGCTCGTGCTAGTTGGGCTGCGACCAGTGTGACAGAACGTTCCAATATCCTACTTAAAATTTCCGATCGCATTGAAGCGCACCTAGAAGAAATCGCGGTGGCGGAGACGTGGGAAAACGGCAAGCCTGTGCGTGAAACTCTAGCGGCAGACATCCCGTTAGTTGTTGACCACTTCCGTTACTTTGCAGGCTGTATTCGGGCGCAAGAAGGCAGCGCAGCCGAGCTAGATTCAAACACCGCGAGCTACCACTTCCCAGAACCCATCGGTGTGGTGGGGCAGATCATTCCTTGGAACTTCCCGATTTTAATGGCGGCTTGGAAATTGGCGCCAGCACTGGCTGCGGGTTGCTGTGTTGTGATGAAGCCAGCGGAGCAAACACCGACATCGATCTTAGTGATGATGGAGAAGATCGCTGATCTTCTACCTGCAGGCGTAGTCAACATCGTCAATGGTTTTGGTAGTGAAGCGGGTCAAGCGTTAGCAACCAGCGATCGTTTGGCGAAATTGGCATTTACCGGTTCGACAGAAGTCGGCCACCACATCCTGAAATGTGCCGCTGAAAGCTTGATTCCATCAACGGTTGAGCTTGGCGGTAAGTCTCCAAACATCTACTTCCCAGACATCTTTAACCATGAAGACGAATACCTTGATAAGTGTGTCGAAGGCATGTTGCTGGCGTTCTTCAACCAAGGTGAAGTGTGTACCTGTCCATCACGTGTGCTGATCCATGAATCGGTGTACGACAAGTTCATCGCCAAGGTGGTCGAGCGTGCTCAAACTATTAAACAAGGTAACCCGCTAGATACTGATACTCAGGTTGGCGCACAAGCTTCAAAAGAGCAGTTCGATAAGATTCTGAGCTACCTAGAAATCGGTCGCCAAGAAGGCGCTAAAGTGCTGACAGGTGGCGAAGTTGCGCAGCAATCTGATGATCTCGGTAATGGTTATTACATCCAGCCAACCATGCTGGAAGGGCACAACAAGATGCGTGTATTCCAAGAGGAGATCTTCGGCCCTGTTATCGCGGTGACGACGTTTAAAGACGAAGCTGAAGCGCTAGAGATTGCCAACGATACCGAATATGGCTTGGGTGCAGGTGTATGGACGCGTGATGCAAACCTAGCGTATCGCATGGGTCGCAACATTGAAGCTGGACGTATTTGGGTGAACTGCTACCACGCTTATCCAGCACATGCCGCGTTTGGTGGTTATAAGAAATCCGGCATCGGCCGTGAGACACATAAGATGATGCTCGATCACTACCAAAACACTAAGAACCTATTAATTAGCTACGATACTAATCCGTTAGGCTTTTTCTAAAATAGATAGGTTCTAGAACAGTCTAATTAGGAAGTCACTAGCAACGAGATGGCTTAAACAATATAAGTAAAATGAAAAGCAAAACGCCAAGTTCTTATGAGCTTGGCGTTTTTATGTTTGAATCGCTTTAGTTTTTCGAAAAGAAGATCTCTGGCTTATGGTTCGGGCCATAGTTGCCTTCTAGTTGGGTAAGTTCTAATCCTTGTTTGCCTATCAAAGAGCCGACCAATTGGCGGTTAAACGGGTAGCTGTCGGGGTTGTTAATATATTCTTCAACATCTATCCATTTAGCTTCTGCAATTTCATCAGTGTCTTGAATCGCAATTTCTTGAGTTTGAGCGATAAGGTGACAAATAAAGTAGAGGTTTGATTTACCGAATTGATACGGGTGTCTTGTCGCCATGCCAACCACAGAAACGAACGTTGCCTCGATACCGGTTTCTTCCAAGGTTTCACGAACCACCGATTCTTCAATGCCTTCACCCAACTCAATATGACCGCCCGGTAATTTGTAACCCGTCATGCCGTGCTCTTTGATCATCAGAACTTGATTGTGTTCGTTAGTGATTAACGCACCAGCACCCAAGGTGTGGGTCGGAATGAAAGGCACAAACTCTACAATCTCGGATTTGTGGATCAGCGTAATCTCGTCTTCTAAGCAGTTGTGAAACACAAAGCCAAGCTCAGTCGCCACCGGAATAAGGTGCGAGAGTGAAATAGGTAAGCTAATCCAAATAATGCCTTTGCTATTCTGCTTTGAAAATTCGGTGATCTCGCTGAGTTCGGCATTGAATGAGTCAACATCGTGAGGGGCTGTTGCTGGGTCAATGATGATGCCGTTAAATTTGTCGAGCGTAAATTCCACGGGTGATCCTTTATTATTTTGATTTATTGGGCGTCGAGCATGGTCTGAGCTTATCGTATCTAAAGAGCTTATAACACCTTGAGAGCAAGGGCAGCAGTGAATCAAAAGTAGGCAATGCAGTTTATGTCGAACGGGTCGGGATAAGTGGAGGGTGTTGCTAGAAACAAAAACTGCGCTTGGAAGCCAAAGCGCAGTTTTAAAATGAGGTTTATTGCAGTTCGATTTTAACGAATATAGTTCGCGTTAATACTCACGTACCAGTGTTGAAGCTTGCCATCAGATTTCTTGATCCACAAATCGTTGGTGTAGCTATCAATCTTGCCGTTAACCGTAAGGTTGAATGTGTTCTCGTCGAATTCGCCAAGCTTCACGAACTGGTCCGTGGTAATCAGGAATGGGTCCATGTCGTCTACACCAACCACATCTGAAATCACATAGTAGTGGTAAGTCAGCGGCTTGCTCGCATCATTCGGGTTGCTGCGATACGCAACAAGCTTGAATGGTTCCGTTAATGGAACGTCGAGCGTTTGCTTGTCCATGGTCGCTGGAATTGGAATAAACAGCCAAGCGGTAAACAGACCGCTCAATAAAACCATCAGGAAGAAAAGAGTCTTAATTGCTTTCATAGCAACCTTCAAAATATGGGGGATGTTAATGGGGCTATGGTAACTAGGGAGAGTAAAGATGCAAGCTCTGTTATTACCCTATCTTATCTCAGCTTAATCTAGCGCAAAGAAAGCGGTTCGGTTAACTCGAAATGTAAACACGAGTGCTTAACTCTTGATTATGGCTTAAGAGAATTCGTTATTTGAACCAATCTTGGTTTTTAACCAGTCTCTCGAAACAAGGCGAAGAACTGTCGCGAAATGACCTATATAGATAAAATTCAGTACGATAAGAATAGCGCATGAATATTTTTTGAGCGTTTTCTTATGCATTTAAATCCACGGTTAAGTGGCGAATACCATTCTTATGTCGATCACTCATTTCGTATCGATTGTTCACTTGGCTCCAATCCATTTGGCGCACCAGAAATTCCTGAACATGTGATCAAAGATATTATCTACGGTATTGATAAGTACTATTGCCACAGGGAGCTTTCGGAGCTGACTTATCTGACTCGCCAGTTTATTGGGATTGAAGATTGTCGTATTACGTACACCACGGGCTCTCTTGGGGCGCTAGAACTTATCTTCAATAAACTTATCGATCACAACAATCGCACCATGATAGGCATTGGCCCTCAGTTTGTTGAAGCAGTATCAGAGTTCACTTTGGTGGGCGGGAAGTACCAGTCCATCAACATGTTTGATTATCAAAACGAGTCGGATCTGTTCGGTGTGTTGGCATCAAAAATAAGCAGTCAAAATCCTGCCTTGGTGTATATCGATAATCCCAACAACCCAACGGGTCGAATCTACGACAGAGCTTATCTGGTCGAGATAGCGAGAGTATGTGAGCGTTCTGGCGCTATTTTGATTGTCGATGAGGCATATGGTGAATACCTGACCCCTGAGCAGTCTATGCTCGATCAGACCTTAGTCTTGGACAACTTAATAGTTTTACGAACCTTTTCTAAAGGTTTAGGGCTCGCTGGGATTCGACTCGGTTACTTAGCCAGCAGTGAAAACCTGACTTCTGCAATCGAAGCTGCGGTGAGTGTGTTTACGCCGACTTACCCCTCAATAAAAATCGCATCGGCGACCTTACCCAATGCAAAACACTTCTTAGAAATGAACCGCAGCAAAACTGAATACTTTAAGCAGCAAATGATCGGCTTGTTGTCTGAGAACAATATTGAGGTGGTTGGCACGTCAATATCGACGCCCATTATGTTGTTGAAAAAGAGAGGAACTCACCTTTCAAAGCTATTTGAGAGTATCGGTATTAAGACATGTTCGGGTGTCGATTTTGCTATTACGTGCGACGCGATGACTGAAGAGTATGTTCGATTACGAATTGTTGGCAATGATATAGATTTAGAAGCGTTAAAGCAGCGTATTAAGCAGTTATAAAAGCAACCGTTATAAAATCAGTAGGCATAAAAAAGCCCGCACCTTGCGTTTACAAAGTGCGGGCTAAATTCATCTGGCTACTTGTTTAAGTAAGCAGCGTGGAACTCAATGTGTTCATCAATAAAGCTAGAGATGAAGTAGTAGCTGTGGTCGTAACCAGGCTGCATACGTAGATCTAAATCGGCATTGGTTACCTTAGCGGCTTCGACTAATTGCTCAGGTTTAAGCTGTTCAATCAGGAAGTTATCGGCTTCACCTTGGTCGACCAACATTGGCAGTTTAGTGCCTTTGGTTTTTAGAAGCTCAGAGGCATCGTAGTGTTTCCACTCTTCAATATCCAAGCCTAGGTATTGGTTGAAGGCTTTTTGTCCCCAAGGGCATTGCATTGGGTTGGTGATTGGGCTGAATGCAGAGATAGAACGGTAGCTATCTTCGTTTTTAATGCCAATCGTTAGGGCACCATGTCCGCCCATGCTGTGACCAGAAATCGATTTTACGGATGTAACAGGGAAGAACGACTCAAGTAATGCAGGGAGCTCTGTTACCACGTAATCGTACATGTGGTAATGGCTGTCCCATGGCGCTTGAGTGGCATTCACATAGAAGCCTGCACCTTGGCCGAGATCGTAATTTTCATCGTCGGCAACACCTTCGCCACGTGGGCTAGTGTCTGGTGCCACAATCGCGATGCCTTGCTCAGCCGCGGCTTTGAAAGCGCCGGCTTTTTGCATGAAGTTTTCATCGGTACAGGTTAAGCCTGACAACCAATACAAAACAGGAACTGGGTTTTCTTTGCTTGCGTTAGGTGGCAAGAAAATCGCAAAACGCATGTTGCAGTCAAGCGTTGCAGAAAAGTGGGTGTATTGTTTGTGCCAACCACCAGCAACCTTTGCTTGGCTAATGTTTTCGATTGTCATCTATTGTGCTCCGTTAGGTTGATGGTTTGGGAGTAAATTTGTCTATATCACTTAAAGTTTCACCACCCACCGGGCAGGAGGTGGTGAAGACAGTTTGTTGCTATTCATTTGTAGCTGTGGCCTCGATGCTCGAAAGAATCGAGGCCAAGATGTGTTACTTATCCATGTGTAGAACAGTACGGATAGATTCACCTTTGTGCATTAGGTCGAATGCTTCGTTAACGTCTTGCAGACCCATAGTGTGAGTAATGAACTCTTGAAGACCAAACTCACCTGCCATGTAGCGGTTAACGATTTCTGGAAGCTCAGAGCGGCCTTTAACACCACCGAAAGCAGAACCACGCCATACGCGACCAGTCACTAGTTGGAATGGACGAGTTGAGATCTCTTGACCTGCACCCGCAACACCAATGATGACTGATTCGCCCCAACCTTTGTGGCAGCACTCAAGTGCTTGACGCATCACGTTTACGTTACCGATACACTCGAAAGAGTACTCAACACCACCGTCTGTCATCTCTACGATAACGTCTTGGATTGGCTTGTCGAATTTAGTTGGGTTGATGCAGTCTGTCGCGCCAAGCTGTTTTGCTAGCTCGAATTTGCTCTCGTTGATATCAACACCGATGATGCGGTCAGCACCAGCCATGCGAGCACCAATGATTGCAGAAAGACCGATACCACCTAGGCCGAATACAGCAACGTTGTCGCCTTTTTCAACTTTAGCTGTGTTAAGTACCGCGCCCATACCCGTAGTTACACCACAACCTAGAAGACAAACTTCTTCAAGTGGTGCTTCTTTGCTTACTTTCGCTAGAGATATTTCTGGAAGTACTGTGTACTCAGAGAAAGTAGAGCAACCCATGTAATGGAAAATTGTTTCGCCATTGATAGAGAAGCGGCTTGTACCGTCTGGCATTAGGCCTTTACCTTGCGTTTCACGAACCGCTTGGCATAGGTTAGTTTTACCAGATTTACAGAACTTACATTCGCCACATTCAGCTGTGTAAAGTGGGATAACGTGGTCGCCAATCTCAACACTTGTAACGCCTTCGCCGATCATCTCAACGATACCACCACCTTCGTGACCAAGAATTGAAGGGAAGATACCTTCTGGATCGTCACCTGATAATGTGAATGCGTCAGTGTGACAAACACCAGTAGCAACGATGCGAACTAGAACCTCACCAGCTTTAGGAAGTTGTACATCAACTTCTTCCATTTTTAGTGGCTCGCCAGCTGCCCATGCAACCATTGCTTTTGATTTGATATGCGTTTGACCAGGTTTAATTTCGATTGTCATTGGATGTTTCCTATATGTCAGTACAGCGGATAACTGTGCAATTAAATTCAACCCGTTAAGCGTAGTTGAGCTTAATTGTTTCCGCTCTCTCGTTTTGTTGGAGCTAGTATAGGTGTGAGTGCATGTTTTGATAATCCCCTTAAATAGAAAATGATTATTACGTATTTGTAATAATAGAGCATTTAGGTTCCTCGTGTTAACCGAAAGTCACACTTAAGAATTTTTAAGGTACGTCATAATAATTGCTTACTGAAAATCACATGAATTGGAAATAAAACTACAATATTCTGAGCGCCGTATTTAATGTTGTGGACTCATACATGCTTTTATCTCTTCCGCCTCCAGTGATGCTGTCACTTGCCATCGTGCTTGAAGTTGTCGCGACTTCTTTATTGCCTAAAACGCAGCAATTTACTTCCCTTCCTGCTACCGCCGCAGTACTCGTCGGTTATGGCTTTGCTTTTTATCTGTTGTCTCTCACGGTTCAAACTATGTCTCTGGGTGTCGCCTATGCGATTTGGTGTGGGGCAGGGATTGTGTTAGTCACGGCGTTATCTTGGTTGGTCTACGGGCAAAAGCTAGACATCTACGCGATCATTGGCATCGCTTTGATTCTGTCTGGTGTGGTGATCATTAACCTGTTTTCAACGTCGGTGAGTCACTAAGAGTCTATTTCCTACTTCTGAAGGAACAAACTAATTGGAATCTAGAGTAGTTAGCCTTCAACTTAAGGTATTGAATATAATATAGTAATTCCAATAAATGCATTTTGTGCATGTATTTTATGAAAACAGCTCACTTTACTCATAGATTGGTCGGTTTAGTATAGCCAGCAGAAACCAATGATTATAAATAATCATAGATATTATCTTTTTATCAATAACTTAGGGGGTCATTATGACTATTCCGACAACCGATATGATGGAAGCTTGGACGGGATTTCAAGCTGGCGACTGGCAAACATCCGTTAATGCACGTGATTTTATTCAGCGAAACTACACCCCTTATGAAGGCGATGAGTCTTTTCTTGCGGACGTGTCGGACTCGACGACACAGCTATGGGAATCGGTGCTAGAGGGTATTAAAGAAGAAAGCCGCACTCATGCCCCTGTCGATTTTGATACTGATATCGTTTCCACTATCACCTCACACGATGCAGGTTACATTGCAAAAAACCTCGAAAAAATCGTGGGTCTACAAACCGATAAACCACTGAAACGCGGCATCATCGCTAATGGTGGTATTCGAATGGTGAAAACGTCGTGCGAAGTGTACGGTCGTGAATTAGAGCCACAAATCGAAAAGATCTTCACTGAGTACCGCAAAACGCATAACCAAGTAGCGTTCGATCTTTATACTGACGAAATTAAAGCATGTCGCCGTTCTGGTATTATTACTGGTCTGCCGGATGCTTATGGTCGTGGACGCATTATTGGCGACTACCGTCGTCTTGCTTTGTACGGTATCGACTTCCTAAAATCAGACAAAAATGAGCAGTTCAAATCAACTCAGAAGATGCTTGAAACGGGTGGTGATTTAGATAAGACATTGCGTCTACGTGAAGAGCTTACTGATCAAATTCGTGCCCTTGATGAAATGCGAGAA
The DNA here is from genome assembly GCF_041474985.1 of Vibrio sp. 10N.222.49.C9. Taxonomy (NCBI): domain Bacteria; kingdom Pseudomonadati; phylum Pseudomonadota; class Gammaproteobacteria; order Vibrionales; family Vibrionaceae; genus Vibrio; species Vibrio sp. 10N.222.49.C9. The sequence goes on along the minus strand of NZ_JBFRVD010000053.1, from coordinate 1,994 downwards.
ATGGGTTTGAAGTACGGCATTGATATGTCTTCTCCTGCTCGTACTGCGCAAGAGGCAATCCAGTTTACCTATTTTGGCTACTTAGCTGCGGTTAAGTCTCAAAATGGTGCTGCGATGTCGCTAGGCCGCACATCAACCTTCCTAGATGTTTACATCGAACGTGACCTTAAACTTGGTCTGATTGATGAAAAACAAGCGCAAGAGTTGATTGACCATTTCATCATGAAGCTTCGTATGGTTCGTTTCCTTCGCACTCCTGAATACGATTCATTGTTCTCTGGCGACCCAATTTGGGCAACAGAAGCAATGGCTGGCATGGGCGTTGATGGTCGTACTCTTGTTAGCAAAACGACTTTCCGCTACTTGCACACATTGCACACGATGGGCCCAGCACCAGAGCCGAACATGACGGTTCTATGGTCTGAACAACTGCCTATCGCGTTTAAACAATACGCGGCTAAAGTGTCTATCGAAACCTCATCACTTCAGTATGAGAACGATGATCTAATGCGTGCGGATTTTGATAACGATGATTACGCGATTGCGTGTTGTGTAAGCCCGCAGGTGGTTGGCCAACATATGCAGTTCTTTGGTGCTCGTGCAAACCTTGCTAAAGCGTTGCTTTACACCATTAACGGTGGTGTTGATGAAAAATCTAACATGCAGGTTGGCCCCCAAGTTGCTCGTATCGAAGATGAAGTTCTCGATTTTGACCGCTTAATGCCTCGCTTTGATGACATGATGGATTGGCTTGCAACGCAATACGTCACTGCGCTGAACGTGATCCATTACTCGCATGACCGTTACAGCTATGAAGCATCGTTAATGGCATTAATGGACCGCGATGTTCATCGCACAATGGCTTGTGGTATTGCAGGGCTGTCGGTTGTTGCTGACTCGTTAGCGGCTATCAAATACGCGAAGGTAACACCAGTACGTAACGAAGATGGCATCGCTGTCGACTTTGAGATTGAAGGTGAATATCCAAAATTCGGCAACAACGATTCACGTGTTGATGATATTGCTTGTGATTTGGTTGAACGTTTTATGAAAAAAATTCAGAAAATGAACACCTACCGTGAAGCGGTTCCAACTCAATCTATCCTTACGATTACTTCAAACGTTGTATATGGTAAAAAAACCGGTAACACACCAGATGGTCGCCGCGCAGGTATGCCATTTGGCCCGGGCGCAAACCCAATGCACGGTCGTGACGAGAAAGGTGCGGTTGCTTCACTTTCTTCAGTTGCCAAACTGCCGTTTGAATTCGCTAAAGATGGTATTTCTTACACCTTCTCAATCGTACCAAATGCACTAGGTAAAGATGACCTAAGCCAAAAAGTGAACCTAGCAGCACTAATGGATGGTTACTTCCACCATGAGGAAAATGGAGGATCGATTCGTGTTGAGGGTGGGCAGCATCTCAACGTTAACGTGCTTAACCGTGACATGTTGTTGGATGCCGTCGAACATCCAGAAAAATACCCACAGTTAACCATCCGAGTCTCGGGTTACGCAGTACGATTCAACTCGCTAACACGTGAGCAGCAACAAGATGTAATTAGCCGTACGTTTACTGCTAAGATCTAACCGTAAACTTCAAGTTATACGGTCCTAAAAAGCGCGAGAATGACATCCGTCTCTCGCGCTTTTTTGTGCGTCGAGTATGGCGGTAATCATGTTGTTGGACGTCGCGTTGTCTTGGCTGGTATATGAGCAAAACCGATATTTACACGGTGATTGGTATCGCTTTGATTCTTTTTTTGGGGGGATTCGCTTGTTTTTTATGTCAGAGATCACTAGGAGCTCTAACTTATCTTTGCCCCAAAATCAGCTAGACCAAATACTCTACAAGATCTGTGTCGTTCATTTTACCCTACAAAAAGTTATCCTATATGATGCAACTCAACACGATTTGACCTTTATTATGATTATTTGACCTGTCAGGTTGCCTATTTAATTGGTTTAATCATCAGATCCTCTTGCTGAGGATA
>NZ_JBFRVD010000052.1:0-27778 GCF_041474985.1 Vibrio sp. 10N.222.49.C9 | reverse complement strand
CGCGATGAACCTTTTTTATTTGTTGCTTCTAGAGTTGACGGGGTAACTATGAGTTTTCGCTCAGTAATGTACTGCTCTAGGAGTTGTTTGAATGTAGTTTTTGGTGAGGGTGAAGTGTTTTGTGATTTTGTCGGTTCTATAGTTATCTGACTGGAAGGCTTTAGCCTTTCTTTTTGGTTGTTTTCTTCATCAAGTATCTTATCTAGTTGTGAAATTCGATCATGACAATCATCGATGTTCATTTTAAGAATCGATATTCTAGCTTGCTGAGCTATCAAGAATATATTGGTTAACGCTTGTTTTGTTTGAAGGATAAGTAAGCTTGATTTAGAAAAGTCATACTCTATCCGGTTCAATTCCGCAGCGACTTGTTGCTCTATAGTACGTGACGTATCAAATATATCTTCAGACAGACTTACTAAGGTATTCAGTTCTTTCGAGGAATAGCTGTTTTGCAGTTTAAGGGCTTTGATATCATTCATTAGAGATGCTAAACGCTCTCTTGCATGTAATGACATTGGCTCTAAGGCGTTGTTAATCTTCATTTTAACAACTCTAGCATTAGCTTCGATTAGCTGATTTGCTACCCTATCGTTAAATGGTTTGGTACTTCTATTCATAATCCTTTGCCGAATATCCATTTCGAGTTTAAGCGACAGTAATGTGGCTTCTTTTTTGTCTGATGTTCTAAGTGAACGTTTTATTTCAGTGCGATTGTCAAAAAGTGACCGATATAAAAAAGGCACTTGGTATCGAAAATACCAAGTGCCTGTTTTAGATAGAGTTAAGTATTTCATTTTAGTACCATAAGCTAGTACAAACTGATTAAAACTTAACCTTTTTAGATGTAATTCATTGTATTATAACAATAAATCAATAATTGGTGGAGCTGGCGGGAGTTGAACCCGCGTCCAAAAATCATTCATCATTGGTACTACATGCTTAGTCGATCTTTAATTTCACCAGCAACCTGCGAACCGACACGCTAGTTAAAGGCTAACCTGAATTATAATTCGCGCTTTTCCTCTCAGGTGGGAGAAGCCACGCTAGCTAGTTTGGGTTTGATCTCTTATTGGTCCCCGTCTTACGAGCGGAAGCTAGGGTAAGAGAGCTCTGAGCAGGTTATTAAGCTGCTAGTGCGTAGTTTTCGTCGTTTGCGACTATTTTTTTGCGGCTTTTAACGTGGCCAACCGCCCCACGGCATGCACCTCAGACTTCAAAATTCCTGTCGAATCCTAAATCAGCCCCAAGTGTTATTTGCATAGTACCAGAAAAGCTTACCCTGTCTAGCACTGTGCGTTTAAGTGCTTAAAATTAACGCAAATTACTCTTCATAATTCGTGCTTTATCTCTCGCCCAATCTTTTTCTTTCATATCAGTACGTTTATCGTGCAGCTTTTTACCTTTCGCTACGCCAACTTTAATCTTCGCCCAAGAGCGAGACCAGTAAAGTGCGGTTGCGACAAGCGTCATGCCTTCACGGTTAATACGACCGATAAGGTTATCGAGTTCTTTTCTCGACATTAGTAGTTTACGGATGCGTGTTGGGTTCGCCACGATATGAGTACTCGCTTGAGTTAGCGGAGTGATCGTCATACCACTGATGAATGCTTCGCCATCTCGGATGTAGACGTAGCTTTCTGCGATATTGGTTTTGCCTTCACGTAGGGATTTTACTTCCCAGCCTTGTAGCTCAAGCCCCGCTTCTATCTCATCATCGATGAAATATTCGTGGCGAGCTTTCTTATTAAGCGCAATGGTATTACTACCGGCTTTTGATTTTGATTTATTCTTTGCCATAATGGCCTCATTATACGGATTGCACCCTAGTTGGGGAATCCTTTTTATTTGCGCTCTGGCCCAATACAATTAAAATTGCAGTTTGTGTTAATGTAACGCTGTCTTTAACAGGAGTCTATATGCCAAAGGTTACTCGTTCAGCATTAGTGTCGTTTAGTGCCGACCAGATGTTCAACTTGGTCAATGATGTTGCTCGTTATCACGAGTTTTTGCCAGGGTGTTCTGGTTCACGTGTGATCGAATCTTCAGATTCAACTATGGTGGCTTCGGTTGATGTCTCTAAAGCTGGTATTAGCAAAACATTTACCACATCGAACCGCTTAGCAGATGGTGCTGAGATCTTGATGGAGCTGGTGGATGGCCCGTTCAAAAAACTGCAGGGTGGTTGGTATTTTACTCCGCTCGATGAGCAAGCGTGTAAGGTTGAGCTTAAGTTGGAGTTTGAATTCTCTAGCCGAATGATTGAAATTGCATTTGGTAAGGTTTTCAATGAGCTGACGAGCAATATGGTCAGTGCTTTTACTCAACGCGCGAAACAGGTTTACTAAGCCATGACTATTGAATCAGATATGATCCACGTAGAAGTTGTGTTTGCGCTTCCACATGAGCAGCGTGTATTTACCTTAGTGGTAAATAAGAACGCGACCGTTGAAGAGATTATTGCGCAGTCTGGTGTTTTAGAGTTGTATCCAGAAATCGACTTGGCGAAAAATAAAGTTGGCGTATACAGCCGCAACGTTAAGTTAGATGCAACCGTTCGAGATAAAGACCGTATCGAAATCTACCGTGCACTGTTAGCCGATCCAAAAGAGATTCGCCGTAAGCGTGCTGAGCAAGCGAAAGCAGCAGCGGCTAAATCGTAATGCTAAACCAGTTTGACTAAGAAGAGAGCTCGCTATATTGGCGAGCTTTTTTGTACCTGTTGGTTAGACAACGCAGCTAATTTGTTAGCAGATATTAAAAAGCCTGCTCGTGTTAGCAGGCTTTTGCGATTCTTGCTTTGTCGACGGATAGTTTTGTCGACTGATAGCTTTATCGGCTAAGAGCTTTGTTGACTGGAAAGCTAGCGAAGGCTTTCGAAGAATTCATCACTGGCTTCAAAATCACCATTGATCGTCACTAAGGTGCCCGTTGCATCAAAGTTAACAACAAGATTTTTTTGAATCGAGTCTTCATGGCCTTTTGTGTGGTGGTAAATGTAGTACCACGTATCTGGGTAGCCATTTTCGATAAGCATAGGTGAGCCCATAACGTAACGAACTTGTGTTTTTGTCATGCCAAACTTGAGCTGATCGACAGCTTCCTGTTCAACATAGTTACCCTGATTGATGTCAATTCGATAAACCAACTTCTCTAATAGAGAGCAACCGGTCAACATTGTTAGTGCAAGTGGAACTGCAACTAACCACTTTTTAATTCGCATAGTTTGAGATCTTTCTTCGCTAAAATACTGCCTGATAATAAACAAGCTCCAGCAAGAAGTAAAAAGCTCCTTGCGCTTTGAGCTTGTTATGACTGGCAATTTTGAATTAAGTTGCAAAATTGCCAAGAATTTTCGGTAAATTATCAGAAAGTTGCTGAATATGTAACCTATGCTGCGATTAATAACTCTTTTGCATTGGCAAGCGTCGATTCGGTAATCTGGCTGCCACCAAGCAGTCGAGCAAGCTCTGAAACGCGTTGTTGCTCATCAAGCGTGTGCATTTGAGTCTCGGTTTTACCTGATTTCGTGTTCTTCGCTACAAAAAGTTGTTGGTGACCGCAACCGGCAACTTGAGGTAAGTGAGTCACGCACATAACTTGTGTCGATTCGCCCAGCTTACGTAGCATTTTTCCGACAACCGCAGCGGTTGGTCCACTGATACCCACATCGACTTCATCGAAAATCAGGCTTGGTGTATCCACTTTTTGCGCTGTGATCACCTGAATCGCCAGTGAGATTCGTGATAACTCACCACCAGAGGCCACTTTCGCAATCGGCTGCATCGGTTGGCCTGGGTTGGTCGAAACAATGAAGGTCACGTTATCCATACCCAATGGAGAAGGGTGTGTGTTGGTGTTGTTCACTTCAATGGCAAACTGCGCTTTTTCCATGCTCAGTTCGTGCATGCTTTGCGTGATCAGCTTGTTGAGCTCTTTTGCGTAACGAGTTCGAGATTTATGAAGCTTCTCTGATTTAGCAACGAACGATTGGTATTGGTTTTCCACCTCGTTTGCCAGTTCTTCTAATTTTTCATCAGAGCAATCAAGCGCTTCAACTTGTTGTAGTAAGTCTTGATGGTGCTTATACAGCTCTTCAGGTAACACGTGGTGTTTACGAGACATCGACATCACTTTAGAGAAACGCTCCTCAACGTAAGCCATACGACCGGGATCAACATCAATGCTGTCTAGGTAGGTTCTTAACTCGTTGTTGGTCTCTTCGATCTGAATAATGGCTTCAGAAAGCAAGTTCGGTAACTCGGCCAATCTTTCATCTAGCTCAGCTAGCTGAATTAAGGAGTTATTGGCCGATTGCAGAATACCAAGCGCATTAACTTCTTCGCCTTCATAAATAAGCTCGATAGCTTGCTGACAGGTTGTGGCCAGTTCTCCGCTATTGGAGAGGCGCTTATGCTCTTGTTCGAGGTCTTCATATTCTTCCTCCCCAATAGACAGCTCATTTAACTCTTTGATTTGGTATTCAAGAAGTTGTTTTTGAGCTTGGTTTTGCTGGCTATTCTCACGTAACTCTTTTAAGTGGTTATCCGCTTGTCGCCATGCTTGGTAAGCATTACGTGTCGATTTCAATAGGTTCAAGTGGCCTGCGTATTGATCAAGCATGGCCATTTGATAATCGCTTTTCATCAACTGGTGATGCGCGTGTTGACCATGGATGTTGATCAACAGTTGTCCAAGTGATTTCAATTGCGAAAGAGGGACAGGGCTACCGTTGATGAATGCACGAGAACGACCTTCTTTTGAGATGGTTCTGCGCAGGATGCACTCACTGCCATCAAGCAATTCGTTGTCTTCTAACCAGCGGGTTGCATGCAGATTGTTCTCAAGTAAAAAAGCGGCACTGACTTCGGTTTTTTCTTCACCTTGTCGAACCATTCCTGCATCGGATCTTCCCCCAAGACATAAGCCTAAAGCATCGATAGCGATAGATTTACCCGCACCAGTTTCCCCGGTGATTGTTGTCATGCCTTTAGATAGTTCTAGCTGTAAAGACTTAACAATAGCGAAATTATTAACACTTAAATGAGCCAGCATTTTTATTTACCTGTATAACTGAACAATACTGTATATAAGTTCAGTATATACTGTTTCTTTATACAGTAAAGTCGACAGGTGAAAATTTTTTGCGACCGTTATCAGAATTGAGGTTGTTCGTAGATCACTGAAACCGCTATAGATTCCCAACTCAGTCGTTCCTCCCTCTTGGGAGTGGAGGTATAAGGAACTGCAGAGAAGCTAGAGCCGACGGGCTTTTACTGGCAATAAAAAGGCTGACGAATGTCGTCAGCCTTTTAAAATCGTTCGCTTTTCACTTAGAACAGCTTACTCGACCAGCCTAGCTTGTTACGTAGAACGTGGTAGTAGTTGTAGTCTTTAGGGTGGATCAGTTTGAGCACATTTGGGCTTTGGTAAATGTGGATCTCATCACCAGGAGAAACAGGCAGTGAGATTTGACCATCGCAGCTCACCTCCTGAGTTCCACGGTTATCAGGCGATACGATAAGCTTAATACGACGCTTGCCATCCACCACTAATGGGCGGCTTGAAAGGGTATGCGGGAACATTGGCACGAGTGAGATAGCATTTAGGCTTGATGACAGGATAGGGCCGCCGCCGGAAAGCGAGTAGGCGGTAGAACCTGTCGGTGTTGAGACGATTAAGCCATCAGAGCGCTGTGAGAAGGCGAAGCTATCATCGATATACACTTCGAACTCGATCATGTGCGCCACTTGTCCGGGGTGCAGTACTGCCTCATTAAGTGCCGCATTGTGGCTTTTTATCTGGCCGTGACGATGAATTTCCGTTTCAAGTAAGAAGCGCTCTTCTTCCATGAACTCGCCTTTGAGAACATCAGTCAACGCGCTCTGGAAGTTTTCAGGGTTGAGATCGGTTAGGAAACCAAGATTACCTCGGTTAACACCAATCACTGAAATGTCGAAACGTGACAAGATTCTAGCGGCACCGAGCATGTTTCCGTCACCACCGACCACAATGGCGAGATCGGCGCGTTTACCTAATTCAATCAGGCTAGAAAAATGTTCTTTTGGGATGTCGTCTAAAATAGTGGCGAGTCTGTCATCAACAAACACTTGATAACCCTCAGCACTTAACCACTGATAGAGCTCTCTATGAGTCTGAATTGCTTGCTGATCTCGAGGTTTACCGATAATGGCGATGACTTCAAATGGCTTTTTCATAACGTTTCCAAACGAATTAGGCTTGAATCAAAATTCTTCATCCCCATAATAAAGGCAAGTTGAACGTCTATGCGAGTGTTTTATATCAATTTGGGGTGCAAACACGCCTGTCACTTGCATTGAAAACGAATTCTGGAGATATCATGAGCAACGAAGAAAACAAAGTAACCGAAGCAGAGCTAGATCAGATCATCGCTGAAGCTGAGAAAGTTGAAGAAGCTGAACTGAATGAAGACGCTGCTGATGAGCAGGAAGCAAAAATCGCTCAACTGGAAGCTGCACTGCTTTCTAGTGAATCTAAAGTGAAAGAGCAGCAAGATTCTGTTCTTCGCGCGAAAGCTGAAGTTGAAAACATGCGTCGCCGTAGCGAACAAGAAATTGATAAAGCGCGTAAATTCGCTTTGAACAAGTTTGCTGAAGGTCTGCTTCCTGTAATCGACAACCTAGAGCGTGCAATGCAAGCAGCAGACGCTGAAAACGAAGTGGTTAAGCCACTGTATGAAGGTGTTGAGCTAACGCACAAAACGTTCGTAGACACAGTTGCTAAATTTGGTCTTACAGAGATCAACCCTGAAGGTGAAGCATTCAACCCTGAATTCCACCAAGCCATGTCTATTCAAGAAAGCCCAGACCACGAGTCAAACACTGTGATGTTTGTTATGCAGAAAGGCTACGAGCTTAACGGCCGTGTTATTCGCCCTGCAATGGTAATGGTTGCTAAGTAATTGAGTGGCCGCTTGCTAAGCAGTTGATTATTGCAGTTGTGAAGTAAGACAATAGCGGCGACAAAACAATTCACTGGTTAACGTGAAATGAAAAGAGAGGCATATGCCTCTCTTTTTTTATGCCTGTAACTTGAGAGTCCACGTGAATAGTCACCAAAATCGCATTAAGAATGTCGTTCTTTTTATTTTATCCAGAACAGTAATTTAGAGTTTTATATTATGAAACTGGTTGTTAATGAAGAAATGTTTTGATGTCACACTTGTAATGTTTTTGTAAATAAATGCTTTTAATTGTTACCTTTGTGTGTAAAATCCACTGCAATATAGCGATTTGGGTCGCATATATAACTATAAAAGTACAATTTTTAAACACAACAAACTGGAGAAGAACGATGGATAAATCGCTCTCAAGTAAGATTTTTGTAGGCTTGTTTGCCGGCCTTATTATTGGTACTGCTATTCAGTACCTATTCAGCGGCATTGCTATTTTTGATACGTACCTACTCGGCGCAGCTGAAGGTGCTGGTGGTATGTTCGTATCACTTATCAAGTTGCTTGTAGTACCTCTTGTATACGTATCTATTGTTTGCGGTATCGTTGAGCTAAAAGATATTCGTTCATTCGGTCGTCTTGGTGGTAAAACCTTTGGTCTTTACATTATTAACACCATCATCGCGATTTCAGCAGCGCTAACGATTGGTCTTATTTTCCAACCAGGTGCAGGTGCGAACCTTGCGGGTACGGTTTCTGAGACAATTGCGCTTACAACAACTGAAACACCAGATATTTTCTCTCTTGTTGTTAACATCGTTCCTAGCAACCCTGTAGAAGCGTTCGCAAGCGGCGACATGCTACAAATCATCTTCATGGCAATTTTGACAGGTCTTGCTATTCAAGCGCTTGATTCTCGTGGTGGCCCAGCTATCAAGACATTCAAGATGGCTAACGAGATCATGATGAAGCTTATCGGCCTAGTAATGAGCCTTGCGCCATACGGTGTATTTGCTCTGATGATTCAACTAGGTGCAACACTTGATGCAAACACGTTAATGTCAGTTGCTGGCTATGTAGCGCTTGTTGTAGCGATGCTTGTGTTCTGGATCTTCTTCTTCTACCCAATGATGGTTGGTTCATTCACTGGTATTTCTCCAAAGCAGTTCCTACGTGCAACTCGTGAGCAAATCCTTTTCTCACTATCGACTGCAAGCTCGAACGCGACGATTCCAGTAACAATGCGTACTCTGACGGACAAACTAAACGTATCTAAGTCAGTGGCAGGTTTCGGTGTACCACTAGGTGCAACAATGAACATGTCTGGTGTATCTATCTACATCGCACTAGCAACTATGTTCGTAGCAAACGCATTCGGTCAGCCAATCAACACTGCTGATATCTTTACTCTAGGTCTAACTATCTTGCTACTTTCTATCGGTGCTGGTGGTGTTCCTGGTGGTGGTGTGGTTATGGTCGGTGTTCTATTGCACCAACTAGGTTTGCCACCAGAAGGTCTAGCGATTGTTGCTGCTGTTGACCGTATCTGTGACATGTTCTGTACTTCTTCTAACGTTGTTGGTGATACTGCGGTTAACACTATCGTAGCGAAATCTGAAAACGAAATCGGCGTTGAAGCTAACGAAGAAGCTGAGCTAAAGAAAGCAGAAGCATAATTCAGAGACTCTTTCCGCTATAGATTTAATCTGAGCTGAAACCCTGAGTAGATAAACGGAGCCCAAGTGGCTCCGTTTTTTATTGGGTGAGAAGGTCACTTTATCTACTTTTACTCAACAAACGATAGTGCGGCCTTAATTGTTGTGTGAGGGAGCCTCTTTGAGAGCCCGTTTACAGAAACAAGACTTTGCTACAAGAAAGGATAGTCGAGGGTGAATAAACCCAGTTATGGGACTTATATAGGCGGTAATGATATGTATTCGTGCCTAATCATTCCTTTTATTAAAATAAATGTAAAAAAATCCATTTTCACCCTTGAAAAGGCTTCGTGAGCCCTTATCTATGGTGCATACGAAAGCAAATTACATTTGCACTTAAATTTTGTGTATTAGGGTTGAATCCCTGATTACCGCCCCCCACATATGTGGGTATAGCAAAAAACTAATATAGATTATATTTCGGAGATAGCCTGATGGGTCGAATCATTGGTATTGATTTAGGTACTACTAACTCTTGTGTTGCTGTTTTAGACGGCGACAAACCACGCGTACTAGAAAATGCTGAAGGCGAACGCACAACAGCATCGGTAATCGCATACACTGACGGCGAGACGCTAGTTGGTCAACCTGCGAAACGTCAAGCAGTTACTAACCCTCAAAACACGCTATACGCAATTAAGCGTCTAATCGGTCGTCGTTTTGAAGATGAAGAAGTTCAACGCGATATCGAAATCATGCCTTTCAACATTGTTAAGGCTGACAACGGTGATGCATGGGTTGAAGCGCAAGGCCAAAAAATGGCTGCTCCTCAAGTATCTGCTGAAGTTCTTAAGAAAATGAAGAAAACAGCTGAAGACTTCCTAGGCGAAGAAGTAACTGGCGCAGTAGTAACTGTTCCTGCTTACTTCAACGATGCTCAACGTCAAGCAACGAAAGATGCTGGCCGTATCGCTGGTCTAGATGTTAAACGTATCATCAACGAACCAACTGCTGCTGCTCTAGCTTACGGCCTAGACAAGCAAGGTGGTGATCGCACTATCGCTGTATACGACCTTGGTGGTGGTACATTCGATATCTCTATCATCGAAATCGATGAAGTAGAAGGCGAGAAGACTTTCGAAGTTCTTTCAACTAACGGTGACACTCACCTTGGTGGTGAAGATTTCGATAACCGCATGATCAACTACCTAGTAGATGAGTTCAAGAAAGAGCAAGGTATCGACCTTAAAGCTGATCCACTAGCAATGCAGCGTGTTAAAGAAGCAGCAGAAAAAGCGAAAATCGAGCTTTCTTCTACTACTCAAACTGACGTAAACCTACCTTACGTTACTGCTGATGCGACTGGTCCTAAGCACATGAACATCAAAGTGACTCGTGCGAAGCTTGAGTCTCTAGTTGAAGACCTAGTTCAACGTTCTCTTGAGCCACTAAAAGTAGCTCTAGCAGATGCTGACCTATCTGTAGGCGAAATCACTGACGTTATCCTAGTTGGTGGTCAAACTCGTATGCCTATGGTTCAAGCTAAAGTAACTGAATTCTTCGGTAAAGAGCCACGTAAAGACGTGAACCCTGACGAAGCTGTTGCAATGGGTGCTGCTGTTCAAGGTGGTGTACTAGCTGGTGACGTTAAAGACGTTCTACTACTAGACGTTACTCCTCTATCTTTCGGTATCGAAACGATGGGCGGCGTGATGACTAAGCTTATCGAGAAAAACACAACTATCCCTACTAAAGCGGATCAAGTGTTCTCTACAGCTGAAGACAACCAAAACGCAGTAACTATCCACGTTCTTCAAGGTGAGCGTAAGCAAGCGACTTACAACAAGTCTCTTGGTCAGTTCAACCTAGAAGGTATCCAACCAGCACCACGTGGCATGCCACAAATCGAAGTAACATTCGACCTAGATGCTGATGGTATCCTGAACGTATCTGCTAAAGATAAAGCAACAGGTAAAGAGCAGAAGATCACTATCCAAGCATCAGGCGGCCTGTCTGAGGAAGAGATCGAAGCAATGGTACAAGAAGCAGAAGCTAACAAAGAAGCGGACAAAAAGTTCGAAGAGCTAGTAACTGCACGTAACCAAGCTGACCAAATGATTCACGGCACTAAGAAGCAAGTAGAAGAAGCTGGTGAAGCTTTACCTGCAGACGAGAAAGCTAAAATCGAAGCGGCTATCACTGCACTAGAAGAAGTTAAGTCTGGTAACGATAAAGAAGCTATCGACGCTAAAGTTCAAGAACTTATGCAAGCAGCTCAAAAGCTAATGGAAATTGCTCAACAGAAAGCTCAAGCTGAACAAGCTGGTGCTGACGCTGGTGAACAACCTAAGCAAGACGACGATGTTGTAGACGCTGAGTTTGAAGAAGTTAAAGAAGACAAAAAATAATTTCGTCGCAGAGTAGCCTGATTTCGTTATCGGAAGTGTCCACCTACTAACGTAGGCTCCGCGCTTCCACTTAGGACTCAAGCTATCTGCTTAGAAATTTGTCTCAAAGACTTATTATTGCGGGCGTCAGAGGTAACTCTCACGCCCGTAAATTTGTATTTAGACTTGTCGATCTAGATAATAGCTTTATTCGGCATTTCAGCCGGCAGAACTTTTATCTAGATTGATACACAGACTACTGAAGTGATCATTCGGTAGTAGCAATTATTTTGGTGACCTAGAACATGTCAAAACGTGATTTTTACGAAGTATTAGGCGTAAGCCGCGATGCATCAGAGCGCGATATTAAAAAAGCGTACAAACGCTTAGCGATGAAATTCCACCCGGACCGTAACCAGGGTGATGAGACCGCAGCAGATAAGTTTAAAGAAGTAAAAGTAGCGTACGAGATCCTAACCGATTCTCAAAAGAAAGCAGCTTACGACCAATACGGTCATGCAGCCTTTGAACAAGGTGGCATGGGCGGCGGCGGTGGTTTCGGCGGCGGTGGCCAAGGTGACTTCGGCGATATCTTCGGTGACGTATTTGGCGACATCTTCGGCGGCGGTCGTCGTGGTGGCGGTCAACAGCGTGCACAACGTGGTTCAGATCTACGTTACAACATGGAACTTTCTCTAGAAGAAGCGGTTCGTGGTGTTTCTAAAGAAATCGAAGTACCAACACTTGTAGAGTGTGATACGTGTGACGGCAGCGGCGCGAAAGCGGGTTCTTCTGCACAAACGTGTGGCACTTGTCATGGCCACGGCCAAGTACAAATGCGCCAAGGTTTCTTTGCGGTTCAACAGACTTGTCCTACTTGTAACGGTAAAGGCAAGATCATCAAAGACCCATGTAACTCATGTCATGGTCAAGGTCGCAAACAGAAGACGAAAACACTTAACGTTAAGATCCCTGCTGGTGTTGATACTGGCGATCGTATTCGTCTATCAGGCGAAGGCGAAGCGGGAGAGCAAGGCGCTCCAGCTGGCGATCTGTACGTACAAGTACACGTAAAAGAACACAACATCTTTGAGCGTGACGGCAACAACCTTTACTGTGAGGTTCCAGTAAGCTTCTCAATGGCTGCTTTAGGCGGTGAAGTTGAAGTTCCAACACTGGATGGTCGTGTAAACCTTAAAGTGCCAGAAGAAACACAAACGGGCCGTATGTTCCGTATGCGTGGCAAAGGCGTGAAAGGCGTTCGTGGTGGCGGTGTGGGTGATCTAATCGTTAAGCTAGTGGTTGAGACTCCAGTTAAGCTAAGCGCTCGCCAGAAAGAATTACTGCGTGAATTCGAAGAAACCTGTGGTGGTGAAGCGGCAAGCAAGCATAAGCCAAAGTCTGAAGGTTTCTTTAGCGGCGTTAAAAACTTCTTCGATGACCTAACTAAGTAATCAATTTATTGATGTCTTAGGTTATTGATGCCTTGAGTTTTTAATGATTTAAGTTATTGATAAAGTTGGAAAAGCCTGCTCGTTTAGCAGGCTTTTTTGTATCTGTAGATCAGGGGAAAAGAAGCTCGAGAAGAAAGAGTCGAGATTTATCAGATAAATTCTAGAGCCCTTTGGTGGTTGCTCTTGTTACTTCCAACACGCTTCTGGCTCTGAAACGCCAGAATGGTGTAGCTCCAAAATATCGGTCGTCGAATCTAAGCAATCATCGTTTGTTTGTGGTGAGAGTGGTTCAGCTTGAATTGAATAGGTGGAGCTACTCGCAGATATCGCTAGCGTGTACCGGTTAGTATCGGTATCACAAAACAAGCATGTCCCTCCTGAAATTATACTCTCTGCTGCCGATGCATAGTTCCCCGTGTACAAGGTCTCCATCTCCAGTTGCATCTTGGTCATATCGGCCATTGCTGTGACTCGATGCGCTTTGATGACATGGTTTGTATAACTTGGGTAAGCAATTGCACCGAGTATCCCCACGATAGCGACAGCGAGCAATAACTCGATCAATGTCATCCCTCTCATGCTTAAGTTGTTGCTGTTGCATATATTTTTTCGAATCATCGCGAGTAGTTTCCTTTCATAGCTCAGCCCATTCTTCTCCGGTGGTAGCATCGCTGCAAGATTAAATGCGGTTACGCATTGAGTTACATAGGAATTTGGGAAATGACTCGCGGGTTTACTTTGTTAGAGCTGTTAATAACGGTATCGGTACTGTCGATACTGATAGCGACGGCTGCCCCGAGTTTTAGTTCGGTTACTGAAACCGTCAAGATGCAGCGACTCGCCGGAGAGTTGAATGGTTTTCTCATTCAGGCCAAGTCTGAATCGGTCAAAAGGAATCAAGATCTGTGGGTACATTTCTCTATGGATAAAAATGAGGTGCAATCAACCGGAGAGTGGACTGTAAGGTTAAAGCCTACTGAAGACCTTTCTGGTGAAACGTTACTGATGTTGTCGGGTAAACCATTTCGAGATTTATCGTTTTCCCATAACTACACCGGCGCAAGAATCAGCTTTGAGAGTGTTAGAGGAAGGCCTTCCAGGGGGACAATTTATCTATTCCCTAATGGTACTTCCACTGATCGACTTTTGATCAAGCTATCTAGCCCGCCAGGACGAATTAAGGTATGCGGCGAGTCGAGCGCTCAGTATGGCTATTATGCGTGTTAAGCCGATAGTGGCAGCGCCTAACAAGCAACGAGGAACATCACTGATTGAATTGATGGTGGCCTCTTTGATTGGTGTGTTCGCGATTTCTATTATTGGCAGTGTGTTTATTACGGGGCAGAGAATCGCCAAAGATAAAGGCATCGAGCTATTACTGCTACAAAATCTAACCAGCACCATGCAGGTGATGAAAGAGGATATCCAACGAGCAGGCTACGATGGTTCAAACGGCGATTCCATAAAGCTATCCGGTGCGAGTAATACTATCCAAGTGAGTGGCGCTATTGCGGTTGGTTTTGTTTACTTCCGAGAGGGCTCAAGCGCAAGTAAAGAACATCGAAATATCGTTTACAGAAAAAATGGAACCAAACTGCAAATATGTGAGAAGGGCACCACTGTATCGGAGGCAATTCCTACATTTCATGAGGTTACTGGATGTTACTCACTGTTCGATGACAACCTCATTGATGTTGATGAGTTCAGCATTAATTCCCAAGTATTGGAGCAGAATTCTATCAAGAGCACGCTCACTGATATCAGTATTACAGCGTCAATCCCAACCGCAGGTGTTTCCAAATCTGTTTCGGTTTCCGTTAAGCAGAGGAACTGGCAATGATGATATTTAAAAAGCAGCGTGGTGTGGTGACGTTATTGATTACGTCAGTGCTTTTAATTGGTGCTTTAGTGGTGACATTAGGCACGTATCGCAGTGTATTCCATCAAATTAAAGTCGCACAGAATGAAGTGCAGGGCAGACAAGAACACTGGCGATCGGAAGGAGGCTTGGAGTGTGGCTTCACTTACATCGCTGAAAATGATCTGACAGCTATTCCCAATGATTTAATGGATTATTGTCAGCAGTCGAAAGTCGTTACGTTGGGATCAGAAGCACTCACGCCAAATATATTGGTGTCGAGTTCTGAGTCTTTATCGCTGAACAAAGAGATTAGTTTTGTAGACGCTTCGGGATTAGGAGTAATGCAAACCAATTCGAGTTTAGAATTTATTTCTGATCACAATATCGATATTAATCCTGATATTGCTCTTACTGCTGTTGATGGTATTAACGAGTGTGTATCGGTTCGATTTTTAGATAGTGTTATCTATAAGCAAAAGGGAGGAGGACGTTTGAAGACCATTACTCCAGAGTCACCTCCTTTTTCTACGTTTGAGTCTTGCCAACAAACCACCAATATTAGCAATGATGCAACCATCGACTCCGTTGGGGCGCTGCCTTCAAACTCTTTTCAATCAGATTTCAAATTCGATCCGGATATCGATACGTTCTCTAATTATTTTGGCGTGCCAAAGACGTCAGAGAACATTGACCAAATTAAGCTTGATTATCATGTTATAGACCTTATTGATCGGACAGTTGTCCCCCCTAAGCATATTGACTTGGTTGATGGTGAATATGAAGGAAATAAGTGTAGCAAAGCCATTAATGATGCCTTTTCAAGTGGGGAGAATAAGGTATGGGTTATAGGTGATTGCGTCGTTTATTCACCTGCGATTAATGTAGTTGAACCTATCCCAGGGGTTATTACGCCTCGCTCTTTAGTGATTCAGGACGGCATCGTTGCGAATGGTAACGCGAGCGTATTTGACGGGGCTTTTTATCATCTAAATGATATGACCGTATTCGATAACACTAACTCTCCCGATACTGATACCGACCTACTGAGTGGTTTGTGGGCTAAAGTTCCAGATACAATTCCTATTACTGATTTAGTACAGAGTAATTCGGTTTATATTGGATTTGCTTCTTTTTTCCCTAAAGGAGGGATGTTCTTTGATTCCGTTGGTGGGTTATCGACAATTCAGGGTTCAATCAATTTGGATTATACCGGTGAATACAACCCTCATAGCACTCCTTTAAAAGCGAAGTGGAAGCGAGGATCATGGAATGATTTCTAAGAACTCAGGTTTTAGCTTGATAGAGGTTCTTATCTCTTTTCTGTTGATTGGCCTTGCCTCACTAGGGCTGGTTAAATTACAGGTCTACGCTGAACAAAAATCGGATTTTGCGCTCCACAGCGTAGAGGCGCTGCATTTTGCTGAAAGGCAGATGGAGTATTATCGAACTCGGGCGTCTAATGCGAGTGGGGCGGTAGGTTTAATTCCTTTTTCAGAACTAAACCAGGCGAGTCATTGTCTCAACACAGCAAGTTCAGATCCTTTATCCGGTTTGTCGGGGTCTGCCTATGCCATGACTTGTGAAGTGACTAATGCAAACGGTGCTCTGTCTAGCGCATTAAAAAGCATTACTGTCACAATTGCATGGCAAGATCGTATGAACCACGCACAAAGTATTTACCTCGAAACTATGCTCTCCAAATACAGTGAGTTTGATTGACCCTCAAGCAAACGTTTACTGCATGCCAAGGCTCATGCTACCCCTTTTACTGATAATTTTCACTCCTCGGACATTGTTTACGTGCTAGTTAAAACTCTGTATATGGAATGGTGTTTTTTATGTTTTTATATTGTTGTGGTTGTATGGTATTTTTGCAAAATATGTCTCCATTTATGGAAAATTAGGTGGAATCTTGTGCTTTTTAACAACGACTTTAATAGAATATGTGCTGTACCAATAGGCCGTGGTCAAAACTTATATTAGGCCTAAACAAAACAACATCACATATGGAGTTACAATGAGTAACCAAGCCGTAAAAAAAGCACCATCGACTGAGAAGATCAGTGGTATGGACCGCTTTCTAAACTTCATTGAACGCGCCGGCAACAAAATTCCAGATCCAGCAATCCTGTTCTTCTGGGCTCTAGTTATTGTATGGGTAGCATCTGCACTTTTATCGAATCTTTCATTCGACTTAATCAACCCTCAAACGGGTGCTGCTCTTGAAGTAAACAACCTACTAACTGGTGAAGCGCTTGCTAGCTTCCTAGCGAATATGGTTACCACGTTCACAGGCTTCGCACCTCTAGGCATCGTACTTGTTGCTATGCTAGGTGTTGGCGTTGCAGACTCTTCAGGCTTCATTACGACTGGCCTTAAGAAGATGCTTAACTTCACGCCAGCTAAGCTACTAACGCCGATGCTAATCTTGGTTGCTATCGTGTCTCACACAGCAGCTGATGCAGGTTACGTTCTAGTAATCCCTCTTGGCGGTATCATCTTCCACGCTGCGGGTCGTCACCCTCTAGCGGGTATTGCAGCAGCGTTTGCTGGTGTATCAGGTGGTTTCTCAGCGAACTTTATCCCTTCAGGTATTGATCCGCTACTAGCTGGTTTCACTCAAACAGCGGCAAACGTTCTTGACCCTGCATATGTGATCAACCCTCTAGCGAACATCTTCTTTACTGGTTTGTCTTCAATTCTAATTGTGGCAATTGGTTGGTACGTTACAGAGAAAATTATCGAGCCTCGTCTTGCTAATACGCCTGTAGATGAAGATGCAGAACAAGCACCTGATCTAGGTACGTTCACAGCCATTGAATCTAAAGCATTCAAATTCGCTGGTTGGGCAATGGTTGCCGGTATTGGTCTGCTTATCGCGGCTCTAATGCCTGAAAACTCAGCACTTCGTTCACCTGAAGGCGAATTAACGGCGTTCTCAGCACCAGTAATGAAGTCTATCGTTCCTCTGATCTTCATCCTGTTTATTATTCCGGGTATCGTCTACGGCCGTGTAGCGGGTACATTCAAGAATAGTAATGATGTTATCAAAGCAATGTCTGAGACGATGGCAACGATGGGCGCATACATTGTAATGTCGTTCTTCTGTGCTCAGTTCCTATCTGCATTCGCTCAATCAAACATCGGTACTATGCTGGCACTTTACGGTGCTGAAGGCTTGAAAGCGATGGACCTTCCAGGTGAAGCAACGGTTGTTGGTATGATTCTACTAACGGCTGCAGTTAACCTTCTTGTTGGTTCTGCTTCAGCTAAGTGGGCACTGATTGGTCCTATCCTAGTTCCAATGCTAATGGTTGTGGGTATCTCTCCTGAGCTATCTCAAGCGGCTTACCGTGTAGGTGACTCAGTGTCTAACATCATCTCTCCACTAATGGTGTTCTTCCCACTGGTTGTTGTTTACTGTCAGCGCTACGTTAAGTCGACAGGTATCGGTACTCTAGCTTCTCTAATGATGCCATTCTCGATTGCAATGTTAATCGGTTGGTCTATCTTCTTGCTAGCTTACTGGGCTCTTGGTATCCCACTAGGTATCCAAGCACCTTACACTTACACAATGTAAGATTGAACTAAGCAAAACTAAGCTTTATTCATTGCTAAGCCCGCACCGAAATGTGCGGGCTTTTTTTCGCTATTTTTTCCGTTTTTTATATCCAAGGTTTTTATATCCAAAACTTTCTATATCCAAAACTTTTTATATTCAAAATAAAGGCACTCAGCTTATACTCCGGATTACGGCTAATTGTTGGCCGGTAAATTTAGGAAATCCAAGCCACATGAAAATTCTGCTTTTAGTAGGGTTAATTGTTTTAAATGGTCTGTTTGCCATGTCTGAGATTGCATTGGTAGCAGCAAAAAATAGTCGGCTGAAACGCTTAGCCGAAAAACACCGCTCCGCTCAGGTTGCTCTTGATCTCAAAGAAAACCCAACCCGCTTCCTCTCTACAATCCAAATCGGTATCACGGTAATCGGCCTACTCAGTGGGATTGTGGGTGAGGCGACGCTATCGGCTCCACTAGCCGTTCAACTTGAACTGTGGGGACTAGACCCAACACAAGCGAACATCTTGTCTACTGCGGTTGTGGTGGTAGGTATTACTTATTTCGCTATCGTTGTCGGTGAGTTGGTACCAAAGCGTTTTGCTCAGTCTCAAGCTGAAAACATTGCTGTGTTAGTCGCGCTGCCAATCTTCTGGTTATCTAAAATCGCGACGCCGTTTGTGTTTGCGTTGTCGGCTTCAACGGAAGGTATTCTTAAGTTGATGGGCCGAGGCGGTGAAGAAGATAGCGTTACCGAAGATGATATCCATGCACTTGTGAAAGAGGGCTCAGAATCGGGTGTGATTGAACGCGGCGAACAAGAGATGATTCGTAATATCTTGCAGCTTGATGATCGTCTTGTGAGCTCATTGATGACTCCGCGTCGAGACATCGACTTTCTGGATGTCGACCAACCCGTTGAGCAGATATTAAAGAAACTGCGTTCATCAAAACACAGTGTGTTTCCATTGTGCCAAGATCACCTCAATAAAGTGGTGGGTACAGTGTCAGCCAAAGCCTTGCTGAATCAGGCGGGCAATCTAAGCATTCAAGTGATCATGGGGCTGTCTCGCTCGCCGATCTATGTTCCAGAATCGATGAAAGCTCTGCGTCTACTTGGCTACTTTAAAGAGTCGGGCACCGAGATGGCATTCATTGTCGACGAGTATGGCGATGTTCAAGGTCTTGTGACTCATTACGATATTCTTGAGGCGATTGCTGGCGAGCTATCGAATAATCCGAACGATCTTTGGACCGAGCAAGTGGAAGACGGTTTGTTGGTGGATGGATTGATTCCTATCAGTGAACTGAAAAACCGTTTAGAGCTATCGGATTTTGAGGGCGAAAGCGAGAGCTTCCAAACGCTGAATGGCCTTGTGACATGGTTAATAGGGCGCTTACCGGATGCAGGCGAAGTTGTTCAATACCAGCAGTGGCAGTTTGAAATTATCTCTGTTGAGAACAATCGCATTGTGAGTATCAAAGCGACGCCAATAGCCGATGACATAGAAGACGCTAATAGCTAACAGTTCGACCAACCAGCAAGCGGCAATGGTTCATTGTCTGTTGTTGTCTATTACCTCTTTATTGTTCATTATCTCTAAGATTAGGTATGCTTCACCGCATACCTATTTTCGTTTTTATCCTTTGTTTCTGGAGTTCCCTTTGTCAGACCATCAATTCACCCCTCAAGATGAAATCTTCATGCGACGCGCCATCGAGGTGGCTACGCAAGCAGAGAGCGAGGGAGAGGTTCCTGTTGGTGCAGTATTAGTAAAAGATGGGGAGATTATCTCTGAAGGATGGAACCGTTCGATTGGCAGCCACGATGCTACGGCACACGCAGAAATTGAAACCTTGCGTAAAGCCGGTCAAGCCTTAGAAAACTATCGGCTACTCGATACCACTTTATACGTTACGCTAGAGCCTTGCCCAATGTGCGCAGGTGCCTTGCTACACAGCCGAGTAAAGCGCATTGTGTTTGGTGCTCCAGACTTAAAAGCAGGCGCTGCAGGTACAGTGTTGAATTTGTTTGAAAGCCAGGCCTCATACCACTATGCCGACGTTGAACATGGTTTGTTAGAGGAAGAGTGCCGTGAGCAATTACAAGCGTTTTTCAAGCGTCGTAGAAAAGAGATAAAAGAGAAGCGAAAGCAAGAACGTCTGTTGGAAGAGCAGCGTTTAGAAGCAGAGATGAAGGCTGGCAATAAGAAATAGCAGCGTACTTTCGGCACTCTCTATCGCAAGAGTGCCAAGCAAACTGACTGAGTAACTACATTTACTCAGCAATCATCTGCATGAAAGCGCGATTGCGCCAAATGATCTTCTTCTTATTATTTGAAAGCATACGCTTACGACGGTTTGCAGCAACGGTCTTATCAAGGCGTTTCGATTTCAGTTTCTTCATCATTTCAATGATTTCCTATTTGTCGTCTGACTTTTTAGTTTGGACTAACGATTTAATTATAGTGTTATTCGTTTGTTTGGCCTGTCGCACGCTTGGCTTAAATAGAAGAGCAGTTCTAGTCTAAAGCCAGCATTGCAGTGCAACAGAGCATAATCTTGATTGTGGTGTGCCGTTATAAGGTTCGATTGTTACTGCAATATGACACTCTAGATCTCATCATCATTTTCTTGCCTGCTTCCCTTATCCCTTAGTGACGAAAGAAGAGTCGAAAAAAGACAATAAAAAAGAGCAATGCTAGATGGCATTGCTCTTTTGGGTTTTACTGTGAAGGCTCAGAACTGCTTACTGTCGACTGAGCTGCGCTGATACTCGATTCAGCACCTGAGGTTTCTAAAGGTGGGATCACCACCAAACCTTCAAGGGTCGCTTCTTGTTCTTTATTGCGCTTATTTACATGGCCAATAATGCTTTGGTAATAACGGCGAATGTTTTCAACGTAGTTTCTCGCTTCATCACCACGCGCATACCCATATCGAGTTTGGCTGTAGTACTTCTTCTGTCTTAACAGAGGTAATCTGTCTTTCACATCGCCCCAAGCATCAGGATCTCCTCCTTGTGCCTTCGTGAGGCGACGCGCGTCCATCATGTGCCCGTAACCGACATTGTATGAAGCAAGTGCAAACCAGATCTTTTCGTGTTGAGTGATTGAATCTGGTACTCGGTTCACGATACGACGCAGGTACTCAACACCGCCTTGTACCGACTGGTTCGGGTCGAGACGGTTGGTTACCCCAACACTCTTCGCGGTGGGCAGTGTCAACATCATCATGCCACGAACACCCGTTGGTGAGCGCGCAACAGGGTTCCAGTGTGATTCTTGGTAGGCCAAAGCGGCAATCAAGCGCCAATCAAATTCTTGAGAGTACCTTTGAAATAGCGGCGACCATTTTGGCAACTTGCTGTCCAGTGCGCGGATAAAGGCACGAGTATCAACGTAGTCAAAAGTGCCGATGTGGCCGATGTATTTCTCTTCTAGTGAAGCCAGTTCACCAGACTGTTTTAGGTTACCGAAGAACTCAATCAACAGAGCATAAAGGCTTTCATCTTCAGACTTCTGCAAATACCAAGAGATAGGTTGGTCTTCTGTCAGTTCAAAAGCCAAAGCTACGTCTGGGTATAAACGTTGTGCCAGTGACAGCTCAATTGAGTCCGCAACCGTAAATAAGCGCTCGCCAGTCGATACTTCTTTGAGCAGGTCGTTGATATCAGCATTGCCGACCGCATCATAGATAAAGTCATCGTGTGTTTTCTGCAGCTGCTTTAGTGTTGGCTCAAAGTGTGAGTCTTTCACCACAACCAAAGATGGCGTTAATGTGTCAGTAGACGCCGCCTCTTCTGATTCAGTTTGTGCTTTAACAAAGTCAACCTGACGCTCATTCTCGAAATTGATCAGTTGTTCAAGGTTTCTCGGTCGCCACTGGCCTTTTTTGTATACGACCTGTTGGCTTACGTAGTAATAAGCAGGTGCGGCGCGATAAGCTCGTGTCAGTTTGTTGTTTTGCGTTAAGCCGGTCGCGATAAGATCGATTTCGCCTTTCTGCAGTGCAGGGAACAAGCCAGACAAACGGTAAGCGGGTTTAACCTCAAGCTTTACACCAAGCTCCTGCGCAAATTCACGAGCTAATTCGTAATCCAAGCCAGCAGGACCATCAGGACCGATGTAATAAGAGAGTTGGTTATTTAGGGTGCCGACACGAAGAACGCCACGATCTCGTATCTGCTCAAGGACACTTTTAGGTTCAGATTCAATCTGGCATCCAGCCAACCCAAATAGGGCGATGGCGAGCAGAAGGAACTTAGACGAAAAGATGAGCGTAAATTTAGGCATCAAAATGAAATCTCGAAAAGTGGAAGCTCCTTTATACCAAACCCCGCAAGGCTGGCAAAGCAGGTTTAATTAAACAGTTGTAAAAGTGGTGATAAATGCAGCAAAAGTACCATTTACGCAGAAAGATAAAAAAAATCACGCAAACGGTTGCTTTTGGTGTTACGTCACAAAAAGAAATGCTTTATAATGCGCTCGCATTGAAGAGGTGGGATCGGCATAGGTTTTTAAACCTTCGGGAATAGCTTCGAAGAAAACAGTTAGGTTTTTCCTTTAACCCACTGAATTTATTCCAATACTACCTTAATCAACTGCATAAGAGACGTAAGCACATGAGAATTTTGCGTGGCTCCCCAGCTCTATCTGAGTTTCGTGTTAACAAGCTTTTAGAGCTTTGTCGTGAATTAAGCTTACCTGTAACAGGTATTTACGCTGAGTTTGCCCACTTTGCTGATCTAACGGCAGACCTAGATGAGTCTGAAGTTGAGAAGCTAGAAAAGCTACTGACTTACGGTCCAACGATTGAAGAGCATGAACCTGAAGGTTTACTGCTGCTTGCAACGCCACGCCCAGGCACTATCTCGCCTTGGTCTTCAAAATCAACAGATATCGCACACAACTGCGGACTGGCTAAAGTGTCACGTCTAGAGCGCGGTACTGCTTTCTACATTGAAACCTCTGCTGAACTTTCTGAACTTCAACTTGTTGAGCTGAAAGCAATCCTGCACGACCGTATGATGGAAGTGGTTTTCACTGACTTCGAATCAGCGGCGGCACTATTTACCGTTGCTGAGCCTGCTCCTTATGCGGAAGTTGACCTACTAACTGGTGGACGTAAAGCGCTTGAAAAAGCAAACGTTACCCTAGGTCTTGCACTTGCAGAAGATGAGATTGATTACCTTCTTGAAAGCTTCACTGAGAAGCTAGGTCGTAACCCGACGGACATCGAGCTAATGATGTTTGCACAAGCGAACTCAGAGCACTGTCGTCATAAGATTTTTAACGCTGATTGGACTATCGATGGCGTTAAGCAAGAAAAATCATTGTTCAAGATGATTAAGAACACCTTTGAAACGACACCAGAACATGTTCTGTCTGCTTATAAAGATAACGCAGCGGTAATGACAGGTTCTGAAGTTGGTCGTTTCTTCCCAGATCCAGAAACTCGCCAGTACAGCTACCACCAAGAAAAAACACACATCTTGATGAAAGTTGAAACGCACAACCACCCAACGGCAATCTCACCGTGGCCAGGCGCATCGACAGGTTCAGGCGGTGAAATCCGTGATGAAGGCGCAACCGGTATTGGTGGTAAGCCAAAAGCGGGTCTTGTTGCTTTCTCTGTATCTAACCTTAAGATCCCGAACTTCGTTCAACCTTGGGAAACTGACTTTGGTAAGCCAAGCCGTATCGTTACTGCTCTGGATATCATGCTTGAAGGTCCTCTTGGTGGCGCGGCATTCAACAACGAATTTGGTCGTCCAAACCTACTTGGCTACTTCCGTACTTACGAAGAGAAAGTAAACTCTCACGCAGGTGAAGAAGTGCGTGGTTACCACAAACCAATCATGCTAGCTGGTGGTCTTGGCAACATCCGTGATGAGCACGTTCAGAAGAAAGAGATCCCGGTAGGTGCAAGCCTAATCGTTCTAGGTGGTCCTGCGATGAACATCGGCCTTGGCGGCGGTGCGGCATCTTCAATGGATTCTGGTTCTTCTTCTGAAGATCTTGATTTCGCTTCTGTACAACGTGAAAACCCAGAGATGGAGCGTCGTTGTCAGGAAGTTATCGACCGTTGTTGGCAGCTTGGTGATGCGAACCCAATCGCATTTATCCACGATGTGGGCGCGGGCGGTATCTCGAATGCTCTTCCTGAGCTAGTCGACGATGGCGAGCGTGGCGGTATCTTTAATCTACGTGACGTGCCAAACGATGAGCCGGGCATGAGCCCACTTGAGATCTGGTGTAACGAATCTCAAGAGCGTTATGTAATGGCGGTTGCTGATAAAGACATGGCAACGTTCGACGCGATTTGTAAGCGTGAACGTGCACCGTACGCAGTGGTTGGTAAAGCAACTGAAGAACGTGATCTGAAATTAGAAGATTCACACTTCGACAACACGCCAATCGACATGCCAATGGACATCCTATTAGGTAAAACACCTAAGATGCACCGTGACGCGAAAACGCTAAAAGCTAACAACCCTGCGATTGACCGTTCTGGCATCGAGATGAACGAAGCGGTTGACCGTGTTCTTCGCTTGCCAACAGTCGCTGAGAAAACATTCCTTATCACCATCGGTGACCGCTCGGTAACAGGCCTTGTAGCTCGTGACCAAATGGTTGGTCCATGGCAGGTTCCTGTTGCTAACTGCGCAGTAACAGCGGCAAGCTACGACTCTTACCACGGTGAGGCTATGTCTCTTGGTGAGCGTACGCCAGTGGCACTTCTAGACTTCGGCGCATCGGCTCGTCTAGCGGTTGGTGAAGCAATTACTAACATCGCAGCGACCAACATCGGCGATATCAAACACATTAAACTGTCGGCTAACTGGATGTCTCCAGCAGGTCACCCAGGTGAAGATGCAGGTCTTTACGAAGCGGTTAAAGCGGTTGGTGAAGAACTATGTCCAGCTCTGGGTCTAACTATCCCAGTGGGTAAAGACTCAATGTCGATGAAGACTAAGTGGGAAGAGAATGGCGAGCAGAAAGAAGTAACGTCTCCGCTATCTCTTGTTATCACTGCGTTTGCACGTGTTGAAGATGTTCGTAAGACGATTACTCCTCAGCTTCGCACCCCTGATAACCTTGAAGGACTAGGTAATACAAGCCTAGTTCTTATCGACCTAGGTAACGGCAAAAACCGTATGGGTGCAACAGCACTTGCACAGGTTTACAAGCAGCTTGGTGACAAGCCAGCAGACGTAGACAACGCAGCGCAACTAAAAGGTTTCTACGAAGGCGTTCAAGCACTTGTAGCGAACGACCAAGTTGTCGCTTACCACGATAAAGGCGATGGTGGTCTATTCGTAACGCTAGCAGAAATGGCATTCGCAGGTCACTGTGGTGTTAATGCAAACATTGAAGCGCTTTTATCTGCATCAGAGAATAGCGAAGATACGCTAGCAGCACTCTTCAACGAAGAGCTAGGTGCAGTAATCCAAGTCCGTAACGACGACCTAGACGCAGTACTTTCTACTCTTGCAGCTAACGGTCTAGAAGCATGTTCTCATGTGATTGGCAGCGTTGTTGGTGAAGGGGAAGCATCAGATGAACTAGTGATTAAGTCTGGCGAGTCTGTAGTGATTGAACGTAACCGTACTGAACTACGTACTATCTGGGCTGAGACAACGCACAAGATGCAAGGTCTGCGTGATAACCCAGTATGTGCTGACCAAGAACATGAAGCGAAGAAAGACAACTCGGACCCAGGTCTGAACGTGAAACTGAGCTTTGACGTAAACGAAGACATCGCAGCACCGTTCATCAACACAGGTGCTAAGCCTAAGATGGCGATTCTACGTGAGCAGGGTGTTAACTCTCACGTTGAAATGGCAGCAGCATTCGACCGTGCAGGCTTCGAAGCAACTGATATTCACATGAGCGACATCCTAACAGGTCAAGCGGTACTAGAAGAATACAACGGCCTTGTGGCATGTGGTGGCTTCTCTTACGGTGATGTACTAGGTGCTGGTGAAGGTTGGGCGAAGTCGGTTTTGTTTAATGACTCTACTCGTGACCAGTTTGAAAACTTCTTCAAGCGTGAAGATACCTTCTCTCTAGGTGTGTGTAACGGTTGTCAGATGCTGTCGAATCTACGTGAACTTATCCCAGGTGCGGAGTACTGGCCACGTTTCGTTCGCAACGAATCTGAGCGCTTTGAAGCACGTTTCAGCCTAGTAGAAGTTCAGAAGTCAGATTCTGTATTCTTCAACGGCATGGAAGGTTCTCGTATGCCAATCGCTGTTTCTCACGGTGAAGGCCGCGTAGAAGTACGTGATAACGACCACCTAAACGCGATTGAAAACTCAGGTACGGTTGCTCTACGTTACGTTGATAACAACGGTAACCAAACGCAGCAATACCCGAATAACCCGAATGGTTCGCCAAACGCTATCACAGGTTTAACAACGACTGACGGCCGCGTGACAATTATGATGCCTCACCCAGAGCGTGTATTCCGTACGGTTGCAAACTCTTGGTCTCCGGAAGGTTGGGGCGAGAATGGCGCTTGGATGCGTATGTTCCAAAACGCACGTAAGAACGTGGGTTAATTGAAAACGATTTAAACAGTGTTATCGGGACAATAACCACAAGCGCAGATCGAAAGGTCTGCGCTTTTTTTGGTGGTGAGTGTGGTGTAGGGATCACCGTATAGTGGATGTGTGTATAACAAACTTTTGGACAAAAGCTTGTCAGCGACTTTGCTAAATTAGTAAGCCATCAATAACTACAGGTATAGCAAGTTTACTTTTGAAGAGCTAGTGCGATGAGTAACATCGCACCAGAAAAAGTATTGGCTGGGTGCAGACTAAGTGAACTTACGTTAAATCGACTACACATTGGCTTAATTTTTAACACCTCAATGATTAAAGAAAGGGTGGGGACATTGTGATGAAAAGTAGATCTATAAGGCCGACTACAGCAACCCAAACCAGTTTTTAGGTATTCATTCGGTTTTTCTGCAGCAACCACTTATGTTCTATTACTTCAGCCTCAGCGTTTTATTGCGATGGTTCCAGTTTCAATCACGCAAGATTCCTTCGAAACCATGACTTTTACAGAATGTTTTTCTGAAGAGAATAGTGTTTTAGCCGAAGTATTTGGTCGCCCAAGTGCAGGTGCATGCTCTTGCTTTTGATAATGAATTTCCCAATGACGGGCTTGAATGTTGTAGCGCATAAACGCAAAGCCATTCACACTCTTGATGGTGGTGTTCCCTTTTTGGTAGAAGCCGTAGTCGCGAAAACTCATGTAATTGATTAATCCGTTGCGATGGTCTTTCACGTCATTGTATTGCTGATCTTCTTTGCTGCCTTCCACGTGATACACCCTGATTAGATCATCACTCCAATCATCAACAACGAAAGAGCAACCGCTGAAGTTTGGTGTGAAAACATACAAATGATCGCGATGAGGATCAGGGTGTTTAGGTATATCGAGATATTTGCCTTGCGCGACCCAGTAGGCCATCTGTGATGTTTTTTTATCGGGTTGTTGACCCGCGAATGTATCAATGACTTCAATAGTGCCTACTGTTCCATGAGCGTGTTTGTATTGCATGCCACTGAAAACAAGCTCACCACTTTCTTCTACTTCTCTCTTAGTCGCAGGGCTGAGAGATATCATCTGATGAGCAACGATCTCTGCGCTGACACATTGGTTATTAAAGCTAGAACCTAGCAGGTCTGACGGCAACATACGTGTTCCGGTCGCCTCGATCAGTTCCTTTCTTGATGCTGGCATCGGTGAAAGAATTGCATCAGGAAACTCACGATCTTCGCCCACGTGAATATGGTTTTCCTGTTCTGTCGTGGCTTCCGTGGCATTGGTTTCCTGTTTTTCTCGGCTACGACCATCAATAGTTTTATTTTTGTTCCAACCATCTGCTGGGTCATAAGCTTGTTGGGCAGCTTC
>NZ_JBFRVD010000051.1:0-24155 GCF_041474985.1 Vibrio sp. 10N.222.49.C9 | reverse complement strand
CAAAGTATGCTCCCGCCCTGATGGGTAACCCTGTAGCGACCGTTTTCGTTGCAAAAACATACTCTGAATTTAGAAGTAACCGAATGAGTGGGCAAATTAGCTTTGTTGATGCGCGCTGGCAAAAAGGGGCGCCTAGTATTGCAACGCTAAATTCAGAACT
Source organism: Vibrio sp. 10N.222.49.C9 (assembly GCF_041474985.1). Lineage (NCBI taxonomy): Bacteria > Pseudomonadati > Pseudomonadota > Gammaproteobacteria > Vibrionales > Vibrionaceae > Vibrio > Vibrio sp. 10N.222.49.C9. Next base: position 23,995 of record NZ_JBFRVD010000051.1, on the reverse strand, counting down.
CGCGCGCTTTAAGGCTATGTTTGCTAAATTGAAGGAAATTGGAGAGTGGAAAGGACCGAATCCTTTAGAAGAAGTTAAGCCATTTAAAGATCACGAACGTACCATGTCTTTCCTTCATAAAGAGCACATTATTTTATTGCTTGAACACGTGTCTAAACACAACCGAACAGATATGCAGAAAATAGTGAAGCTATGTCTCGCCACTGGGGCTCGCTGGAATGAAGCCGCTCAACTGAAAGGCTCTCAGTTAAGCAAATATAAAGTTACCTTCACCAATACCAAAACTAAGAAGAATCGTTCTGTACCCATCTCTGAAGAGCTTTATAGCGAGATATACAAACCAACCTCAGGGAAGCTCTTTGAAGAGTGCTATACACCTTTCTGCTACATAGTGAAGAATAAACTGGGCATCACCCTGCCCTCAGGGCAAGCCTCCCATGTTTTGCGTCATTCGTTCGCAAGTCACTTCATGATGAATGGCGGCAATATTTTAGTGCTAAGGGATATTCTAGGCCACGCCGATATCAGCATGACAATGCGCTATGCCCACTTCGCACCTGATCACCTATCTGAAGCAATTATCCATAACCCTCTTTCTAACCTGTAACCTGTCGCCACTTGCCAAATTTCAGGTAAAAAAAGAGCCACTTTAAAGTGGCTCAGTTCTTAAAATTTTAAACAAGTGTTTTAAACGTTACTCTTTGCCGAATACGTTGTTCTCTTGCTCTTGTACACGGATGAAAGTCGTACGCTTAGTTAGCTCTTTAAGCTTTGCTGCGCCTACGTACGTACAAGTTGAACGTACACCACCAAGGATGTCAGAAATTGTGTTGTGAACTGAACCACGGAACGGAAGTAAAACAGTTTTACCTTCAGCAGCACGGTACTTAGCAACACCACCTGAGTGCTTGTCCATAGCCGACTGTGAAGACATTCCATAGAACTTCATGAATTGCTTACCGTCTTGCTCTACAACTTCGCCGCCTGACTCAGAGTGACCTGCTAGCATGCCGCCTAGCATTACGAAGTCAGCACCGCCGCCGAACGCTTTAGATACGTCACCCGCACATGAACAGCCACCGTCACCGATGATCATGCCGCCAAGGCCGTGTGCTGCGTCGCCACACTCGATGATTGCAGAAAGTTGAGGGTAACCTACGCCTGTTTTAACACGTGTAGTACAAACAGAACCAGGGCCGATACCAACCTTAACGATGTCTGCGCCAGCTAGGATTAGCTCTTCAACCATGTCACCCGTTACAACGTTACCAGCAGAGATGACTTTAGTCGGGAATTCAGCACGTACTTTTTGTACATACTCAACTAGGTGCTCTGAGTAGCCGTTAGCGATATCAATACAGATAAATACGAATTCGTCGCTAAGCGCCATGATTTGCTTAGTTTTCTCAAACTCAGCTTCAGAAGTACCTGTTGAAACAAATACGTTGTTCAGCGTTTTCTTGTCTGCTGTTTTAGCGAACTCAGCCCACTGCTCTACTGTGTAGTGCTTGTGTACTGCAGTCATAACACCGTGCTCTGCTAGAGCAGCTGCCATTTCAAAGCTTGCTACCGAATCCATGTTCGCTGCAATTACTGGAGTACCAGACCATTGACGACCGCTATGCTTGAATGTAAAATCGCGGGTTAATTCAACTTGAGAACGGCTTTTAAGGGTAGAACGCTTCGGACGGAAGAGTACATCTTTGAAACCTAACTTAAGTTCTTGTTCGATACGCATGATAATTTGTCCTGTAATCATATTACGTGTCGTGCGTTTTCGGTAAGCGTTGGCAGACGCTTTACTGAGTTTCGGACACAAAAAAACCGGAGCGTTGGCAGACGCTCCGGTTTTCAGCATTATAGGCTGTGATTTACTAACAGCAAGTCTGATATTTCATTTTTTTTTGTGCTATCCTCTCAAAGATTCCATATCTGGTAAAAGCTTCCCGCCCGTCATTTCCTACTAAATTCATAGTAATTAATAACTTAACAACATATTCACGCAAACGCTGTCGGTTTATTGCGCAAACGTTTCCCTTGCAAATTCGGCGAAAAAATCTTCGATAAGGCAAATTTGTGAAAAAAGTGCCCTTTAATCACATAAAAATCACACTTTTCTTGAATCAAAAAATGCGTTTTTTCTTAAATAATTTCATTTTTTTCTGACTTTTTTCGCTTCGAGTGCCGATCTCAGCCCTCTTTCATTAGCCCTGAAATTTATAAAGTACAAAGGCAAGATCGATTAGCACGTTCGAAACTTGGATGAGCGGGGTAAAGTCCACAAAATATGGCAGGTTAGATGCGCTTATTTATGAGAACCCAGCGGATACAAGCCGCTGTTGATAGAGCCTAACAACAACTCGACTAAAGTTAACGAACACGGAACGCCTTTCTTTAGTTCGAACTCATTACTACAGGATCAGATACAAAAATGGCCAAGGGGATTAACCTTGGCCATTTTTATTTGGTTTTCAGAGTGCTCTTATAAGGCGATTCAATTTTCACCTTAAGGTACGTCAAGCCTTTTTCTGAGACATCAGAGCTTCAGCAGTCGCATCTTGAATCGACAAGAACAAGGATGTCACTTGCCCAGTTGGAGAACGCATCGGGTTAAGCGTGACGTTCTGATACATAAAGTCGGCTTGCTGAGTTACTGGCCTCACGTTGCGGCACTTAAACAGATAAGGCCTTTGTTGCCACGTTATGAAGCTACGGCAGCCTAGGTCATAAACCGGTTTTGTTTTAAGCCTAAACCACTCTTCAGGAATTTCAGGGAATAACTCAAAGATCGACTTACCGATCGCATCATGCGATTGCTTACCGCTATGGTGCGTCATGAAGCCATTCCAAACTTGTACCTGAAAGTCACGGTTAATGACCACCAGCCCCATATCGACGTTTTGAACCATGTCTACCATCCAGTGGAACTGTTCAAATTCAGCAGGAAGATTCAACATATTAAAACTCCTCCATTAGGTAGGCCAATTTGTTATCTAGAAGAGGCAGAGACTCATCAACAAACATAAATAGAAGGTCACAACGGATGGACGTGCCGTCGATGTTGTAGCTGACTTCGAACGTCATGGTCTTTTTAAATGAGCCGCTGGTATTTTCAATCACCGAATCAATCGAGATGTGTTGACCTAGCAGCACAGGAGAGCTCTGAAAGAAACGAACTTCTGATTGCTCCCCTAACCCATTCAAGAAAGAGCCGACTAAGATGTTCGATACATCCATCAACAACTCTAATTCTTCTAGCTGCTCGCTTTCTGTTGGCACCTTCATGAGCTTCTTAAGATCGCTCACACTGGAATCACTCAACAAAACTAGCGCTTCACCTGCAATGCCTTCTCCACTAAAGCCTTGGCAAACACCCGACACTTGGTCGTTATCCGCTAGGTCACGAAGTGCCATGTGCAATTCACTCACTTCGAAGATGTTAACGTTCGGCAGCGGTAGGTGAACAAACACATTAAAGTGACGAGCCAGTGCATCAGCGGCACGGCCTATCGCTACGTTCGCGACTTCCATATAGATATCGCGTCTGCGAAGTATTGGCAGTTCTAAAGCGGTTGGGGTAATTATTTGAGGTTGTTTTGGCGGCTCGACATGCTCACGTAAAATGGCTTTTAGCGCTTCTTTATCGATCGGCTTTTGCAAAAATGCTTTGGCGCCAAGATCCAGCACCTTCTGTTGTGCTTTTGGTTGTATGTCACCAGAAACAACGACAACTGGCGTGGTATCGCCTAAACGTTGCATCTCTTCCAATGTGCCATAGCCGTCTAATTCCGGCATGGTTAGGTCGAGGAACATCAATTTGAATTGGTTTTTAGCGAGCTCTTCAAGTGCATTAAGCCCATGAACAGCAAAAGTTATATCTGCATTTAGAGAACTAGGCAGTGACCGAGCCATCTGCTTCCTTGCTAACGCAGAATCATCACATATAAGAACTGGGAACGACATAAATGCACCACTGACAAATTAAAGCTAATTCGACCGAGTGTAACAGAACATTATGGTATCAGGTACGGGGTGAATGGATTTATGTGCAGATTATTAGTAAGAATGATGAAACAGGTGGGTAAGCTATTATTTCGCATTATTCTTCATGAAAAACAATATGCTACAAAGGTAATAGCCAATCCTTGCTGTTGAGTAATAGCACTATTATATTTAACAGCAGCCTTAACAAGCGGGTTTATTAAGGCTCGACTGACTCATTCATTGAACGGCTTTATGTAGCCATGATAGAGAGCTATCCAACAAAGCTAATGTAAGAGAACTAGAACTGATATGAAGGCCATAAAATCAGTAATGCGAAACGTATGATCACAGCAAATACCAACAACGCGATCCCCAGGCGATACCATTTGTATTCGGCGATGTTCATTGGGATACGCTTGTAGAACATCGTAATCACGCCTTTCCAATCGCTACTGCGTCTTCCGTACTGCATCATGCTCGTCAAAACAAACAGTGCGCCAAGCACTAACATTCCTTTTTCAGCCCAGAACAATCCAACTTCCATTTGTGTATTCCTTGATAAAACGGTGAGCAACTCAAATCATTCTAGTCACCTTTTAGCTCGGTTTCTGTAAGACCAAGGTCTAAATTACGAAGTACGCAATTCAGGGCTTATAGGTCATTGTTGGTAATTGATAGTTCTCGGTCAGCAATACAACGTTTATCGTTCAAGGTTCCATGGTAAAGGCGAGCATCACAAGCAAATCACGTATAAGCATGATTCGACAAATCTGGAGATTGGTTGTTCTTTTGAATGACACGCATCAATTGGATAAGCAGCAGAATACCTGTCACGCCTAAGCCAACACCGATTCCGCCCCAAATCCCTGCCAATTCGAACTTAGGCATCAAATACCAAGCCGCAGGCAAGCCAAATACCCAGTAACCGATGGCAGTCATCACGGTTGGCATAGAGACAATCTTCATGCCTCTTAGCAGGTTAATCGCCAGTAGCTGCCAAGCATCAACAATAAAGCACAAAGCAACGACCCAAATCACAGAAGCCAGTAGTGAAGTCATTGCACCCGTGCCATCGTCTAACTTGAAGATAGAAGCGATCATCTCAGGCCATATAATGAACACGGCCGACAACGCCACACTCAACACCGACACCAATATGAAGCTTTGAATCGAGGTTCTTTTTATTCCTTCGTAGTTACCCGCACCGAAATCACGGCCAACCAAAATCGCCGCAGCTTGTGAGAAACCAAAATTGAAGTTCCAAGTAAAGCTTAAACATTGCAGCAAGATTTGGTGCAAGGCTAACGAAGCAATACTGATCGTGCCCGCCATCAAGGTGCCACCGTAAATCAAGCCATGCTCAAGTAAAGCAGCCAAGCCGATAGGTAGACCCATCAACAACAATGGGCTCATCAACTTGATTGAATACTCTTCTGTATTTAGCCAAGGGGCGAACTGCTTAAACTCGTCACGCTTAAATACCCAAACCGTATATCCAACCATCACGATAAATGCCGCGATAGCCGTACCAAGCCCTAAACCTGTTAAGCCCATGTCTAATTGGAAGGTGAGAAAGTAGCTCACTGGCACATTCAGAATTACGGTGATAATCGACATCACAAGAATGGAGCGCACGTTGCCAAACGCACTGGTTAAGCCACGAAGTACCAACAAGATAAGCGAAGGCAACATTACCCACTTCAAAGCATGGACATATTCCATGGCTAAAGTGATCACTTCTGGTGGCTGTTTGGCTGCTTCTAATACCAGCGGAGCAAACCAGAAACTCACCATTAAGGTCACGCTGAGCACGAATGCCAACATGGTTGCACCTTTCACCGCCAATCTGATTTGTGTATTACCAAACTCAGGGCGAGCTACGCGCTGACCATAAGCAATCGCAATCAAGTTCGCGACACAACCCACGGTGCTGCTCGCAATAATGAAAATGAAAAAGTAGATTGAGGCACCTAAGCCACCAGCCGCAAGGGCTGACACACTGATACGCGACATCATCCAAACATCAGTAAGGACTAAAGCCATAGAGATCAGCTGTGAAATGATCAAAGGGAATGCAAGAGTGAGTATTTTTTTCATGAGCGCCTCAGTTAATTTCGCCCAAAATACGATCGATGAGGCTGGCGTTCAATTGATAAATTTGCGACTCTAACATTCCATAAACTCATGCGAACGAATTATGACCCCATATCCTAGCTTGCCATCATCACATAATGGCTTAAAAGCCTTTGAAGCTGCCGCAAGGCTGATGAGCTTTACGCTGGCTGCCGAAGAGCTGCATGTGACACAAAGTGCGATCAGCCGACAGATCAAACAGCTTGAAGATGAGTTAAACGCATCACTGGTTATTCGTAAGCATCGAGCCATAGAATTAACGGTACAAGGTCATGATTTGTATGTGGCTTTGCGAGAAAGCTACGGTAATATCGAAGCTGTTATCGCCTCTTGGAGTGAGCCCAAGCAGAAGCGTATCGTGATCAAAGCGACTCTGAGTTTCGCGACGCGAGTATTGATCTCCAAAGTTCGGGAATTAAACGAGCGTTATCAAGATCATGAGATCGTCATTGTTCCTGTGATTGAGGAAGACGAATCGATTAATAGTAGTGAGTATGATCTACTGATCTTCCACACGCGTTTCAAAAAACGCTATGACAAGGCACCTGACATTACCTTCTTGCGTGAAGAGTTCATGGCGCCGGTTTGCTCTACTAGTTTAACCACCAAAGACACCGACCTTGATTCAATCTTAACCTTGCCAAGGCTGCATCCAACCTTAGATCATCACGACTGGAAAGTGTGGCTGGCCGATGTTGAATTCCCACCAAAGAAACCTGTCAGAAATACCAGCTTCTTGTCTTTAGATATGGCGCTCAGTGCCTGTCTATCCGGTGAAGGGGTTACGGTCACGGATCTGTTGTTAGTTCAACAAGATCTCCAACGAGGCTTCTTGTACTGCCCTAGAAATGCAAAAATCCAACACAGTGCTTGGACTTACTTCATGCACCAGCGTAGTCACACGCCTATCATCAACGACCTTATTGAATGGCTTAGAGAAGAGACAACAAAAGAGATCGAGTTGCTGAAAGTACTCGCACAGCAATATCAATGGTTTGGTGTAATAGAACAGGACAAAGACTTTGGTCGGCTCTTCTAAACTAAGTTATGATTCCTGTTCCCTCAACCGATTGATATTTTTATGTCTTCTTTCTCTTTTTCACAAATCCCTGTTGGGGTTCGATTCATGATCCTCTCCGCTTTTGGATTCGCACTGATGTCAGCTTGTGTGAAATACATCAGCAATTATGGCATTCCTGTATTCGAAATTGTTGCAGCAAGGGCTTTGGTGTCTTTGATCATCAGTTATATCGACGTTAAGCGAAAAGGCATTTCGATCTGGGGAAATAACAAACCTTTGTTGTTTGTTCGAGGCGCAGTTGGTACAGCAGCCTTGATGTGTGTTTACTACGCTGTGACCACTTTGCCATTAGCCGAAGCGACCATTCTACAATACGTTCATCCTGTATTTACCGCCCTACTTGGCGTGTTATTTCTGAAAGAACGCGTCCAAAAATCGACCATGATCTGCATTGCGTTCTGCCTAGCTGGGCTATTAGTGATGGTACAACCAAGTATGAACAGTGGCGCGAGCAGCGAGTTACCGCTATTCAGCATTATGGTGGCGTTATGTGGCGCATTTGGTAGCTCAATTGCTTATGTGATTGTGAGAAAACTTAGCCAAACGGAAGATAGCTCAGTCATCATCTTCTACTTCCCATTGGTTGCGCTACCAATCTCAACAGCTCTTATCTGGAACGACTTTGTATGGCCTAGCCTATTCCTAACCATGATGCTTGTGCTCGTCGGGATTTTCACACAAATAGGACAATACGGTTTAACCAAAGCAATGCAAACCCAGGCAGCAGGTAAAGCTTCAGCTTACTCATACGTGCAGATCGTCTTCTCAGCGCTATTAGGTGTGTGGATCTTCAATGAGATTCCATCGGTTTGGACTTATCTAGGTGGTGGCCTGATTGTCACTGGTGCACTCATTAACGTGTTTGGTAAACAGCTATTGGTGCCGTTCAAGGCTAAATAAGTAACCCACTCAATATCAGCTGATAAATAGAATCTAAAAAGGGCATTGCGGATTATTCCACGATGCCCTTTTCTATAAATGCTCTCTAGCGCGCTTTCATTCAGCTAACCAACTTTAACAAAGCGGCGTATTACGTAACTAACTCGTGGCATTTCGTAACTTAGGATCATCACTCAAATACTCAACAAACTCGATTTCAAAGCCTGCAGGATCCACAAAGTAGACATTTTTTCGATAAGGTTCTTCGGCACCGGGTTTGGCAATTGGAAAGCCCGCATCAACAAGGCGTTGAGTGACACTTTCGATATTATTGGTCACATAAGCGAAGTGTGCGAGACCAACAGAATGCCCAGCCAAATCTCTATTTTCACCTTCACCGTGATCACTTATTGCTATGTATTGGTACTCGTCGCCAAAATGCAGCCAGTTACGTGGCTTGCCTGACCATTCGCCTTTTCCTTCATCACGAACGTACCAGTGTGGAAACGCCGCTTTATAGAAAGTCAGCATTTCAGGGATGTCCTTGACGACTAAATTCACATGTTCAAGTTGGATCATTCTTCTCTCCTTAAAGTATTCTCGTAAGCAACGTTGCACATCCTAATACCTCAAGTTAAGTTGAGGTAAAGCACTAATTTGCATTTATTTCGAGAACGTTTTTAGAGCCCAAATTGTCGTATTTTGAAGCGATACAAACCCTAAGTTTAGACGACCTTCCCTGATGTGGTTTATTTGGAATCCAGAATGACTGAGAGACAAGCCGCTATGGTTTAGGCGGAGTAACCTCAACTTCTAAAGCGGCTCGGTCTCTCCACTTGAAAACCTTCTTCCATTTAATCGGCATCATTGGAATAACGATGAGACTAATGCCCACCAGCGTCAGGATGTCTGGAATCTCATCGAACCACATAACACCAAACAATGTTACGAACACCAACCCAGAATATTCGGCGAGCGCAATCTGGTTGGCCGGTGCTTTTTTGTAAGCCACCACCACAAGCGCATGGTATCCAAGTACGAACAAGTTGATTGCCATGATCCAACCAACATGACGCCATTCGAGCGCAGACCAAGTTGGCAGCGCTAATGCCAGTGCAAGTGGCAGAGTCATAATGCTGGTCCAGAACAGAGTTGAGATGATGTGTTGCTCTGCATTCAAGCGTTTAATCAAGATATTACCCACGCCCATCGCAAGCGCACTGCCTAGCCCAGCAATCGCCGCCCAATGAAATTGTTCAGGGCGTAACACGATTAATACGCCCACAAAACCAATCAGGGTCGCGATCACTTTTGAAGATGTCGGCCTTTCTTTCAACAGCACGATCGACAAAGGCAGCATAAGGATTGGTCCAACGTAGAACATCGCGTTTGCTGTCGCCAAAGTAAGGTGTGTAATGGCGATCATCGCGCAGCCACTCCCCACTAAGATAAATTGAGCCCTTAAGAAGTTGATTCGGCAACCGCCTTTCATACGCGTCTCTCTCGGTAACTTTAACCAAAATGGAAGCAACAAGATCACGCTCAATAGCTGACGGATAAACACGTACTGGAACGTAGGGACTTCGCCATTCAGTATCTTCAATGATACGTCTGAAAAAGACGCAAGTAGGTTTGCGAGCACCAAAAGCAAAATGGCGTGGTTAACAGCTTTATTCATACAGAAGTAAGATTACACATTTGTCATACAATTATGGGCGCACATCATACATGAGAATTTGAAATGTGTAATAGCAAAATTAATAAGGCTCAGACTAATGCAATTTTGAATTAAACCTCGATGAACAAATCACAGCTATTCGTTCAATATTTAGCCGCATTAATATTCTCTTATTGACTGATACATCAAGTTACAATTCGATTTCATATTAGCCAACAACACTGATCTGGGTTAATAAACTGGTTTCACAATAACCTTATTTTTATTGGGGTCAGATAATTAATAAAAAGGAAGTTAAAGTGAAAAAATTATTAGCACTTGGTATCGCAGCGGTAATCTCGGCTCCAGCAGTAGCCGACCACAGCACAATCAATGGTATGGATTTTGGTCCACTCGCAAAGTTAGTCGGCACATGGAAATCAGTCGAAACTGGCGGCGTTGATATTTCTCCAGGTCAAGAAGGCACAGAAGTGGGCAAAGGTGGCCCCGCGGTCACACCATTTTATGAAGTGATGACATTTGAGGTTGCGGCAGATGCAACCAACGCCAGCGATCAATATCTGGTTGCTCTGTACTACAAGCAAGAAGTATTCAGAAAGGCCGACGACTCTAAATTCCACGATCAACGTGGCTACTTCATCTACGATCAAAAAAATCAGATCGTCTACAACTCTTACTGTGTACCACGCACCACATGTGTCACCGCAGAAGGCCCTGCTGGCGATACAATGACGTTAGTTGCGTCAAAGCGTGGCATCGCTGAGTCTGAATACATGACGGACAACGCAACCACCACAGGCTTCACGATGAACATTAGCATTTCAGACGATACGCTGACGTACTCTCAAACAACAGGCTTAGAGATCTACGACAACGCATTTGCTCATACAGATTCAAGCACTCTAGTTAAAGTGAAGTAGATTCAAATACAAACGCCTTTCACAGCGAAGTGAAAGGCGTTTTTCTGTTGTACTTGTAACAACAAACAAGTTTAACTAGATTGTGTATCAACCTTGGCGTAACGGTTGGCTAGCACTGCACAGTAAAAGATCTGAATCGGGTGATAAAGCATGATTGGCAGTAATATCATCCCTAGATTAGGGTTGTGAGCAAAGATCACCTTAGCCATAGGAATACCTGCCGCTAAGGTCTTCTTAGTACCACAGAATACTGCCGCGACTTCATCTTGATGATTGAATCCAACCTTTCGGGCACTCCATTGAATGCCGTGTACCATCACCATCAATACCACTAAACAAATCACCGCTGACAGCAACAACAGCATTGGTGAAAAGTCGCTCCAAATACCGTGTTCAATAGAGTCACAGAAAGCACTGTAGACGATCAGAAGTATCACGTATTTATCTAACTTATTGACCACTGACTTGTGTTTCTGAGTCCATTCAAACAGTAACGGGCGCATCAACTGGCCGACAATCATTGGCAATAGCAGCATTTTAGATATAGAGATCACCGATTCCATCAGGTTTAGCTCTGCACCTTCCAATCCCATAAAGAGCTGGATCAGTAGAGGCGTAATGAACACGCCTAAAATACTAGAAAGTGATGCATTGAATATCGCACCCGGTAGGTTTCCTTTTCCAATCACCGTCATCGCGACCGAAGACGAAATCGTACTCGGTAATACGAAGAGGTAACAGAAACCAAAGGCCAGAGCTGCTGGCATATAAGCGACAAAGCCTTGCCCGAATATCACCCAAAGCAGTGGGTAAACTAAGAATGTCGCGCTTTGTACAAAAACATGCAGCTTCAAATTCGAAAGCCCCTCAAGAATGGCTTTGGGAGACAAACCCAAACCGTGTAAGAAAAACACCAAAGCGATGCCGAGAACAGTCACCGTATCGAGATGAAGTACCCCACCCGATTTGCCCCAATCCGGCGTAAAAACAGCAACGACCATAGCCACCACCATCCCTACAAGAAACCATTCCTTTTTCAGTTTTTCTATCATGTTGACACGCACTTTCTGTAGATTCCATTTCAGCCAATAACAAGGCTCCGACGCTATTTATCCTATCGACTCTAATTTTAATTAACCACCATAAACGTAAATTAAGCTTGTCTTTATCTTGAGGGTTAACATCGTTATTAAGTTTGTTACACCCGTTTTGCTCAGGATTAATCGGATGTATGGAATGACGATGAAAATATTAGAAAACAGAGGTTTATCGAGAAGATAAGATCACTTTCAGTGATCGGAACACAAAGGCAAGCCGTAGGGACAGCAATCAAACAGTAACAAATTTAGATACCAATATTCAGCCTATTACCAATAACTACTCAGCGGGAGCAAAACATGGACAACAGAATCACCATTATTGAGTTTCTCAGAGTGTTTGAGTGCATTCGCACCTCTGGCGAGCAACTGGACAATAAATATCAAGTGGGCGAAATGGCGGCTTGGCATGATTATGATGGTTATACCTGTTGGCTAAGCTATAAAGACGTAACAGTGACGCTGATGTTTCATGGTTCATTGAAAATCGAGTACGACAATGCTTCAAATTATTCTGAATTTATTGAGCGTTGTCTGGGTATGCTTGCCACTGAACCTTCTCCATAAAACGCGAACAGACTAACGGCTAACGGCTAACGGCTAACGGAGACAATCATGAACGAAACGGCTTCATTGCTTAAGCGAAGACACCCTTTGTGGCTAGTAATCAGCCTCTCCTTTTTATGGTCTCAAGTATCTGTAGCAGGCATAGGTATGATTGATTTTATACAACCGAACGAACACAAGAATTGGACAGTGACCAACGACGATGTAATGGGTGGCATCTCTACAGGCGAGCTCATTTATCTTGATGATATGAGTCGATTTAGGGGCGAGCTATCGTTAGAAAATAATGGTGGTTTCAGTTCTGTAAAGCGCTCCATTGAATCACCTGCCCATGAAATAGACAGTGCAGAGCTAGTATTCGTTGGTGATGGTCGCACTTACCAACTGAGGTTCACAACATCGAAGGACGGCAATCGAATTCAATACAAACACGATTTCGATACGATAAAGGGAGAACAGTTTAGCAAGGCGTTCCAATTCAACGATTTTCAAGCGGTGTTCAGAGGTCGGCTACTGAGCGATGCGCCGGAACTTAAGTCACGAGACATCAAACAAATCGGCTTTTTGATTGCAGACAAACAGCCCTCGTCTTTTGAACTAGACCTAATACAGCTTCACTTCAGAACATCGAAACCTATCACATCACCAGAAGCTGACTAAACTGACTAAACTGAAAACAAACAAAAGCCCCTGAAACCTTTTGACTAGCAATCAGATATCAGGGGCTTCTTCTATTTAAACCGTCAACAATTCAAAACAACGGCGGATTAAAACATCAGCAATTAGTATTTGATAGCTGTTTTACCAATCGAGGCACTGCTTTCAATACGTTGGTGTGCATCTTTAAGTGTTTCCACACTAAAGCCATTTAGGGTCGAGGTTAGCGTCGATTTAATACGGCCCGCATCAATCAGATTCGCGGCTTGGAATAGGATGTCTTGCTGCTTCTGGATATCTTCGGTGTTAAACAGTGAACGTGTAAACATCAGCTCCCAAACAAAGCCTGTTGATTTGCCTTGCAGCGCTGACAAGTCAATGCCACCATCAAATTCAACAATCGAACTGATCATGCCTTGCGGTGCGATCAATTCAACCATCGCATCCCAGTGCCCTTTTGTGTCTGCAACATTGAAAATGTAGTCGACATGTTGAATGCCTTGCTCTCGCACAGACTCGACAAGGTTACGGTGGTTCACCACATAGTCCGCTCCCATATCTCTTACCCACTGCTCCGTTTCAGGTCTTGAAGCTGTTGCGATAACATTTAGGTTGGTCAGTTGCTTAGCCAGTTGAATCGTAATTGAACCAACGCCGCCCGCTCCACCAATGATCAGGATAGACTTTTTCTCTTCAGGACGAACACGCAAGCGGTCAAACAACGCTTCCCATGCTGTAAGCGTCGCTAGTGGCATAACGGCTGCAGCTTCATCAGAAAGGCTCTTAGGCGCTTTAGCGGTAATACGGTAGTCCACAGCTTGGTATTCTGCGTTAGCCCCCATGCGTGTTACGTCACCCGCATAGTACACACGGTCACCGACTTCGAAGCCTTCAACGTCAGCACCTTTACCAACAACTTCACCGACTGCGTCATAGCCCAGCACTTTTGGCTGCTCAAGAGTTTTGTCTTTGGCATTACGAATACGAATTTTAGCGTCAGCAGGATTGATAGAAGTCGCGCTCACTTTTACCAGCAAGTCATTATTTTTTAGTTCTGGCAGACTCGTTTCAAACTCAAATAAACTGTCTTGCTCTGTAATCGCAAGTGATTGAGTAAATCCGATAGCTTTCATTTTTGATGGTACTGACATTGTGCTTTCTCCTTGAATTAGACGAGTTAATCTTAGTCAATTCTCACTCTAGATAAACCGCCTAATATTTGAATAATTCTCAAATAATTTTTGATAGTGGTATTGCCGTTATCTGAGTAACGCAGACGTCTCACTGCATTGCCAACGGCTTAAAGGCTAAATCAGGCCTTTCTCAATCAACCAATCATGTGTGACTTGATCTTGTGGTTTACCTTCACGGCAAACTTTGTAATCCAGCTCTGCGATGATGTCATTCGAGAAGCATAGGGAATCCAACTTCTGAATCTGTTGTTCGCTGAACAGATGCTTCTTGTCGTCTCTTAAAAGAAGCACTGCTCTGTCCACTATTCCGAGTAGGCCTTTTGGCTCTTTGAGCTCACGAATATCGTAACGATAGTGCAAAAACTGAGGTTTCCACAGTGGCACTACCACCCACTCTTTGTTTGCGACTGCACTTTCAAAGGCACTGAAACAATCGTCTTCACTGCCAGGAAAGAACTCGTAGCCGGCATCTCTCAGGCCATAATCTTTCATCATCTGGATAGAGAAGCGTGTGATACCAGCGCCGGGGTTGATGCCTTGAATGGTCGAGTTCATTTTCTCGATCACTTCAGCTTTTAATAAATCAGAGACTTCAGAAACCGCCTCTTCAGGCACATAGTCTGGTACGCCCCACAAAGCATAAGGTTCATAATGAAGCCCAAGCTCGATAAGTGGCTCAACTTCTTCAACGCCCGCTTTGTAGATACCGTGACTTGATGGCAACCACGCAGAAGAAAGCATATCCACTTGGCCTGCTTTCAGCTTTTCAAAGTTCTCCTGATGTGGAGAGAAAATACGCTCTACCTCAAAACCCATGGATTTCAATACATTGGCAACCAATGATGCGGTCGTACGGTGGAACGACAAATCCGTTACACCCATTGTGATTTTCTTAGTCATCTTATCCCCCTAGATCGTAGGTTTCGTCCATACGATGTGTACTGCGCTACGTTGTCGATATGGGGAAATGATAGTGAGAAAATTACTAATGAAAAACAGCCTCATATTTGAATTATTATCAAATTAGTTTTGACAATTAAGTATTTGAAGCTAACTTAGAAGCGATAAGTAGAGATAACCCATTTGCAGATTGTGATGGGGAAATATCCCAACGCCATGTTTAGAACATAATTCAATACAGGTAGATAACATGCTTCTTGAAGATTTACAGGTCATTTTGAAAGTGGCGGAGTTTCGCAGTATCACCGCTGCAGCCACCAACCTTGATATGCGCACTGCCACAGCAAGTGCAGCGGTAAAACGTGTTGAAGCGGCACTAGGTGCGGAGTTATTTGTAAGAACCACGCGCCACCTAAGGCTCTCTTCAGCTGGCGAGCGTTATTTACCGGAATGCGAACAAGCCTTAAAGATGTTGGAGCAAGCGAAGCTCAACATGCGCGAAGAGCTTGGTATTCTTGACGGTGAAATTCGCATAGCGCTTTCATCAGATCTAGGACGCAACCTAATCACACCTTGGTTAGATGAGTTCTTGCTTGAATACCCAAAGGCGACGCTTCGCACTAGCATCAGCGATAGCAATATCGACTTCTACCGAGATTCCGTCGATATAGCGCTGCGTTACGGCTCTCCGACCGATGCGAACATGTATGGTTTCAAGATATGCGATGTGCCGAGGATATTGTGTGCGGCTCCTGAATACTTGGCTGAAATGGGCGCACCAAAGCACCCGAGTGACTTAGCGCAGCACAATGGGTTGCTTTACCAACTCCATGACATGTTGCAAGACGAGTGGGTGTTTAACGATGGTACTCAAGATCATAAAGTGAAACTAAAAGGAAATCGCGCTTCGAACGACGCAGACCTTGTAAGGCGTTGGTGTATCGCGGGTAAAGGGGTGGCAATAAAATCTTGTTTAGACATGTCACCTCATCTGCTTTCAAGCGAAGTGGTTAAAGTTATGCCTGAATTTAAGCCGACCCCTACCGAGCTGTGGTTAGTGTGTCCAAGTCGTCAATCCATCACCCCGACTGTGCGTCTACTGAGAGATTTATTCAGAGAGAAGACCGCTGAGATCCTTTCGCAACTGAGCAAACAAGGCATCATAGAAAGCACAACATCTTAAGATTGAATGCCGCTTAAAGATAAGAAACAGAGAGACAAAAAAGGCGTTAGCGAACTTCAATTCGCTAACGCCTTTCATCATTAGAACATCATAGCTGCATGATGAACCTTAATAAGAGTACTTAGTTTAATACTCTTAATACAAGAGCTTAGTTTGACTCGTCTTCAACATCGCAGTCAGCACAGCACTGAAGAGCAATCTCATGTTCGAAGGTGATGGTGTCTTTACCTTCTTCTACTAGCTCTGCAATTTCGTCTGCCACTTCTTTTTCATCATCCGCTTCGATTCCGCTTTCTAATTCTTCTTCTGAATAACCGAAGAAGTTCAGTAGTAAATACTCACGCGCTTCATCTTTCGTACAAACCACGTCTGCTGAAAGATCAGGAGTAACCTCGCCTTGTGCAAGTGTCGCTGTCACTTGTGCGATAGCATCGTCTTTCATCGCAGGCGTTAACCAACCAAGATCAGTACTTACTGTCGTTTTTTTACAGTCGAAGCAAGGCAGTTGGTGAAAGTAGTATTGAAAGGTAGTCATAGGTAAATTCTTCTTTAAATGTTGTATAGCGAGATTATGCGCGTTTTGTAGCAAAATACTATCTCAATCACAACCTGAAACCGCTTCGTTCTAAGTATTTTTTCAAGCTCCGCGCAAGCTGATGTGATCATCCTATAAAAGCGCTGTTTTGCGCATGCTTACTCAGCTTTACGCTTGTTTACATTTGTACGGGTAATATATGCCTTATCAGATAACAAGCGTGGCACCTCACAAATACTTTGGTCATTGCTTAGCTTCGTCGCTCCAGCTATTAGCTATGAGTTCACGGCTTACTTAGCTACTTAGCTACTTAGCTACTTAGCTACTTAGCTAGGATTTGTTTGAAATAGCTTTGTTTTCAATTAACTTACTTGCACTTGGCTTATTTTGAACCACGCTTATTTAAATCACCCCGTCTCGGATACCCAATCAATGATCATCACAAAATATCAAGCCCTTACCCTTTCATCGGTTGCTTTGCTCGCTACAGGCTGCTCACCATCATCAGATACGCCTTCGGTCAGCAACATCAGTGATTACCAAGGCTCAGCGAGTATTACTCAAGGTGTGGCGACCACTGTTGAATCGAATCTCTTTGAGTGTGCAAACGGACGTAGCCGAGTGGCGGGCGTCGGGGAAATTACGGACTCAGAAGGAAAGGTTTGGACGGTTCCAGCCAAAAACAACTTTTCAACAGGGCCGAAAGCCTTCGATCTTTATGAAGAGTGCTCAAACACTACTCCAAGCAGCCTAGCGGAGGTCGATCAAAGCGCGGTACCTGTGGCGATTGTGGATCAAGACGGAGAAGAAATAACAGGCTATATTTTTGCCGATAACTATTTCGAACTTTATATCAACGGCAAGTTAATCGCAGTAGACACTGTTCCTTTCACACCGTTTAACTCAAACATCGTCAAATTTAAGGTGAAGAAGCCTTACACGATTGCGGTGAAAGTGATTGATTGGGAAGAAAACCTAGGTCTTGGCAGCGAAGATAACCGCGGAAAGGCATACCACGCTGGCGATGGTGGCTTTATCGCGAGCTTTAGTGACGGAACCGTGACAGGACCAGAATGGCAAGCACAAACTTTTTATACCTCACCGATTTATGACCTGACTTGTTTGAGTGAAGTCGACGGGAAGCGTCTTTCTGAAAGCTGCACCACGGAAGGAACTGACCAAGGTCAAGATGCCTATGCTGCTCATTGGGAAACACCAAACAACTGGATGAACCAAGAGTTCGATTCAACATCTTGGCCTCAAGCATCGGTATATTCAGAAGACGATATTGGCGTGAACAATAAAAAAGCGTACATGAACTTTATCGAAAAATTCAGTGGTGCTGGCGCAAGCTTTATCTGGTCGACAAATGTCGTTCTCGATAATGAAGTGCTACTGAGATACGAAGTTAAGTAGCGTTATTCCTTTGTAAGCAAGCCCAGTCACGAGTATGACTGGGCTTACTACTCAAACAACTTGCTGGTGTTTCTAATTCACAGCGAACCTGATCATAATCTTGAGTCGTTTGATTACGGCAAAGTTTGCGAAGCCTCGCTTGATCCACGTGACCTAGCTTTGTCATTGTGTAACCAGCAACAAAACAACCCGATGCACAAACCCCAAAATGCACTGCCGATTCCCAGTAAATTAGTACCAGAAGCAGTGAATAAGAAAGTAAGCAGCGCAGGCTCTCGATAGTGGTTGTCTTCCATCGAAACAGCTAAACAATTCATCAAGGTCGGCATCACCGCTAAGCCAGCAACCGCAATGACAATCGCGGAGGGCACGGCGCTAAACAGCGACACAAATGACATCCCCATCACGCCAGCTAACAAGTAAAACCCGCCCATACAAATCCCCGCGATATAACGTGTCTTTGGATTACTATCCGCATTCGGGCCCATGCAAATAGCGCCCGTAATCGCAGCAAGGTTATACGCAAAGCCACCAAACGACGCGAAAATCAAACCTGTCACCCCTGTGGTGGTAATGATCTTCGATGAATCGACTTGGTATCCGTTCGCTTTTAGAACCGCAAATCCCGGTAAGTTCTGTGAAGCCATCGTCACTATAAACAATGGGATTCCGACACTGAACAACGAAAAGAACTCAAAATCGGGCGTAATGAACACCGGGGTCGTTAATCCCATAGTCACCTGACTGACATCGAGTTTGCCAAAACCCACACACATGACCAGTGCGATAATAAAAATGCTTGGGATCAGTAAATTTCCTAACCGCGCTTTCGCCAGAATAAATACAGCGAGCATGACCGTTACGACTTGTGCCTCTTCCATTAACGACGTGAACAAACCCAAACCGAATTGCAATAGAATCCCCGCGAGCATCGCAGAGGCAATCGATGTTGGGATCTGTTTTAGGACTTTCTCAAATATCCCCGCCAATCCAACTAACGTGATCAACATCGAACTGAACTAAAACACGGCCACAGCCTGATTCATTGTCAGCCCTTCAAGAGATGTGATTAACAACGCCGCTCCAGGCGTCGACCACGCTGTAACCACAGGCTTCTTGTAATGAAACGAAAGCAGTATTGTGGTTACGCCCATGCCAATTCCCAACGCCCAAAACCATGACGCCACTTGCTCTTCAGTTGCTCCAGCACTCATTGCCGCTTGGAAAATAATCGCCGCGGCGCTCGCATAACCAATGAAAACAGCGATAAAGCCGGTACTGACGTGAAAAAATTTTAGCTTAGTCATGTTAATCTCTTCCTGCGTGCGTTATAACGTCCATAGACCAAACCTAGCACCGTGCGCTATAACGCACAACTTATTTGTAAAAACTTGTAGAGAAAATATGCAAACAGAAATTAAAGTTGGCGTTAACTTGAAACGCCTTCGCCAAGAAAAAGGCTGGAGCTTAGACAAAACAGCGAAAGAAACTGGCGTGAGCAAAGCAATGCTAGGACAAATTGAACGTGGAGAATCCAGCCCGACAGTCGCTAAGCTTTGGCAGATAGCTTCTGGGTTCGAGGTGTCACTTTCGAATTTTATCGCGGCTAGCCCAAACAGTGAACTGACGAGTTTATTCAGAGACGCAAACGAACTAAGACATGAGGAATACAACATTGGCTTTTTCGTCAGTTTGTTGTTTCCTTTTGAGGAAGCACTAGGATTTGAAATATTCGAACTCACCCTAGCACCCGATTACCAGCATGAATCCGCCCCACATAACGCAGGCGTCACTGAGCACATCTTATGCATTTCAGGAGAGATGGCCGTGATGTTTGATGATGAGTGGCATACGTTACGCGCAGGACAAGCTGTTCGCTTTAATGCTAACCAGACCCATGCCTACAAAAATATCGGTGAAGGAAACGCCGTATTTCATAATGTGATTCACTACCCTAATAACAAGCAATAGTGCCGGTTCTGGCGCTAACAGATGTTTAGCTCTAACCGGATGCTTAACGCTAACGGATATTCAGCGCTAACGAAAGAGCTGGCAGACCACTGGCTGTTACTAACTTAAAGCGACTATACGTTGACGACCATGCTGCCATCTTCGGCTTGATAACGAGCCCATAGTTGAGAGAGGTTTTCTTTATTAAGCTGTATCTCTTTTTCTTTCAGAAACGTTTCGTTGTGCAGCTTCGAATACGAGCGCTCAGCAAGGTCACAGCTAAATGTAACGATGGTTTTCCCTTTCCCCATTCTAGCCGCAGCGTATAGCGCGCCTGCTACGTTTAACGACGAACTGCTTCCTAGAAGAATACCGTCATGTTCCGCAACAAGGCGGGATATCGTCACCAAATCCTGATCGGGAAGCGTGATTGCACGATTGATTTTTGCCTGCCTGAAATTTTCAACCGTTCGCATGATCCCTATGCCTTCCGTGAACGAACTTCCCGTTGATTGATAGTGTCCATTACGTAGAAACGAATAAATGCCGGACCCATTTGGGTCAACTAACCAAGTTTCGAGATTGGGTTGCTGCTCAGATAGATAGTGTGAGTTTCCGGCAATGGTTCCACCCGTCCCCACCACTGAAACTAGAGCATCAATATTCCCCTGTGTTTGCTGCCAGATCTCAGGTCCAGTATTTAAATAGTGCGCTCGATAATTACTGAGATTTTCAAACTGATCTGCCCACCAATAACTCTCATTTTCGACACCAATCCGCTTAGCCGTGTGGTAAAATGTTTCTAAAAGAGAAAAAACCAGTGACCTCGTTGATGTAACTGAAATGACCAAATTAACCAACTTATTTCAAGACAGTATCGAAGGTCGGTTTCAAGCAGGCGAAGAACAGCAAGACCCTGAGATGTTTAAAAAGTCCGAACTGATGTTTATGTCAGGGGAAGAGTTACCTCGATGCTGGACAGATCCAAACTACCGCTCAGGGACTAAATAACCTTAGCGCTTCCAGAGCACCCGATGAGTCGCAATTTAAGCTCTGTTCTAAAACTGTTTCACGATCGCCTTGTAGGCTATCCCCCTGTTAAAACATTCAGACGCATCTTTACTAGACACAAAAAGCGAGCCACTTGGGCTCGCTTTTGATTGTCTTTTTCTTGCTTAGACTTCAGTTCAGATTACAGAAGTTCTACCGACTGTTGAGCAATCACGAATTCTTCGTTGGTTGGCAAGCTATTATAATCGCACCTATTAACACGGGTTTGGACAAAAGTGTGTCAACGGTTTTGCTAAATTAGCAAATTACGGATTAGTCTACGTACTGCAAATTGCTTTTCTAGCTCTATGCGTTTATAGTCTTCACCAGTTTGAGGGAGTAGCTATTTTGCTTTGCTAGCATTGCAAAAGGTTGTGTCAACATATTTGACCAGACGTCATGGTGCAACCAGTAGTTTTTAGTACCTACCCAGCGAGACTCGAACAACTTACACACTTTATGCGAGGGCTAAGTGTGGGGTTGTTCGTGTTTGTTATAAGCCCTCTGAATACTTATTCTATGACTGTTTTTTTACTCCCATCGTTAGCGTTATCAATCGGCTTAGTTTTAGTGGCATTCAGTGCAGATCGGCTTATTTCTGCATCTGCAACCTATGCCAAGCATTGCAACATATCATTGATTTTTATAGGTATGACTGTTGTTGCGTTTGGAACATCGGCCCCCGAATTACTCGTATCCGCCGTTGCTGCTTTAAATAATGCAGGAGAGTTGGCTGTAGGCAATGGTATTGGTTCTAATATTATTAATATTGGTCTTGTGCTTTCCATTGCTGTGTTAATGGCTCCCATCCAAGCTAACAAGCGCTTTATCAAAAAAGAGTTTCCGATATTGGCAGGATCAATGCTGATCTGTAGCGCACTGATGTCCACAGGAAAGCTAAATATTACAGACGGTCTATTATTGGTGATTTTTCTAGCCGTATACTGTTTCTATTTAGCTAAGTCCGTAAGACAAGGTGAGGTTTCTGAAGATGATCTCGAGTTCTTGCCATTAACTAAAAAACGAGCCGGGTGGGAAAGTTTAGTGATGTTGTTACTGCTGTTAACCTCATCGCGGTTAATGGTCTGGGGAGCGGTTAACTTGGCTCAACTAGCTGGTTTGAGCGAGCTTACCATTGGATTGACTATAATTGCATTTGGGACAAGCTTACCCGAACTGGCGGCTGCGATTGCTGGAGTGCGCAGAGGAATGTACGACATTGTATTTGCCACTGTAATAGGCTCGAATATTTTCAATTTATTGGGAGTAATCGCTATACCTTCGATAGTAGGTCAAGAGTTGATCATTCCAGAGCAAGTCGTAAGCCGAGATATTCCTTACATGATTATTTTAACAGGGGTATTAGGTGTAATGCTTGCTGTTCCCTTGCTTAAATCACAATCATCGAGTAACAAACAAGCCACTTACACTCTTCATCGTTGGGGAGGTACTTTGCCATTAATGATATTTATAGCTTACCTAACAAAAGTAGCTAATTCGGCATTTTAGGACCTCGAAGAACATAGTTTCGAATTCTGTTAACTAACATCCGAAAGACAACATTCACCTTTATATCCTCCCCAACAGTTAATGCTGTTGGGAGATAATCTTACTATTTCTGCCAACATGTTTAGGTTCAATACCCAGAGTGTTTATCCGTTTCTAACATTAGAAAATTTTGGATAATCTCAGCAGACTCGCTTAACGAAGAGCAATTACTCTAAGTGAGAATGGGGCACTTTCGAGTTAGAAAGTGCCACGGGTAAAAATTCAATCCGAGAAGCTTTTGGACAATACCGAGTCAGCGCCTTACCTAAATTAGTATTTAATGGATTATCTTCAGTATCACAAAACCTTTAGCCTAGAGTCAAATTTACTCATCCACTACACAATGCTAAGTTTATGCCACACAAGCTTAGAGAGGGCATGCTGAGCCATCGTCCTACTTTATGGTCGCAGTGGTGGCTTGTAGCATAGCGACAAGCCAGTTGGATAAGAGCTTTACCTGAACATTTTATCGCGACGCTTTTACGGCAAGATAAATACCTGCTCCATAAAAAGGTAGCCCTGTAAACAGCATTGCAAAAAAATTATTCATTCCAAAATAAATGTAAAGTTCATATAACCACTCTTGGTCTGTGTTTCCTGACATGTAAATCCCTTTTAGCAAACCAGCTATTTCTTCAGTAGCCCAATAGCCAAATCCTAGTCCTGATATACTTCCAATTATCACCCAAAACCATCCAAATGTACTCATAAAAATCTTCCTACCTATCTAATTATACCGCTGCTAAAACCATCAACGTTAAGATTGATGGTTTTGAATTTGGTGTTCGGCGTAGTTATAAAATTGATTCTAAGCTGGCAGTTTTATAGCTCTTAATTAATCTTGAGTTATTATTCCACTCAAAAACCGTATCTTCATTGATATTTTTTTGACCAGGGAGTGGTGGGATAAACACATAGTGATAACGCCATACTTCTACTGTTCCAAGCATTTCCTTTTTGCTTGGATAACCAAACTCAGAAATTATTTCATCCTTTGTGGTCTTTGCCGTGTATTTGCTCAGTTGTTGCTCAGTAATTTCTACACCTGTTGTGTATGAGAGTGAGTTCGTTATCGAGCTAACGGCAGTCGATTCACAACCTGTCACGCCAAGAACTAATACAGCTATAAAGACAGTAAGCGGCTTTTTCATTCTATATCTCCAATTTATCAATTAATAAAAGTAATGTGATTGTTTAATTTACATGGCGTTGTTGATCAAATCA
>NZ_JBFRVD010000050.1:0-33111 GCF_041474985.1 Vibrio sp. 10N.222.49.C9 | reverse complement strand
CCTCCTCCTACTCGATTCTGAAACTTTCTGAATCTTTCTCAACCAACGAATACGTTATTCTGTCACGGCTTCTTGTTTGAAGCATGGGCTTTTCAACGTGTTCATCTTTTCGATTTCATTGGTTAAGCGCAGCGAGAGCAGGGCTTTCTGGTTCGAAGCAAAATCAAACATCACGATAGTCGCAGTGCCAACGGTCGTCAGTTTCTGTTGAGCCTTACTGACAATCGCGTATTCCATGGTGAATCGGTCATCTTGAATATCGGTAACACGTGAGCCGACCATCAAGGTATCTGGATACGTGACTGGGCGGAAATACTTACAGTAAGTGTCACCAAGAACAGGACCAACTTTGGTAATCGCCATCTCTTCCATCAGCTCGACGTGCTTGAAAAAATCTAAGCGAGCGGTTTCGAAATAGCGAAAATATACAGCGTTGTTAACGTGATTGAGTGCGTCCATTTCTCCCCAAGCGACAGGGATTTCTGTTACTACCGGGTAGTCAGATAATAGTGCTTCCATGCGAACTCTCTTATTGTTATCTGTGTAATTAACGTTATTTACTTATCCTTCATCGGAATAAGTTGTTATTGGAATAAAAACCCTACCGCTAAATTAACAAAACTGCAACACGCGTGATTTAAGTTTTTGAAGCTTGAAACCACACAATGTCAGTGACTTAGTTGCACATCCACTCAATAGTTAGGCACTAAGGTGTTTGAATTGCAGCTCAACCAAGCGTTGGTACAATTCGCAGCTATTGATGAGAGACTGGTGGTCGCCGATGTCTACTAGTTGTCCTTTATCGAGCACCGCAATTTGGTCGGCGTGTTTAATTGTTGATAATCGATGGGCGATAATGATCGTCGTTCTGCCACGCATTAACTCTTCTAACGCTTGTTGTACGTGATGCTCACTTTCACTGTCTAGTGCGCTGGTTGCTTCATCCAACAATAGAATATTTGGATCTTTCAAGATGGCACGTGCGATAGCAATACGTTGTCTCTGCCCACCAGAAAGCCTTACACCACGTTCACCAAGAAAGCTGTTGTAGCCATCAGGTAGGTTTTGAATGAACTCGTGTGCGTGCGCTTTCTTCGCCGCTTCGATCACTTGCTCGTCTGTTGCCTGCGGGTTGCCGTAGCGAATGTTATGGAACACATCGTTACTGAACAGAGCAGGTTGTTGCGGTACCAATGCCATCTGCTTTCTTAGCTCGTTAGGATCAAACTGATTCAGTTCAACACCGCCTAAGGTGACCTTACCCACTTGTGGGTCGTAGAAACGTTGCAGCAGTTCGAACAGGGTAGTTTTACCTGCGCCAGACGGGCCAACCAGTGCCAACACTTTGCCTTCATGGGCAGTAAGCGTGAGGTTGCTTGTTGCGGGTTGGTCCGGTCTTGATGGATAACAGAAGGTCACATCATCAAATGCAACTTCTGGCGTTACGTTAGCAAGCGAAGTTGGATTCGCAACTGGCGCAACAATATGGCTTTCAACTTGTAGGATCTCGATTAATCGCTCGGTCGCACCTGCCGCGCGTTGCAGTTCACCCATCACTTCAGAAATCGTACCTAACGATGAAGCAACCATAATTGCGTAGAACACAAACGCCGCTAAGTCACCAGCCGACATAGTGCCGTTGATAACATCACTGCCGCCAACCCAAAGCATGCCTGCAATAGCACTAAATACAATCACGATAACGCCAGAAATAAGAATCGCGCGCTGTTTTACACGCTGGCGACCAATCTCATACGCCTTTTCCACTTCTACCGCGAATGATGCTTTCTCTTGCTCTTCTCGGCTGTAGCTTTGCACCGTTTTAATGTGCTCAATTGCCTCACCTGCGTAAGAACCCACATCAGACATGGAATCTTGGCTTTGGCGAGATAGGGCTCTTACACGGCGCCCATAAACAAGGATCGGAATCAAGATAAATGGCACCGAGGCCAATACAATCAACGTCAGCTTAATATTGGTCGCAAACAGCATGATGATTGCACCAATACACATCAACGCGCTGCGCATCGCCATAGAGAACGATGAACCTATGATGTTTTGAAGCAGAGTAGTATCCGTGGTGATTCGCGACATGATGTCGCCACTGCCATTGGTTTCAAAGTAACTCGGGTGCAGCGTCACCACGTGATTGAAAACCGACAGGCGTATATCCGCACTTACTCGCTCACCAACAGAAGAGACCAAATAGAAACGGAAGAAGGTGCCAATCGAGATCAGCACGACCACCACCATGATGAATTGAATCGCGCTGCCTAAGTCTGACAACGATTGTTGGCTGAAGCCTTGGTCGATAAGAAGACGAATACCGTGTCCGACTGAAAGGGTTAAGCTCGCTGTGAAGATCAACGCGATCAACGCAGCAATAACACGACCTTTATAAGGCTGAATGAATTTACTCAGCTCAAACAAAATACTGAGGCTTTTTTTCTCAGGTTTGGGTTCTGGCGCTTGTTGAGTCGATCGCTGAGTCTGTCGCTGGTTCGAGTCGAGCGTAGAAGAGACATCGTTTTGCATATGACTGCCTTAATGTGTTGTCGCTTTAAAAATAGATGGCTTGTTGCTTGTTGCTTATGGCTAATTGCTTTATGACTTATTGCCTGTACTGCGCGTTGTTCGCTGGGCAGTAATTGTTGTTGAGAATCGAACCCATTAAAGCATTTATTGCGCTGTGACGCTCCCTAGGAAACTCAATTTCCAATATTTCATCAACACTAAGTGAATAATTCGAAACGACCTTAAAGGAAAACTAAGCATTTTGATCCAGTCAGTTGGATAGGAAACCAAGCTATTTAACCCTAATTTTTATGCAAGTAAATTAGCGTTGATAGGAGAGTGCACACATAAACAAGCAACCGTGCGATGATTTATAAATTGATAGAAAAACGTTTGCTATTTATCTCGATATTAGCTTTATCAATGACTTGTGAGTTTTGGTTGTAAGACCAGTTATAGCGACTGTTTTTTGTGGAATATTTGTTACAAAAATTCAACAAAGTAGTTTTTTATACATTTTTCTTGCATAAAACCTCGGATTGAATAGAATAACCAACAAATGACAATTAATGCAGTATTGTGGCATGAGTATTCAAGTAAAGAGCATCAACAAATCATACGGTGATACCCAAGTTCTTCACGACATCAGTTTCGACTGTGAGAGCGGCGAAACCTTGGTATTGCTTGGCCCAAGCGGCGCGGGCAAGAGTTCATTACTGCGTGTATTGAACCTGCTTGAAATCGCGGACAACGGCGAATTAGACATTGCGAATGAGCAATTCGATTTTTCAAGCCAAATCCAAGAGAAGCAGGGGCTTAAACTTCGTCGTAAAGTCGGCATGGTGTTCCAGCAATACAACTTATGGCCACACATGACGGTGATGGAAAACTTGATTGAAGCACCAACCAAAGTGGCGGGTTTGGATAAGCAAGAAGCGATTAAGCAAGCGCAAGAAGTCCTAAAGACACTTCAACTTGCCGACAAAGCAGACGCTTGGCCACTTCAACTGTCTGGCGGTCAACAACAGCGTGTTGCGATTGCACGTGCGCTGATGATGAAACCGGATGTGTTGTTGTTTGATGAACCAACAGCGGCGCTTGATCCTGAGATCACCAACCAAGTCGTGAGCATTATTAAAGAATTGAGCGGAACGGGCATTACCCAAGTGGTCGTGACGCATGAAGTCGATTTCGCGAAGAAGATTGCTAGCCACGTTCTGTACCTAGAGAAAGGGTACATCGTTGAACACGGCACCAGCGATTCATTCGTTAATCCGCAGACACCTGAGTTTGCCGAGTATCTGACTCATTAAGTAAGTCACTTATTAAAAGAAAGTTGACTCACTAGATCTAGCTAAACACAACATCAATTAAAACAATCAAATTATAAGAATGGCCACAGGCCGCTATTACACAGTATTCGGAGTAACAAAATGAAAAAGATTCTACTAGCTTCACTTATCGGCCTTGCTTCTTTTAACGCAGCAGCTCAAGAAGAAATCAAATTCGCGATGGAAGCAACGTACGCACCATTCGAATACATGGATGAGAACAACCAAATTCAGGGTTTTGACGTAGACTTAGCAAACGCACTTTGTGAAGAGCTGAAAGCAACGTGTACTTTCCACAACCAAGCATTCGATAGCTTGATCCCTGCACTTAAATTCAAACGTTACGATGCGGCTATCTCGGCAATGGACATCACAGAAGCGCGTCTTAAACAAGTGAACTTCTCTAACGCATACTACGATAACTCTGCAGCATTCATTTCTTTCGAAGGCAAAGTAGCAGACCAAGCAGCACTAGAAGGTAAGCGTGTTGGCGTTCAAAACGGTTCTACTCACCAGAGCTTCCTACTTGAGCAAATGACTGGCGTAACAGCGGTACCTTACTCAAGCTACCAAGATGCATTCATCGACATGAAAAACGGTCGTATCGATTCTGTATTCGGTGACACAGCCGTTGTAGCAGAATGGTTCAAGAAAGAAGACAACCTAACGTACGTTGGCGACCAAGTAACAAACCAAGAGTACTTCGGTAACGGCTTTGGCATCGCAGTAAACAAGAGCAACCAAGAACTTGTAGACCAGCTTAACGTTGCACTTGCAGCAGTAAAAGCGAACGGCGAATACGATAAGATCTTCAACAAGTACTTCGGTAAGTAATTTATGGAATTAACGGGTTACTCTTTAGGGCTCGTCGAAGCAAGCTGGATGACTGTTCAGCTTGCGTTCGTAAGCCTATTGGTTGGATTGGTTCTAGCAGTTTTGTTTGCAAGTGGTGAGATGTCTCGTCGTATTGCAATCAAATGGCCAACGACTGCATTTGTGACGATTGTTCGTGGTTTACCAGAAATTCTGGTCGTACTGTTTATCTACTTTGGTTCGACACAAGTTCTGTTCATGATCACTGGCGACTTCATAGAAGTGAGCCCGTTCTTATCTGGTGTTGTTGCACTGTCACTTATCTTTGCTTCTTACGCTTCGCAAACCTTGCGTGGTGCTTTGAAAGCAGTAAGCAAAGGGCAGAGAGAAGCAGCAAGCGCACTTGGTATTTCTCAGTCTCGTGCATTCTTTCGTATCGTGTTACCTCAAGCGGTAAGACACGCACTACCAGGGTTAACCAACCAATGGTTAGTGTTACTGAAAGACACTGCATTAGTTTCGCTAATTGGCGTAACAGATTTGCTGAAACAAGCACAACTAACATCCGCTGCAACGCACGAAGCATTTACTTGGTACGCGACAGCAGCAGCAATCTACTTGGTCATCACTTTAATCACACAAAGATTGGTAAAAGTGATTGATGGTAAGTTCTCTATTCAAGGTTTGGGTAACAAAGGGGCAATGGCATGAATCAACAATACCTCTCTCAAATGCTTGAAGGCTTAGTGACCAGTCTTCAACTCACAGGCACTTCATTGCTTGTTGGTTGTATCTTGTCACTGCTGATGACGGTAACGCTAATCCTAAGAATACCTGCGATTCACTGGTTAACACGTGGCATCATCACGCTGTTCACTGGCACACCATTGTTGGTTCAAATCTTCTTGGTGTATTACGGCCCGGGTCAGTTCGATTGGATTCGTGAAAGCTTCATGTGGACTTGGTTAAGCCAACCTTGGTTCTGCGCAATGTTAGCATTAGCTTTGAACACTGCCGCATACAGCACGCTACTGTTCAGAGGCGCATTCAACGCCATTCCAGCAGGGCAGTGGGAAGCGTGTCGTGCACTAGGTATGGACAAAGTAGCAACGCTTAAAGTGTTACTGCCATATGCACTACGCCGCGCCGTTCCAGCTTACTCGAACGAAGTGATTCTAGTCTTCAAAGGTACGTCACTGGCAAGCACCATCACCATCATGGACTTGATGGGCTACGCTCAGCGTATCAACGGCCAAACCTACGACACGCTAACCGTGTTCGGCATTGCTGGCGCATTCTACTTAGCAGTAAACGGCATACTAACGCTGATCTTCCGTCAGGTAGAGAAGAAAGCCCTCGCATTCGAAGCCGCGTAAGCTAGCCACACACAAGCTTAACTAACGTATAAAGCCTGCCATTTATGTTCGCATAGATGGCAGGCTTTTTTGTGTTTTTGGGTAGGTGTAGAGGTGCTGTATTTATATCCAGTAGGGTGGGGTTTTTGCGAAATTCATACTAAATGGAAATATTCTTCATTTTGTCATTCAATGAGTCTATCTATGTTTTAAGTCACTGAATTGCTGTGATTAATCGTGGTAAATTGCTGTACATATAAAACTAGATAGACTAATTCTGTATTTAAATGCAGAATTTTTCGGTCTAATAGCTGTTATGTAACGGAGGCAAAATGGAAAGATTTGAGCAATATCAAGATGCGCTTGAAAGCATTGAGCACTACGCGGTTCAAAACGAGTTTTCAAAGCTATATAGTGAAACTTACCGGTGCCCAAATTGCAGAAGTAATAGCTTGGGTGTTGATTGGAGTTCAATAAACTTATGGCATACGCGGAAATCGCAGCAATCTATGGATGAGTCTCGTGAGGAATCATTAGCGTGGGTTGAAGAAGAATCAGAGTTACAGTTTGTAGGACGATTAAGGTGTGAATGTGGAGAAGTTGTAGCAATTTCTGGTGACGCCACTTATCAAAAAGAAATAGTTGATGACAATGGTAGTCAAATTCAATACTTAGATGAAAAATATTATATTAGGTACTTTTCAAGAGCGATACAGTCATTTTATGCCCCCAATAAAACACCCTCTCAATGCGTAGAAATACTAGAAGAAGCATTTCTGCTTTTTCACATAAACCCCTCTGCATCGGGTAACCGATTACGGGTGTTACTTGAACTTGTTGTTGATGATTTACTAGGAAGTGATGGGGATAACATCAAAGATCTAAATGGGAAAATCGGCAAACTGGGTAGTAAAATGCCTGATCTTAAATATCTAGCAGACTTAAAACGTAAATTGGGAAACAGAGCTAGTCATAAAAAGGGGTTATCCCATGCGAGCTTAACCTCCGCGTTCTATTTCATGGATCATTTGTTAAATAGAGCTTATGGCGAAGAGTTCGATATGCTGCGTTTTAGCCAATCAAAAACCGTTACATAACAATTTAAGAGTGATTCCTAACGCTTGGGATTTTTGGTTCTAAATTTGAGTTCAGTGTTTACGGTGGTATGGTTGAGTTCCGTGGTAGCGTTACTCATCACCTTAATTTGGCGTTGATATGACCCCCTCTGTCAATAAGAGCGTAGAAGTTTCTATAGAGCCTTTCTTGTTATTTAAGGGATAGTGTTATCACATAGATGAAGCAAGTAATGTCGTCGGTTCTCATGCTGATATACGTGGATTGCTCATCGTTTGTGAGTAGAGCCTACCTTACTTGTTCCGTCGTAGCACCTGTCTTCAGTCTATGCTCGTGGTTCAATATAGCCGAAGCTATATTGCCTAGCTTGTGTTCTAAGTCTTCCGTTACATTGGGTTTATGAAAGTCTGAGTCGTCCATCGAATAGTCGTGTAACAAGGGCATTTCTCATGCCGTATTTTTGGTAATTAGTTCTTCCTGTCGATTATCAAATTTGTCCTAAACCCACTATAAGGCAGGGAACCCCAATGAATAGAACGCTATGGTTCGCACTCATTTCGCTTTTGTTTTCAATGACAATGGTATTTTGTACATACAGTTATGGCATAGAGAGCCACGTTGAAGTAATCACACTCACTTTAGTACTGTCGGGCCCTCTGATTTTGACCTTTGCGCTTGTTGTCATCTTTTGTGGCGCACCAGTCATGAACAGGCACAAGTTACTTGGAACCGTTGCAATTTGTGTGCATGGATTTACAGCCTCACTGCATGTGCTGTGGAACGGATTTATGTTCGTCGATGTGATTAATAAACAAGGCTTAGGTCCGGGACAAGGTTATTCTGGCTTGATACTTTGGGTTGGTAGTATCAAGGCGATGCTACTTGGTTTGGTTGTGGGAGTATGCCTGCATTACTTGCTACGATTATTTAGAAAGGCTGCAGTAAGATAACTGTTGGCTAGTTAGTGGGTTGTTCGTTGTCTATAGGAGTTGTCGCTGTGTTTTATAGTAAGGAATTCAACAAAGGATTGCTGCTCATCCTTGTTGCGATAAGTGCTTTCATTGTCGTTACCTCGGATAATAACCCCGGGACATTAATCGCTCACGCCATCAACGGCTTAATTGCTTTGCTCTTTTTCTCCATGACAATTGAGGTTAAAGACAATGTACTAAGCTGGTATTTCGGCTTTGGTTTTTGGCGTAAGAATGTAGAAGTGTCAGACATTACAGAGACATCGTTTTATCAAAGCAAGTGGTATCAAGGTATTGGTATCCGAATGCTGAGCGATGGTTGGTTGTATAATGCATCGATAGATTCAGCGCTTAAGTTAAGCTTAAGTAATGGAAAGCATGTTTACATTGGTTGTAAGGATACGGACGGTTTAAAGCTGGCCTTGAAACCGCTAACGAACAGATAACTCAAAATTGATTTACGAGGCTTGGCACTTTTCGTTTCAAGTTGGACTAATGTTTAAGGTTCTATGCTTTAAGTGAGCTGGACTTTAATATCACAACAAATGAATCGGAGGTTGAATGGACAGAGCAATCAAAACACATTTCGACGAGTATCCCGATGATGTTCGAGCTCGGCTTGAAGAGTTGCGTTCATTAATCTTTGAGCTTTGCTCTGATTTGGATTTAGGTGAAGTCGAAGAGTCTCTGAAATGGGGCGAGCCGAGTTACAGCGTTAAGACGGGCAGTCCAATTCGAATCGATTGGAAATTAAAATCGCCAAACAACTATTACTTGTTCTTTAACTGCCAAACGAAGCTAATCGACACATTCAGAGAATTGCACGATGGCACATTGGTATTTCAAGGTAATCGTGCAATCGTCTTGAAACTGACTGAACCACTTCCCAAGGCACCAATCAAGCAGTGCTTGGAGTTAGCCTTAACTTATCAGCAACGAAAACATCTCCCACTTCTTGGCGCGTAGTTCTTATATGTTGTCATTATATTTCTTAAACAGGTTTTCTGTGTTCTAGCTATCACTCTTTAAAGTGCTAAGACTGTACCATCTTGATTAGTATCAAGAGGCTAGGGAATCTCTATAACCAACGCTGATTGTATTGCTTACCGTTTAAAAAGGTGTTCTAGTCACCTTGTATTTCAAACTTAAAAGGAAGTTGTATGAATTTAGATAAAGCCAAAAAACGTATCGCAAAGCAGGTTAAAAAAGGCGACCACGGATACCCAAAAATCACGTTAGCGTATTACGGGACGACCAAAGATCTCGCAACGGAAGTCGCGGTTCAATTTATGCTGGGTGAGGGCGATGGTGTTCAAGAAGAGCGTTTTTCTTGTGAAACCGAAATCCGAGATAATGAATTAGTTCAAACGACGTTACTCAAGATAATCGAGCGAGCAAATGTTAACTCAGTGATTGAAGTTGAAGGCGTGGCTGTTCTTTAGTTTGCTTTAGCCTGGAAACGAAGCCAACACGAGAACTCAGGTGTATAATCCACATTTTTATCGAATTAGGCAGGACACATGGCGATCTCGTTTGAAACTCAAAGACTAAAAGTAGAAGAAGTTGCAGGTGAACTTATTGTTCCTGAACGTTCGGTTCTGCTAGAGAGAGTGCCTGACATTCTAACCTCGTCAGTAGTTGAAAACCTTCCTCCATACTTTCACGGTATTGTGTCACGTGAACTGGCTGAAATTTGGCTCGACCGAATGTTGTCGGGGAGCCGCTTACTTCAAGTGAAATCCAACGATAATCAATTGATTGGTTTTCTGTTCGCTTATGTAGAAGACGAAAGTGATGCTCATATTGGCTACTTGCTTGCAGAAGAGTTCTGGGGCAAGGGTTTAGCGAGTGAGCTACTGAAGGGTTTCATCACAGAAGTCGCTAAAATGGAGTCATGGTCAACACTGATTGGCGGTGTCGATCGTTCAAACATAGCCTCTGCCAACTTACTTAAAAAGCTAGGTTTTGTTGAGCAAGCCTCTGACGAAAGTGCTGTGGTTTTCTATGAATATAAGCTTTCTCGTCTTAACTCTGAGCTCTCAGCTCTTAATTTCTAATCCCTAACTCAAGCCACATCTGCGTTATACATTCATTGCCAATGTTTACGTCAATTGATAGGGAAGAAACCTTATTACACCATTCAACTGAGAACCGAGAGCAGCGAGTCTAGTTAACGTGGGCTAATTCGGCACTCTGTGTTTCATTAGCGACTTTCCAATCGCCCCCTAAGGCTTTATAGAAAACAGGCTTTGTATCCACATTAGACCATACTGGTTTAACGACCTCGACCGTCGACCATCACAATGATAGTTTTAGAAATGATGCTGAGATCAGCGGCAATCCAAGACTTAACCGAACATAGGCTTAGTGCATAACTGTGGTCAAAACCTACTTTACGACGTACATCATCAATACAGGTGTCGTAACCTTGATTTACTTGTGCAAGCCCTGTAATACCAGGCATTACACCGTATGTACGGTCAGCAAAGTAAGGAATTTCGTTCTCTAGTTTGGTGTAAAAAGTAGGGCGTTCAGGGCGTGGGCCAATTAGAGACATTTCACCTTTCAGTACATTGATCAGTTGTGGCAGTTCATCAAGACGTGTCTTTCTCAAAAAGCGGCCAACAGGCGTGATTCGCGGGTCATTCGCGGTAGCCCAAACTGCACCAGAGCGAGTTTCTGCATCCTCGTACATGCTACGGAATTTCATGATCTCAAAGATTTCCATTTTCTCCGGTGTCGATTTACCAACGCGCAATTGACGGTAGAAAATAGGGCCACGAGAAGTGAGTGCAATCGCCATCGCAATCAACGGAAATACGGGCGCTAGCAAAATCAAAGCAATCAGTGAGCTTACAAAATCGAAAGTACGTTTAGCACGTGAGATTTTGTATTGGTATAGGTTTTGGGCAGATAGCTGTTCGATGTTCATCATAATAAGTCCTTAATGATTTGCTCGTGTCCAAGGTGAGTTTTCTAGTCCGATTAGGTAACGAATGCCACCAATGAAGTTGGCGTAGTGTCCAACTATCAAATAAGAGATTAATGAAATAGGTTTGTTTACTAGACGCTTTGGCAAGATGCAGCCAAGGACGCCAATGGTATAAACGGCAACTTGAGCCCATAACAGCGCTTCAAATACCAAGTAGTTGCTAAGTAAGATTGAGCACACTAAGCACACAATCATTAAATAGGGAGTGAGTAGGCGAAGTCCTTTTCCTGAAAAGAACGCAAACGCGATGCCTTTAAACTTCGGGCTGAACAAGGCAAATAATCGAATCGCTTGTTGCATGTTGCCCGCTGAAATACGAAGTCTTCTTTTGAAGTCTGTTTCTAGGTTCGATTCTTCTAGCTCTAATGCCACCATTTGGGTTTCGTATTCGGCGATGTAACCTTGTTTAACGATTTGCATCGGTAAGATGAAATCATCATTAATAGTGTTGAGTGGAAGCAGTTCAAACAGGTGTGTTCTAAACAAGTAGAAAGCGCCATGAGAACCCAAGCTAGAACCTAATGAAGCCTCAGACTCTTTAACCGCGGTTTGGTACTGCCAATACGTGTTTTCGCCTTCATTGCCTGTTGGACAAAGTTGATACGTTGCGTTTACCACTCCAACCTTGTCACTTTCAAAATGAGCGGCAGCTATAAGCAAAGCATCCAATGAAATAAGGGCAGAAACATCACTCATCGCCGTGATATCACTGGTTATACGTGTCACTTCTTCATTAACAACCGCGACTTTACCTCGGTTTACTTGATGGTCATGTATCTCAAAATAGACATCACTGCACATCGCTTCTTGTATGGTCATTTGTGCAATGGCGACTGTGTTATCAGTGCAACCATCGCAAGCGATAATGACTTCCAACTTCTTTTTTGGGTAATCGAGTGAAGCAAGGTTACGAATCTTGTCTGCTATCCATTGTTCCTCATTAAAGGCGGGAACAAGAATGGTGATAGTCGGCAACGTGCAATCTTGCTGTTCCTCTTTGTAGCAACGATGACTCTCTTCAACTTTGCGTGCGGGGTGGCTTTTCGCATACCAACGCAGTAACAAAGGGTAGGCTGCGTGATGATAGACAATCAACGCACCTGAAAACAAACAAAGTCCCGCAAGCAACCAATCAATCATGCGTAAGCTCCTTCTGATATATCGTTGTAAGACGAAACCATTTTGATGATGTCGAAGTTTTCGAGTACGTAACGACGAGGTGACAAAAAGCGTTCATTTTGCTTTTCTAATAGCGCACTAGCTAACCCCACAATGCTGCCGCTTTTGACGAGGGCGCCGCTGACTGGACATAAGGTTTCATCGACGGCACCAACGTCCATTGCGACGGTTGGAATATTGCATGCTTGAGCTTCAAGTGTAGAAAGCGGCAGCCCTTCGTGGCGTGAAGGTAGGCAGAACGTATCCAACGCTCCGTAAAACGTGGTCATGTCTTCAACTAAGCCAAGAAAGATGACTCGGTCACTCAGATTCAAGCGGCTAGTCAGTTGCTCTAGTTGATTGCGTTTAGTACCGCCGCCAGCCAATGCGACAACCATGTTTGCAGGTAAAAGAGTCAGTGCTTTAATAAGTTGGTCTTGGCCTTTGACATGTTCTAGTCGACCTGCACAACCGATGATGTGTTTGTCTGTCGGCAGGTTTAGTTTTGCTCTCGCGTGTTCTTTCGACATTGGCTTAAACTTCTCACAATCAACGCCATTTTTGATGGTAATGATGTTCTCATAAGAAAAAGCAGTGCGTAGTTGGTTATAAACACGTGTCGCGTCGGCAACTAACGTTGGTTGAGCAGCTTTTAAAGCAAGCGCTTGTAATCGACGACGTTTGTTGTTGTTCAGATGCCAAGCGTCATGTTCGGTATGGATTCGAGTTGGAACCCCGGTTACGCGAGCGGCATAACCAGCGTATAACAGTGGGCCAATATGATGGGTATGAACCACATCAGGGCGAATCGCGTTGAAGGCTTTAATTAGCTTAATAATGATATTGAATTGTACGCCTGGTGCTTTATCCAAAAAGACGATTTGCTTTTTGTATGGCTCTAGCTTCGGCCAGTTGTTTATAGACTCTTGCTTAGTACCCTCTAAACTGACAATCAACACTTGGTCTGTTGGTTTAGCAAGGCGGAGCAAATCCAGAGTTAGGGTTTCTAATCCACCCGGTGCAAGGTGCTGAACAACGTGTATGATCTTTTTGCCATGCTTCGTTAAATGCGTATTCATAGTTTGGACCCTGCCTTTATAATTGTTGTTTCGCCTTTCTGACGTTTCTCTTGAAGTAACTTCTTTAAAACGTTTAACTACACAAGGAGATTGCAGGAGTTGTGCCAATTAAATAACCGTTATTTTTCAGTTGTTTAGATTATTTAATTCTAGGGCAGTTTTCATTTCTCAAAATGGGAATCAAAACAAAATACAATTGAATGGCAGTTTGAATCATAGGGCTTGGGTAAATCGAAAGTAGCATTAGAACTTGGGGCTCTAAATAAACAAAACGCCAACCGAGTGTTGGCGTTTTGCTCTAGGATGCACGAAGCTTGGAAACTAGAAAGCTAGAAAGCTAGGAAGCACGAAGCTAGGAAATTAGAAAGCTGTGAATCTAGCAAGTCAAAAATGGCTTTGAGGCTGACTAGCTCATTTTAGGGATCACCGTTATCACAGGGACACCCAAGATATCTTCGATTTCGTCTTTGCGTTTGATTGAAGAATCAAACAGTTCAAACAATACCGCTAAACCAATACCCAAACCGATACCTGCAACGAATCCAGCCAGAATAAAAACAAAAGTCGGCATGTTAGATTTGACACTCGGTGTGAAAGGCAAATCGATAATCTTCACACGTTTGTTTTGCTCGAATACACCAAGCGAACCCGTTAGTTGAGCCATTTCATAACGCTCTGTCAGTTCATCATATAGTTGACGTTTGATTTCAACTTGACGTTTAAGGCGGTACATCTCTTTTGCATTTTCGCCGAAGTTATTGGCCTTGTGTTCTAATTCGAAAATCATAGTTCGAAGGCTTTTGGTCTCTTCAGTTAAAGACTCAAAGCGAGCACGAACCAGCTGTAGGCTGTGTAATTGAGTGACCAGAAGAGGTTGGGTATCAGAAAGTTTGTTCAGTGTCGTACTACTTGCGATGTCCCAAAGCTGGTCGCTGTTCATCGTTGGCTGGGTTACCTCGAGCAAACTCTTACGTTCATTCTCTAGTCTGTCTAGCTCACGCACTTTAGCTTGCACAGCACTGTGCTTGTCCGTGTATTTAGCTTGTAACAAGGTAAGGTCGCTACGAATGTCGATGATCTGGTCTTCTAATTTACCGATCACAGGGTTGGTTCTTGAAAGTTGTTGGTCGATTGACCCTAAACTTTTTTCGACACCCGATAACTCGGCCTCTTTTTCTGCCAATGTTTGTTTGAGTGAAGCTAAGCGATTCAAACTTTGGCTCTGTACCTCAGGCGTCGAATGAACATTCTCATTCATGTATGCAGCTAGCGCTTCTTCTGCTTCTGCAAGCTCTGCGCTACGTTTGTCGATATGGATTTTCAAGAAGTTACTTGAATCTTCAATCGATGAACGTTCCGGTGCAAGTAACTGTTCAATGAAATGTTCACTTACCGAGCGCAGCGTCGCTTCCATTCCATTTGGTGTGTTCGACGTTAGACTTATCTTTAGAAAATCTTTTCCAAGCTGAGTCACCGTTAGACGTTGAGACAGGTCAGTAATGATCTCTTGTTTCTCAATTTCAGGCATATCTGGCGTGGTTAATTGCAGTTCATCAGCGACCGAGTAAAGCACATGTCGACTGTGAAGCAGTGTTCTCAATGCGTTAAGTCGATCTTTGAGCATCGTCGAAACGGCAATGTCTTCCAAGAATGGATTCATCTTGGCCGTTTCTTGAATCAACATACTGGTATGCGCGTCATATTTAGTTGGAGCCAACTTGCTCACACCAAAGCCTACAAAGGGCAAAATAAGCATTGGCAGAACGATAACGTAGCGTTGGCGCCACATCGCATTGATGATGACTAATAACCGCAATTTCAGATTATTCATAATAGCTCCAACATCCAATGTACGAAGTTACCACGGTTCTGCCAGCTCTCTTGTTCGACGACAGAGATAGGTGAGTTGCTTAGCTCGCGTGCATGATCAAGCGCCCAAATCATTTGGTTGGCACTGCCAACCGTGGTTACGTGCCCTTGATATGGAACCAAAGCAGGGAACGGTGTTGTGACAATGGGTGTGCCCGCCGCAAGGTATTCCATTAGTTTGAGTGGGCTACACGCTCGGATCTGCTCGTTATCAACAAACGGCAACAAGCTCACATCCCAGTGTTGAGAATAGCTTGGTAGCGTGTGGTGTGGACGAGGGCCAAGGTAATGTACGTTACTCAACTTAGGCAGCATGAGCGTATCAAGCTCGTTTGGACCTATGAAAACAAAGTCCCATTCCGGCATCGCATTCGCAACATGATCAATCATTTCATAATCAAGCCACTTAGAAAGGCTGCCATAAAAACCAGCAATAGGGCGGTGGTTGCTTGGTAAATCTTTTGCTCTTGGTGCGGGTGTTGAAAATAGGTCTACGTCGACACCATGTGGTAGCAAGTGCGCTTTATGCTTTGGAAATTTATCCATCAATTTTTTGCTAGCCGCGAATATAAGCGTTGATTTTTCGATTAGCTCTGATTCGTGCTGTGCAACGGTGTCATGATCAACACCAGCCAGCGCGCTAAAATCATCACCGCAGTAATAGACCACAGATGACTCGCCTAAGTGTCCGCACAAATCAACAGCGGTTGGAAGAGAAGTCCATAGGATAGGCGCGTTAAGATTAAGCTCTGCAATAACCGGTTTTAGTTGGTGCAACATCATTTGCTGAGCCAACTTTCTAGAAAATTTAGAAGCAGGCGCAGGGATTGTCTTTAAGTTAACGATAGTAATGTTGTCGTGTCCCTCAGAGTCGAGCATGTTTTGAGTAACGGCCTTGGTTTTACCAAACAACTTGTTGAACGCTCGGCTTACATCTTTAGCGGACAGCTTCGGTTGTCTTAGGCCAATAGAGTTGACCCATAAGACTTTGTGTTGCTTAGCAAGGTGACGAACTAAATGTTGAGTCGATGAAGGTAGGCCACCAAAGTCTTCACCAAATACGATTAAATCACGCATGGTCACCTCCATGAGTCTCTAACGAATCGAACATATCGGATTCTGTCACTTCAACGGGTTTGATGTGACCGACAACTCGAGCTGGGTTGCCACCTGCGATTGCGAAGGCAGGAATATTCTTTGTTACTACGCTGCCTGCGGCTATTACGGCACCTTCGCCGATGGTTACACCACCTTTAACCGTCACATTCGTGCCCAACCAAACATCGGGTTCAAGAATGATGTCACCGATTTGCTGAGGGTCGTCACCTTCACCTAGCGCTCGGCGTTTTGCATCAAGCGGGTGTCCAGAGTATCCAAATAGAAAAGCGCCGCCTGCGATTCGTACGTTGTCAGAGATAACCACTTTACCTCCAACAGCGATAGTCGACTGCCAACCAATGTCGACGTTATTGCCAATCGACAATAGTGGGTGTTCCAAGCCTTCAAATTGTTGAGTACAACCAGAGAATGTCGTGTGGCCAGAGATACGGCAGTTGTCGCCAATCGTAATTTGCACCGGACCGCTGACGAAAGGCAGTCCACCATACAAATACAGGCGTTTGCCACATTGAGCCACACGACCTTTGAAAGCCGGAGTCCAGTAGAAGAATCGCGTAAAGCCAGAAACCAAACTCACCACTAGCTTGTGCGCTTGATATAGGCAGCGATTAAGTACTTGAGGGGTAGGTAGCTCTGCGCTTCTGATGTCTTTCAAAATGAAAAACACATTTCTAATTCGAGAATTAGGATGAAACTTAAGCCAATGTTTGAATTGATGTATAGATACTGACGTCATAATGAAAATCCTCTTTTTTGTTATATAGAAGTACTTTCATATACTGTGCCACTTAATAAATATAATATTTTCAATGAGTTAAAATGTGTCTTTTAGGTTTTCTCATTTTGACAGGCAGTTTGAGATACGTTTGAGACGCAAACTGTGAGTGCTGCGAGGATATAAATCGGCCAGTTGAAGCCTTGAGTCAAAAATGTCCCCGACACGATTGTGCCAATCAGACCTGCATAGATCGCATAGGCGACCGCATTGAGTTCGGGGGCGATTTCTGTGGCCGAGTTTTTTAACCTCGTTAGCGTAGAGCGAGAGGTTTTGATCAAAGAAACGATAAGGCAGACAAAAATGATCAGACCAATAAAGCCTGTTTCTGCCAACACACCAAACCAGGTACTGTGAACGGCGTGATTCAGTCCGTCCCAATGCGAACTGTAAAAGAAGTAGTTCGAGAAGAAGTTGTTCAACCCTACGCCGGTCAGTGGATTCTCAACTGCCATCTTTATTGCTGCTTCCCAAGCATAGATTCGACCCATTGCAGATTCATCGATACCTTGTTCAGCGGCACCACCAGAAGATCTGTCTGAGATACCAGCAACTAAATAGAGCACCACGGCCGCGACAGTTCCCACTGAGATTAAGAGAACTTTAGAGCGCACTAGCTTCCACGCAAAAATACCAATCACCGCAATACAACCCAGTAATCCGCCACGGCTTTGAGTGGCAATAATGGCGGCGAGCAGTAACAGACAAATTAAGGCACTGATTAAACGTTTGGATCGTGAGATGCCAGTCGTGGTGGCTTGGCTTATTGTAAAGGCGAGTGGGAACATCAGTACCAGTGCTAGGTCGTTCGGGTCACCTAACATAGAGCCAAAATCGCGGCCAATAGTCACGCGTGAGCCCTCGACAAGCCCAATACCATTTACTGAGTTGTACACGGCAATAGAGCTGGCTAAAGCGCCAGCGTAGATAATCGTCATCGCGGTTTTTGCGAGATTTTCCGTGGTGTTTACTAGCCAAGTAATCGCAAGCGTCATCACTATAA
Organism: Vibrio sp. 10N.222.49.C9; assembly: GCF_041474985.1. Lineage (NCBI taxonomy): Bacteria > Pseudomonadati > Pseudomonadota > Gammaproteobacteria > Vibrionales > Vibrionaceae > Vibrio > Vibrio sp. 10N.222.49.C9. Next base: position 15,058 of record NZ_JBFRVD010000050.1, on the reverse strand, counting down.
TTTTCCAATAAACGCCCTTGAATTCTGCTAGTGCTATTGGCCTGTTGGACGCGAAGATAATACCAATGAAAACCAATACCCAAAATATGGCGAGCCAATTTAAACAAGGGTGCCAGAAGATTTTAAGTTCTTTACTGATTAATGCATGCCATAGAAGAGCCGACAGAGCGCCTAATGAAAGCATCAGCGGTATTTTTAGCGAATAGAGCTGAGGTATAGCTTCGTGAATTCGGAAAAATGAAAAGACAACGAACAGTAAAACTAACCAGAATGTTTTGTTTAACACGAATAACCCGGCCAATGGCACAAGAGCGAGCGCCACAATGACAGCAGGGTGAGGCACAAAGTACCAAACAACACCAAGCCCAACACACAAGGTGCTGATCGTGATGATGACTGGCAATCTATTGGCTTCAGGGTTGACCATTGTGACCTCTATTGGCAAATAAACTCTTTAGGACTCGGCTCGTAATCTTTTTAAGACGTAGTTACGCCTGATGTTAAAGATTGCAAAGTGAGTGCCAGTTATGCATTTTGTTTAACTTACTGATTTAATGTTGGATTATTAAGTGAGGGCGTAGCCTTGAGGTGAGTTTTGTCATTTTGAGAATCAGTATAAAACTGACTAAAGTACTTAAATCATCAAGCCCAAATAACCAGTTATCGACTAAGGCTAGAACTAACGGTCGAGTTGATAGATTTCCAACAACTGCGGGACAACGGCTTGTGGAGAGTATTGGTTTTTCACGGTTTCTATCGCGTGACTCTTGAGAGAGTCACGCTGCTCGTTCGTCAATGACATCCACAAAGATAAAAACTGTTCTAGCTCAGCTTCTGAATTTGCAAGGTAGCCGTTAACTTGATGCTCGATGAGTTGAGGCAAGTTACCAACTGAGGTGGCGAGAACGGGAATGCCACGAATCATGGCTTCTAATGCCGCCATAGGTAAGCCTTCAAAGCGAGAAGGGATGATTAACAGATCGATTTGGCTCCAGACGTCGTCCATATTGGTCTGATGCCCATGAAAGGTCACATTATCAGGCTGCGATTTAACTAAGATGTCCATTTCTGGCCCGTCACCAAAAAGCTCAAACCGAACATCAGGAAACTGTTTGGCTAATGCAACAAATCGATCAGGCGCTTTTTCATGGCTCAATCGCCCCACAAAACCAACATGGAATGGGCTTGATGAAGGGGAGCTTGTTAACCCGGTTGGCATTTTAACAAAGTTATTCAATTGATGGGTTTGACTCGGCACTTTCGCTTTAATCTTTTCACTGACCACGAGCGACTGATCAGAAAGAAAACTGCTGTAACGGTCGAGCCAATCATAAAGCCATACTTTGCCTGTTGGGGTTTCACCTGCGTGATAAGTGGTGATTTGCTTTGTGTTGTTGAAACGAGGCGGAAGCTTGATTAACTTGCTGACCAAACTGGCTTTGTAACCATGAGCATGGATAAGCCTTGGTTGATAATGTTGAACTGCACGTTTCAGCTGTGTCGCGCTATTGCCATTTGAATCTACAGAACATGAGGCTAAATCGGAGAGGTAACTAAAAGGGATGTTCAGCGCATTCAACTTTTCAACGATGATCGCTTCAGGATTAAACTTAGTCAAAAGAACGATACGAACAGCCTCTGAATACTGAGCGCTTTCCGATATCAGGCCTTGTGCTAATTCTAAAACATGCGTTTCTATGCCTCCAAAAGTTTGGCTGTCGATCAACAGCCAAATCTCATGAAGGTTTATGTCGAGTACACCTTGGTTAGGCTTGATTGTACTCATCTTCCGATTCCCAAGCCTGTTTCTTACGATAAACAGTAGAAGGGCTAAGTTCTAACAGCACAGCAGCGTTTAACACATTCCCATCGCAATGATTGATGGCATGTTGAATGGCTTCACGTTCTATTTGCCACATTGGACGAATAGCACCTTCGCTTGTGGTAAATGCAGGCGTCATCGGCTCGTTGTGAGCTTGAGCAACTGACGATTGTTCCAACTCTTCCGGAGTAATCGGTGGCAACTTAGCTTCTGGTGCTTCAACAACTGCAGGTTGAGGCGCAGTTACTCGAATTGGTGTCACTGATTTAGATGATGGAGCGGCATCTACTTTATTAATCGGAGGCGGTAACATGTCTTTAGTCACGCTCGTTTCATTGTTCAACACCACGATGTTACGGATGATGTTTTGCAACTGACGCACATTGCCTGGCCACGCATAACGTTTAAGTAGATTCTGCGTTTCCTTGTCTATTGATTTGAACTTCTTCTTGTCTTGCTTCGCGTACAGTTTCAAGAAGTGATTAGATAGGGTGACAATGTCACTTCCTCGTTCACGAAGCGGTGGCATTTCGATAGGCACAACGTGAACACGATAGTAAAGGTCTTCTCTAAAACGTCCTTCTTCTACTTCAACCAGTGGATCGCGGTTGGTCGCACAGATAATTCTGACATCCACTTTAATCTCGCGGTTGCCACCGAGTGGAGTAAACGTACCAGTTTGCAAAAATCTGAGGAGCTTCTTCTGCATCTCCAGTTCCATTTCACAAAGCTCATCGAGAAATAGGGTACCGCCATGCGCTTGCATTGCTGCACCTTTACGGTCGGTTGTCGCACCGGTAAACGCACCTTTAACGTGACCGAAGATTTCACTCTCCATTAGGTCTCGAGGGATAGCGCCGCAGTTAATGGCCACGAAGGGTTTACCATTACGCTGACTCTCTTGGTGAATCGCTTCCGCACACACTTCTTTACCTGTACCACTTTCGCCGTTAATAAACACGCTGGCAGTGGTTGGTGCTACCGAATCAATGATCTTGTAAACCGCCTGCATGGGTAGGCAAGAGCCAATGAAATTATGAAAACGATCACGATCGAATTTGCTTTGCATGTTATCGACGAGGTTTTCGAGTTTCGCTCTTTTTAGATGCAAGCTAACAGAGGTCTTGAGTCGATCGGCTTGAATGGGTTTCTCTAAGAAGTCTTCTGCACCGCGTTGGATAAGGTCTACCGCGATGTTTACTGAACCATGCGCTGTCGCGATGATGACAGCGGTCGGTATTTCGTTAGCAGTAATCCAATCTAAGACTTCTTCGCCTGGCATGTCAGGAAGCTTAAGGTCGAGAATCACAAGCTGTGGAGAGTGCCTTTCAATGAAGGTCTTAGCTTCCGCGCCGGTTTCGACGTGGAAAATATCATAGGGCTCGTCTTTTACGTACTGCTTGTAGAGTACGGCGAGTGAGGTGGAGTCTTCAACTAACAATACCTTAGGGCGCATTGTGTATTCCTTTTTAAACTTTATCCTAACCAATCAATAACATAGTGATATGCAACCATCAATACGAGTCTTGTGTATTTGTTATCTACCACATGCAATCTTTTAAGAAGCGGCCTGTATAACTTCTCGCATTGCTGTTCATGATGGAGCCCATCTTATGGCGACTATATTAATAACGACTGTTTTGAGTTTTTAATCTGATACCGATAATGAACATGCAAAGCTAGCTGAAGCCTGCCTCTTTCCTTTCAAGCAAGGCTTTTATTGAACGCTCTGCGAGCTCTAGTAATTCATCAACTTGTCGAAATGCCGCATCATGACTCTGTTCTAAACATAGCTTTTCTAAAGCTCGAGCTAATTCACCCAAAGGGCGATTACCTAACGAAAGCGCTGTGCTGCCGAGAGTGTGGACCTCGAACTCAAGTGTTTGAGCGTCTTTCTGCGTGACTGCCTCTTTTATAGCGACCAAGCGTGTTTGTGATTCTTCGACATAATGGTCGATCAAGATAGGGATAATGTCCGCACTTGTATCGCGAATCATTTGCTCCAGAACGCTTTCATCGACAAGCTTGCTCACTTGTTGTGAGTTTAGATTTGTAGCTGCGTCTGACGCTAAAGTAGAATTCATCAAACTAAGTCCTTTTATTGAGCTTAATATCTGTTAATACTATTAAGTTTTAGTCATTTTCTAGAATAATTTCAACTGGTTGCCGTACAAATAGAGCATTTAATTGGCATCTCACTCATCTTGCTATTGGGTTTGTGACAAACCTAACGGACTGATTTTATTTTGTTTTCTCTTATGAAATATAAACTTAGGTGCCTATAAAGCCTAAGGTGCGGGTAGATCTCAGAAGAAAACGAGCCCGATACAAATAAAAAAGACCACTGCAGTGAAATAACAACAGTGGTCTTAGAGCGGTTTATGTAGTTTAGGCTAATCTAAATAGCAATAACTCAAATAACGATAACCCAAACAATGATAATTTAAACAGCCGTGCTTTAAATCACGAAAAGTAGGACTACGAAGCTTTATCAATCTTTGGCTTTGGGTCGGCTTCTACTTCTTCCTCGCTACTTTCTGAGAAGATATCAGCAACAGCGCTTCTCTCGAGTTCACCTTTTAGATTACCGTCTTCATCAACAACTGGAAGAGAGTAGTCACAAGACATAGTGTCCGGTAGCACTTCTTCAATCACCGCATCTGGTAAGATGGCAGGGACTTCTTCGTATATCTCATCACTAAAATCATGTACCGATGAATCTTCAACTGCGTCTTGTAGGCTCTCTTGTGTGACTAGGCCTTGATAGCCGTCATCCGTTACGTGATAAGCGTAATCGTTTTTCAGCATCTTCATCTGTGCCAGAGCACCTTCAATCGTTTCTGATGTGATTCGATACAGAGGAGGCTGCATAACGGTTTCAACGGTCAGTGCACGAGCACGGTTTACGTCTTTCACGAACGCTTCCACGTAATCATCGGCTGGATTTAGCAGAATCTCATGTGGTGTGCCTTGTTGTACTAACTCGCCGTCTTTCAAAATTGCGATTCTATCGCCTAGGCGGAGTGCTTCGTCCAGATCATGAGTGATGAAAACAATCGTCTTATGAAGCTTCTCTTGAAGTTCGATAAGCTGATCTTGCATTTCACTTCGAATCAAAGGGTCGAGTGCCGAAAAGGCTTCATCCATTAACAAGATTTCAGCGTTAGTACACAGAGCGCGAGAAAGGCCAACACGTTGTTGCTGACCACCTGAAAGTTGCGCAGGGTATTGCTTGCCGTAACCTTTTAAGCCCACCGTTTCTAACCATTCGTTGGCTTTCGCTAAACGGTCTTCTTTTTTGATGCCTTGTACTTCCAACCCGTACGCAACGTTTTCAACCACAGTGCGATGAGGCATTAAGCCAAAGCGTTGGAATACCATCGACATTTTATGACGACGGAACTCTTCTAGCTGTTTAGTGTTGAGGCTCATCACATCTATGCCTTCAACCATGATTTTACCTTGAGTCGGGTCAATCAAACGGTTGAAGTGGCGAATCAGCGTCGATTTACCCGAGCCAGAAAGCCCCATGATAACGAAGATTTCACCACGGTTAATCTCAAGGTTGATCTCTTTTAAACCAACGGTATGACCCGTATCCGCAAGAATCTGATCTTTGTGTTCGCCGTTTTGAACTCGGTTCATAACAGACATTGGTTTCGGTCCAAACACCTTGTACAGACCACTAATTTCAATCAATGGTTTAGTCATGCTTGAATCCTCCTAAATGCGCATTAGTTCTTCTTGCGTACGCTTGTGAAGCGCGGTCAAAAAGGATTGCGAGGGCAACGATGGCGAAACCATTCATCAAGCCTAATGTGAAGTACTGGTTAGTAATCGATTTGAGAACCGGTTGTCCTAGGCCTTTCACACCAATCATGGATGCGATAACAACCATAGACAGTGCCATCATGATGGTTTGGTTAATACCCGCCATGATCGTTGGCATTGCTAGAGGAAGTTGAACACCCCATAAGCGTTGCTTTTTGCTCGCACCGAAAGCGGTAGCGGCTTCAAGGACTTCTTTATCAACTAAGCGTATGCCTAGGTTAGTTAGACGAATTACAGGTGGGATCGCGTAGATAACCACGGCGATTAGCCCTGGAATCTTACCGATGCCCAGTAGCATTACCACTGGAATCAAATAAACGAACGCAGGCATGGTTTGCATGATATCGAGCATCGGCGTAACAATTGACTGAGCTCGATTTGAACGAGCCATCGCAATACCAATCGGAATGCCCAAGAATATTGAAACCAAGGTACATACAGTGATGATACTGAGCGTCCGCATGGTGTCTTCCCACATTCCAAAGTAACCAATGAGAAGTAGAGAAGCAACACAGCCTAGAGCCAGTTTCCAAGAACGGCTTGCTGCGTAGACAAGGCTGGTACACACAGCCAGGACTATAATCCAAGGTGTTGAGATAAGGAGTTTTTCAAACCAAACGAGGAATGAAAGAAGAGGGTCAAAGAGAGATTCAATCATTTCGCCGTATTCACGGGAAAATTCACGGTATGCGCCATCTAGCGTCTTTTTTATGGTTCGTAAATCACCGCGTTCCATCTCTGGAAAGCTTGATAACCAATTGCTGTCAGCCATTTTATATCCTTATAGTTCGGAGCCACTTGTCCATGCGATAAGAAAATCGCTAATGAAAAGGGCTCCGAATCATGAATAACATCAAGTATAGCGACGTTATTTCTGTTTTATTGTTGAAGCGTAATTACTTGTTATTAAATCAAGCTCTTACAGCTGAGCTTCAACTTTCTTAGCCACTTCTTCAGAAACCCATGGGTGCCATACTTCTGGGAATTCACTTAAGAAATGCAGACTCGCTTCTTCGCCATCAGCTTGGTTGTCTTCCATCCAAGCAAGTAGCGAGTTCATTTTGTCGTTTGTGAAACCACGTTTAGTAAAGTAGTCGTACGCTTCAGGAGCACGTGACGCAAAACTTTCAGTGGTAATCGTGTGGACAGGTGAAGGCGGGTACATGGTTGCTTTTGGCGATTCACAATCTTCTTTGGTGGTACAGTTAAGGAACTCTTCCTCATTAACGCCACTGCCAAAGTCGACTTTAACCATGTCGTATTTACCTAGAACAGCGGTCGGTGCCCAGTAGTAACCAAACCAAGCTTCTTCACGTTCATAAGCTTTTGCGATAGAGCCAGATAAGCCGGCACTCGAGCCTGGATCAACAATCGTGAAACCGCTGTTTTCTAGCTCAAGAGCATTAAACAAGTTTCCGGCGCTGATCTGACAGTTCCAGCCTGCAGGGCAGCTGTAGAATGCAGATGTATCTGGGTCTTCAGGGTGTTTAAATAAGCTTGCGTTTTTGCGTACGCCTTCGATGGTTGCCATTTCAGGGTACTGTTTTACTAGGTAAGCTGGAACCCAAAAGCCTTCTTCGCCGCCGTTCACAAGTGCTTTACCTGCGTAGCGAAGACGTTTTTCTTCAACACCTTTATCTAAAGCGTCTTTTAAGCTGTTGCTCCAAAGTTCAGGTGCAACATCAGGCTGGCCTTTTTCGATCATAGACGTGCCTGTTGGCATAGTGTCGCCAGGGATAAGTTCAGCATCACACCCATAACCATGTTCAAGGATGAATTGGTCGATATTGGCGATCAGTGTTGCAGAGTTCCAGTTCATATCTGCGATTGTTACGCTGCCACATTCTCCAGCGTTAGCATTACCGCTGGCTGCTGCTACTAACAAAAATACGGAGCTTAACTTGTATTTCATATTGAGTTTCCTTTCTCTTTAATAATACAACTAAGGTAACCAAGGTAAATTGATTATCTAAATTGCTCGATGGTGATCCTTTCCGTGTATTTGAACCATTTGAGCAGAAGGAGGGATGGGTGAAGTTTGAATAGATAAACGTGCAAAGTCAGTGAAGTGTGATTTGCCAATTCATCCACTGTGTTTCAACAGCCATCGGATAACTTTGTCAAACTATTACAAATTCGTCAAAAACCACCTCTATTTATAATCTTAGGGAATAATCGTACGAATTCCATCTTTGATGCGATTTACATAGCACTTTAACCGTCTGTGTCACATTACCGCTAAAGTTAGGTGTGGGGCTGTTTATTTTTGAAGGGATTTAAAGGTGGTAAGACCATGAATGACGTGTGTGAAATGCGTTGAATGGTTTTTAAAATCTTATTTTTAATAACAATTTCGCCAAAAACACCCAATTTGGTTTTGAATCATTCAGAGCAGTTGGAGCTTGAAGTCTAATACGATTGGCGGCTGTCATGGTTTTAATGACAGCCAGAAAGTAGCAAAAGAAAGTTACATAGGAAGGTTCAAAAACTCATTTTGATACAGCTTGTTTGCCAAGCTATCGCGAAGCTTAACGGGGATAAATTTCATTCGATTGATTTGTCTGACCAACTCTTGTGCAAAGCTAGGCTTTTGTTTCATGTTCATCACGCAGCCCATTAGATTGATACTTTGTGCATCAAGCAGCTTTTTCGCTTGTTCTAGGTGGTGACTCGACGTTTCTCCATAGGCGACAACAATTAGTGTACTGCCACAAGCGCTCGCGACAGACTGCGCCGGAATATTGCCTTTGTTTATGTTGAGAAGCGGTGAGGTATCAATGATGACTCTGTCGTATTTCTCTAACCATTTGTTGACCACTTTTTGTAACGTTGTCGGATCTTTATAAGCCAATTGCGTTGAAGCAACTTGTGGAGCAGGGACACCGATAAACGTACGCTGAGATTCAACATGTTCTATCAGTTGACCTTGCTGATTATCTTCTAGCATATTCAAATCTTTGAAAGCAGGGTTGAATAAGTTGAGATCAACATAAAGCGTTGAATGACCCGCAAGAAGAAAACGCTCGGCTAATGCGGTTGCAATAGATGTTACGCCGTCACCTGAATGGCAGGCGGTGACGCATATTGATTTTTGGCCGTTAAGTTCAGAAGCTAAATACAGTTGCTCGACTTCGGCATGGGTCGCTGAAATTGTCATTATAAAGCTCCTATTAATACGATGGTGGTGGTGATACGCAGTATGTCATCAAGTCCGACGCGTGCTTTTTCAATAAAGCTTTCGCGACGGTCTGGGATGTAAATCGTGTCACCAGCGCGTAGCACCGGCAAGTTGTAAATGTTCGCCGTTTTGCTGAATTCAACAAGGTCAAAAGTACGAGCCTGACCTTGGCAGCAAGACATATTGACGATGGTAATTTTTTCTACATAAGCATTGTCGGTAGGTCCTGCTGCTTCTGCCAGAATATCTAGAATGGTCATGTTGTCGTTGAACACATAACGCCCCGGATTGTTAATCGCACCAAGCACACGAACGGTTTCTTCTTTCGGTGTATCTAACCAGTTTTTGCCTTTCTCTGGGATGTAAATCGTGTCGCCAGTGGTTACGTTTGGCAGTAACGATTCGTCACCGGTTTCGAAGTACAGTGATAAGTTAAGTTTGCTTACTTGCGAATAGGTTTTGTCACGATGTGTTACTCGAACGTTGTGGATGTCGGCATCCTTTGTTGGACCGTCAGCCGCAGACAAGATATCAAGGAAGTGCATGTCTTTGGTGAAGCGGTAACGACCGGGTGCATTCACTTGTCCAAAGATGTAGATCGAAGCATCAGAGCTTTGACGAACCCATTGTGATTTATTGTCTGAAGGATCTTGTGGCAAGTCGTGAACACGCACGATAGAGCCCGCTCGAATTTGTGGCATTTGGTCACGTGGCGCACCATTTCGAATAAAATCATCAAGGTTAAACACAACTAGCTTTCTACCAGTAACAACTTCGATTTTCGATGTGTCAGCGCGTAGCGTAGGGCCACCGACGTGTGCCAATAATCCCATGAAATTCATTTCATCTGACCATTCAATACGACCAGGTCGATTCACCTCACCAATCACGTTAACTGCTCTGTCTGGCGTGATTTTCAACCAAGACTTCTCGTTCATGTCGGTTTTCTCGGGAACGAAAATCGCGTCACCAGCTTTGATGCTAGGAGGGTTAGAGTTAGGTAAGCCTTCAGTGTAAGCCGCTAAATCGAATTTAAGCACTCTGCCATCTGCTTTGATAACACGGATTTGTCGTGACTCTGCAAATCGAGTTGGGCCGCCCGCATTCGCCAAGATATCCATAAAGGTCGCGTCTCTTTTGCCTTCAAAAGCACCAGGGGCTGCGACTTCGCCCATTACGTAAACCATGTTGGCGCCGGATTTGATCTCTTCTTCTTGCTTGGGAACGAAAATGGTCGCACCCGGGCGTAAAATTGGAAGCAGACTTTCGTCACCAGAATCTAAGTAACGTTTTAGGTTGAATAGCGTTGGGGTGTTGTTCGAAATCACTCGGATTTGCTCAACACTGGCATAACGAGTTACGCCGCCCGAACGCATAAGTACGTCGACAAGGTCGGTGTTCTCTTTGTAAGTGAACGAACCCGGCGCGTTCACCTCACCAAACACTTTGATGGAGTTACGAGAATCAGCACTGTCACCTGAGTTAGCAAGCTTTGCTGCGTCAAACTCTTGCTCGATGTTACCGACTAATGGAGAAGCTGGAACGAATAGTGAATCCAGTGATTGAAGAGTAGGTAATGCTGACTCGTCTCCTGAATCAAGGAATCGTTTGTAGTTAAACTCTTTCTTATCTGCGCCTCGCTTAAGAATCAGCTTATCCAGTTGCGCGCCCGGGCGTAAACCACCCGCAGCGTAAAGTGCCATTTGGATGCTAGAACCTAATGAGAGCGTGTATTCGCCAGGCTGTTCTACATAACCTTGCACGTAGATGATGATTTGCTGCTCTTTTACATACACTGAAGCGTTCGAAAGATCTTTGTAAGCGGTTGCCAGCGACTCTAGAACGACTTTGTTAAGCTGCTCACTGTCATAACCTGCCACAAATACAGTACCCACTTCAGGAAGAGTAATACGGCCACGTTTATCAACTTGGAACCCAGTATTTAAGGTACTTTCTCCGGGTACGTTGACTTGGATAAGATCACCGACTTGAACCGCCTCTGAAAACTCGTCTCTTGCATTCACGATATTCGCAAAGCATAACGATAGGGTGATGATAAAAGCGATCAAGAATTTCATAATCCACCTCCCATTTTCTCGGCATTCTTAGGCGAGACAATTTCAATACTTACTCGGCGGTTCGTTAAACGCGTGCCGTCGGATTCACCTTCAAAAAGAGGGACGGTTTCGCCAACAGAGACGGCTTTGATTCGTTGAGCGCCTAGTCCAAAAATAGTCAGGTAGCGTTCGACTTGTTTCGCTCGTCCAAGTGCTAACTTGTCGTTGTATTCTTCGGCACCCGTTGCATCAGCATGGCCGGTAACAACAAGGTCTAGGGATTTGTGTTCTTTAAGTAAAGTGGTCGCCTCGGCCAGTCTTCCCATATATTTAGGATTTACTTCAGTCGAGTTTTCCGCAAATTGGTTGTCAACATTAAGCAGGTCATACAACTGTTCAATAACCGACAGTTGCATTCTAAATTGATTTTCATTTTTTGGTGGCTCACAGCGGGCTTGTGAAGTTACGTAATCCAGTTGGACCTCAAGTTCATTTAGGCGTTTTCTTTGGATCACTAAGTCGTTGGCTGCATCCAGTAGTAGACCGCCTTGAAGTTCACGAGCAATACGATTTTGCTTTTCGATTGCTTGAACAACAGCAGCTGGGAAACACCAACGAGCACCTTCTTGGATCAAAGCATCAAGGTGCAATTTAGCGAGCTGCCAATCAAAGCGTAATCCATGTTCTGGACCAAGAGGCTCGTCTGGCATGACAGGAGAGAAGTCTGAGTTTTGATAGTTAATAGAATCGTAACTTTCAGCCAAACCCCCTGTGCCTTGTTCAGGATAGCTAGTACAGCCACCCAGAACGAGAGCGGACAGAGAAAGGGCTATGTAGTTTTTCAGTATTTTCATGCCGACGTCCTATGTTTCTAATTTTTCTTATTATTTTTTGTTACTTCTAGCTTAGTGGGTCTTCATGAATTTGCAGGATTTTTTGAATTTACTGGGATAGCGTGGCCAATACGTAGTAGGTTCATAATTTCAAGAGGCTGACCAGTCACATTTTCAAGTCGCATGTTGCGTTCGCGCTCAGTCAGACGTTTGAACATATAAACAATCGCGCCAACACCAGATGAATCTAAAAACTCAACCTGGCTAAAATCAACTTCGATTTCAGGGTGACCATCGTTAGAAATCACATCATCGATGTCGGTTTGTGCATCACGACTGCCTGCTGCATCCAGATCACCGAAAATAGAAAGTGTCAGTGTCGTTGTGTTTAAATCAGTCTTACGTAGTTCCATAGCGATATCTCCTTTTAAGTATGTATGGACAACTGCACTGAATGTGCCAACTTTTATGTTGTTATTTTTCAATAATTTATGTTTAGTACGAATTCCTATCTCAAATTGAGAAAAGACGTTTCTCAATATGAGAACTAAAAACGGCGGAATATATGAGAGTTATAGGTCATTAATTTAATGAATAAATGAAAAGGTTAGATAAGGTTGATGAGTGGATCGCATCTTCTAGCAAAGGTTGTCTACCTACGTGTCAGAACGCTTAGGATTAAAGGCGTTTGTTGACTACTACAGATATCAATACGGAGCAGATGATGAGATTAACTAAATTGGCGATAGCAACTCTATGGGCGTGTTCGCTTTCTTCTCATTCATCCTATTTACCTCCCGACCATTTGGTACTGGCCAATACATACCAACAAGGCATTGATGTTTCTGAATACTGGAAGAGTGAAAAGCTTGATGGGATTCGGGCTCTTTGGGACGGACAACATCTTTATACACGCAATGGTAATCGCATTTACTCACCCAAGTGGTTTACTGAAAACTTGCCTAAGGTACATCTCGAAGGAGAGTTGTGGGCAGGAAGGGGCAAGTTCCACCTTGTTCAATCTACCGTTCTCGATCATACGCCGAGTGACACAGCATGGCGCCAAATCGATTTCATGCTGTTTGATATGCCAGGCGCTGCGGGAGATTATCAAAAGCGCTATTACAACATTTTGCATTGGGTAAGAGTGATTGGAGAATCTCATGTCAGCTACATAGAACATGTACCAATTCACAGTGAAGAGGCTTTGTTTCATCAACTTGATAATGTCGATGAGCGTAATGGCGAAGGTTTGATGCTTAGAAAAATCACCAGTCGTTATCAAGCAGGCCGAAGTAATGATTTGTTAAAACTGAAAAGGCATCATGATGCCGAAGCCACAGTTATTGGCTACAAGGGTGGGACAGGGAAGTATAAAGGGATGATGGGTTCAATCTTGGTTCACACAGAAGAGGGTGTGGAATTTTATATAGGTAGCGGGTTCACTGACCAAATGAGACTCGCACCGCCAGAGATCGGCAGCCGTATTACCTTTCGTTACAATGGTTTTACTCAAAACGGAAAACCCAAGTTTGCGCGCTTTGTTCGAGAGAAGAGTGAATATTAAGGCAGATACGATCTACCTGACCATTAAACGAAAAAGAGCCCTGAAAATCAGAGCTCTTTTTTTTATTCGAAATCAGATAGACCGACTTAGCGAGTACGAATCTAGCGCGAACTAAATTCTAACTGAACGTCATCGTCCTGCTTGTGCATCCAGTGTAGACGCATACCCAGCATAATCGCGGCTGACGTTAGACCGACGATGAAACCAATCCAGAAGCCGTGCGCACCCATAGGGTCAACAATCCAATCTTTCATACCCAAGATGTAACCGATAGGAAGACCAAGCAACCAGTAAGCCACAAAGGTGATGTTGAAGATTGAACGCATGTCTTTGTAGCCACGCAGAGCACCCGCAGCGATAACTTGGATGGCGTCAGTACATTGATAAACCGCCGCGAACAACAGCAACTGCATTGCAACGGTAATTACCGCCGTGTTCTCTGTGTAAAGTAATGCAACCTGTTCTCTGAACAGGACAGTTAACGCCGCTGTCATTAAGGCTGTCACTAAACCAACAATGATACCCACGTGTGTCGCGATCTTAGCGCCTTCGGTGTTGTTTTCGCCCAACTTATGCCCAACACGAATACTCACGGCTGCCCCGATACTCATCGGAATCATGAAAACCAGCGAAGAGAAGTTGATCGCGACTTGGTGCGCGGCAACAATCAATGAACCCAATGGTGCAACTAACAGAGAAACCACCGCAAACAGAGTTACCTCGAAGAAGATAGCGGCCGCCACAGGGAAACCAAGTCTAAACAGACGAATTTGAGCTTTAAGTTGCGGCTTATGGAACGTACCGAAGATGTTAATTTTCGCCAAACGCTTTGATGTTAAAACGTAAGCGAACAGCAGAGCAAACATCACCCAATATACGATAGCCGTTGCAACGCCACAGCCAACACCACCCAGAGCAGGAGCACCAAGTTTTCCGTATACGAACATCCAGTTAAGTGGGATGTTTAATAGCAAGCCAATAAAACCAATCACCATCGCAGGCTTAGTTAAAGACATACCATCCGTAAAGCTTCGCAATGTTTGGAACAACAAAAACGCAGGTACAGCAAACATCACCGCATTCATATAGCCGATGGTCTTTTCCGCCATGAGTTGTTCAATGTCCATCCACTCCAATATCAATTGTGTCTGGAACAGTACGCCAATGATTGGAAGGGAAATGACGAGCGCTAAAAACGCTCCTTGTTGAATCTCAAATGGAATTTTGACTTGTCGACCAGAACCATTCAGCTGTGCAACGACAGGAACCAACGCCATCAATAAACCGACACCAAATAAGATTGATGGTAGCCAGATACTTGCTGCAATCGAAACCGCCGCCATATCGATAGCACTTACGCCACCGGCCATCACGGTATCAACAAAACCCATTCCAGTTTGTGCAACAGATGCGATCAATACTGGGGTCGCAAGTTTGATTAGATTCGAGGATTCTTCTTTGTAACGGTGCACAAACAACTCCAAATAAGAGGGAAAATTAGAATAATAGTGTAGGAAAGGACATTCTGAAGGAATCAGAGACAATGATCTTAAGCTTCCACTGGACGAATCATAAAGAAATGTCACAATAACTGCTATGAAAAACTGTTATTAGAATGCTAAATAGGAATCTTATGTTTACAGGTATCGTTCAAGGCATGGCAACACTGGTTGCTATAAACAAAAAAGAGTTGTTTCAAACTCATACCATTGAGTTATACCAATTAAAGTAAAAATGTGATCTAATTAATATTGATGAATTATTGTGAAA
>NZ_JBFRVD010000049.1:0-28740 GCF_041474985.1 Vibrio sp. 10N.222.49.C9 | reverse complement strand
CAGTTAAGCGCTATCTGTTGCCCAAGGCAGTAAGAGCAGCGAATAACTAATGCGATACTAGCTCAGTTGGTAGAGCGCAACCTTGCCAAGGTTGAGGTCATCGGTTCGAACCCGATGTATCGCTCCACTTTCTTCTAAAAAAGCTAATAAGTACTTTAAACCTCTGTGTTTAAAGGCGACCACAAAGGTCACGCTCTTTCTTTAATGCTGCGAAGCATAATCCCCCCAAAAAGCAAATAATCCTCCATCATGGTGGATATTTTTTTGTCTTAAATTTTTCTTAGCAACTGGAATGCTAGTAAACATCAGGTCTCTGAAGCAGATACTTGAGGTTTTTCACATCTATAAACAGACTTATCCACAAAATGTTAGGTGTGGATAACTTGGTTGATAAAGTTATTTCAGTCTTAATTCTTTACATATCCCTAAAAGATCTTTCTTGTTTTCAATATATTAGATGAATTGCAGCGATCGTAACTTGTTGTTTTTTATCAAGTTGGATGCCTATCTTGGATTTAATAAAAGATCGTTAACTTGTTGTTTTTTGATCTTAATCATTTATCGGTACTGTGTTTAACTTTGCTCGGGTGTCGGAAGTTTACGAGAGTTCTGAATTTTTTCCACATTGTTAGAATTGAGAACAAGGTCAAACATTGTTCTAAAATTATGTGCAACGAGTTGTCTTAAATATTGGACTATCGATGTGGGTGTCGCTGTCAATCGTTGATACCAAAAGGGCTAGGCGTCTCTTGGTAGTCCTTTCTCTACTATACGTATCAGTCTGTGCTTTTTGGTGGAGATTTTGCTGTTACTTTTTTGCACACAGCTATTTTTCTGCGTAGAGCTATCTTCTTGCACACTGCTAGCGTTGGGTAACTGCTGTAGTTGTTTATTCAAAGCCCACTCAATATGCACATCAAGCATTTCGTTTTTGCCTTGATGAGACTCCAGGGTTTCAATAATGCGTTGTTGAAATGGTGCATTGCCCATCGCAACAAAGATATTGCGTAACCACTGGGTGTGGCCGATACGTCTGATTGCTGAGCCTTCCATTTTCTTTAGGAAGGTTGCTTCGTCCCAACTTGAAAGTGAAACCAGATCGGCTTCTTGGAAATCTTCTCTGCGGTGAAAGTCTGTTTGCTCTGTGAGTTCGGCATGACGATTCCACGGGCAAACTAACTGACAATCATCGCAACCGTAGATACGGTTACCAATGGCATCTCTATACTCTTCAGGGATCACACCATCATATTCAATGGTTAAGTACGAAATACATTTGCGCGCATCAACCACGCCATCAGCAATAATGGCACCCGTTGGGCAAGAAGTGATACATGCGGTGCATTTGCCGCACTCATCAACACTGGGTTCATCCGTGGGAAGAGGGATGTTAACTAACAGCTCCCCTAGAAAGAACCAAGAGCCAGCGTCTTTATCAAGAATTAATGAGTGTTTACCTGTCCAGCCCAACCCTGCTTTTTGAGCGAGTGGTCTTTCCAAAATGGGCGCTGAATCGACGAAAGGGCGTGAGTCTAAACCCTCGACCTCTTTTTCAATTCTTTGTCCTAGCTTTTTCAACTGGTTACGGAACAATTTGTGATAGTCGCGGCCTAAAGAATAGCGGCTGATGTAGCCTTGAGTGGTATCGCTTAGGTTAGAGGCGAACTGAGCTTCTGGTGGTAGGTAGTTCATTCGAGCGCTGATCACTCGAATTGTGCCTGGGTGAAGTTCATCAGGACGTGCACGCATCATCCCATGTCGAGCCATCCAATCCATTTCGCCGTGGTTGCCTGCATCTAGCCATGCTTGAAGAGGGGCTTCGTGTTCACTTAAATCAACATCGCAGATGCCAACTTTTTGAAAGCCCAGCTCTTTTCCCCAGATTTTAATTTTTTCAGCAAGATGGTCTAGATTCATGGCTTATTTCTTATTTTCTCTGTTTTACAATTAGAGATAAGGCTAATTAAAATTAGGTTCGGCAAAAATGGGGGCGGATCTTAACGGATCTTAGTGGTGTTGACCAGAACAGACGCGTTTTGATCAGTATTTTTCATAGAACTTACACTTGAGTGCTTGTCTCCCAAAAGCATCACGGTTTACTATTCTTGTTCTTTTGATTTTTATATAGTCAACGATCGATTTTTAGAGAACGTATTCATGAGCACGAAACAATTTACTTTGAAAGATGAACAAGCAACGATTCAATTAGGAACGGAGCTTTCTAATCTTTGCTCACAGCAGACGACTATTTATCTGCATGGTGATCTTGGCGCAGGTAAAACGACTTTCAGTCGTGGCTTTGTAAAAGCGCTTGGCCATCAAGGAAATGTAAAAAGCCCAACGTATACTCTAGTTGAACCTTATCAACTTGCAGATTGGCAGGTGTACCACTTTGACCTTTATCGCCTAGCCGATCCTGAAGAGTTAGAGTTTATGGGAATTCGTGACTACTTTACTCCGGATGCTATCTGTTTGGTTGAATGGCCTGAGAAAGGTTATGGGATGCTACCAGAAGCCGATTTGGATATTGATATTCGTTACCAAGACGATCACCGTATTGTTTCTTTAACCGCTAATAGTGAATACGGACAGCGCTTACTTAGTCAGTTGGAGTTATGTTGATTTCTAAACGCCTTATTTCAACAGTGGCCATGATGGCTGCTGTTTTTTCTATACTGTTTTCTTCACTTGTTTCTGCAAACTCACTGAAAAGTTTAAGGGTTTGGCCTTCTCCAGAAGGAACTCGTGTGGTTATCGACTTAAAATCAGAAGCGGACTTTAGCTATTTCACCCTGAGTAGCCCGAGTCGCTTAGTGGTTGATTTAAAAAATACCAGTCTTGCGACTAAGTTACCGGTCGAGGTGAAAGACAGCCCTGTTCTATCTAAGATTCGTAAGAGCTCACCGCCAGACAAAAACACCTATCGCTTGGTTTTTGAGTTAAAGCAGTCGTCTAAAGCAGAATTATTCAAACTGAGCCCGACCCCAGGTGGTCAGTATGGACACCGTTTGGTGATCGACTTACCTCATGGTGCGGCAAGTAAAGCGACATCGACACCGAGTAAGCCAACGGTAAGTAAGAACATTAATCAGGTTAAGCGCCAGAAAGATATTCTAATTGTGATTGATCCTGGCCACGGTGGTGAAGACCCAGGTTCGATTGGTCCTACGCGTAAATACGAAAAAGACGCGACTCTGAGTATTTCTAAGAAGTTAGCAGCTCAACTGAATGCGGTCCCGGGGATCAAAACTCGTATGACTCGTAATGCTGATTACTTTGTGAACCTGAATCGACGTGTTGCGATTGCTCGAGAGAATGAAGCTCACCTGTTGATCTCTATTCACGCCGACGCCTTTACGACGCCTCAACCAAGAGGTGGTTCAGTGTTTGTATTGAACACTCGACGCGCAAATACAGAGATCTCTCGTTGGATTGAGAATAAAGAGAAACAGTCTGAATTGCTTGGTGGTAGCGGTGCAGCGTTCACAAGCAATATTGATGATAAGAACGTAAACCAAACCCTGCTTGATTTGCAGTTTAGCCACTCTCAAAAAGAGGGCTACAAACTGGCAACGGCAATTCTGTCTGAAATGGGTAAGGTTGCGAAACTGCACAATAGCAAGCCGATTAACACCAGCTTAGCAGTATTACGTTCACCACAGATCCCATCAGTACTGGTAGAGACAGGTTTTATTTCGAATCCGACGGAAGAGAAGCTTCTTTTCCAACGTTCGCACCAAGATAAATTGGCACGAGCAGTGACTAAAGCGGTGGTTAAGTATTTGAAGGCTAACCCGCCTGAAGGGATTATCTTGTCTAACGCAACGTCATCAACGGGCAGCGTGAGCCAACATAAAGTCTCTCGTGGTGAGTCTTTGTCTGTGATTGCGAGCAAGTATGGTACGTCGACACAGACGTTGATGAAGTTCAACAATCTGAAATCGAGCAGCCTAGCAATTGGCCAAGTACTTAAGATTCCAGGCAGTGCTTCAACTTCATCATCAAGCAGTGCGGTTAAAACGAAGACCATCACTCACACGGTTAAGTCTGGAGAGTACCTAGGTAAGATCGCCAGCCGCTATAAAGTGTCGGTGGCTGATATTAAACGTGAGAACCGTTTGAAATCAGAGACGGTGAGAGTAGGCCAAAAGTTACGTATTACGGTTGAAGTTAAAGATGTTCCTCTGCGCAAACACAAAGTTGCAAGAGGTGATTACCTTGGCAAGATAGCTTCGAAATACGGCGTGAGCGTCAACAGCATTCGCCAAGCGAATAAGCTAAGATCTGACAGTCTAGCTATCGGCCAAGTGTTGATTATTCCTCACAAGTAGTCTTGGGAATGCTAAACAGCTTCAGGTATATCAATGATAAAAAATAAGAACTAGTGCAAACGTAGCAGCGTTTCCATCAATGGCAGTAAGGTAGCTATAAATATGACGATCAAAATACTGCCAGCTCGGTTAGCTAACCAAATCGCAGCGGGTGAGGTGGTAGAAAGACCCGCTTCTGTTGTAAAAGAGTTGGTTGAGAACAGTTTGGATTCTGGTGCGACACGTATCGATATTGATATCGAGAAAGGTGGCGCCAAGATGATCCGCGTTCGTGACAATGGTAAAGGCATCGTAAAAGATGAGCTTGCCTTGGCACTGAGTCGTCATGCTACCTCCAAAATCCACACTCTTGATGACCTAGAGGCGATCGTCAGCCTCGGTTTCCGTGGTGAAGCGCTGGCGAGTATTAGCTCGGTTGCGCGCTTGACCATGACTTCACGCCCTGCCACTCAAGATCAAGCTTGGGCAGCACACAGTGAAGGTCGTGATATGCAGGTAAAACTGCAGCCAGCAGCACACCCAATTGGTACTTCGGTTGAGGTGTTGGATCTGTTCTTCAATACACCAGCGCGCCGCAAATTCTTACGCACCGAGAAGACTGAATTCACCCATATTGATGAGTTGCTCAAGCGTATTGCATTAAGTCGCTTTGATGTGACGATCAACCTTCGTCATAACGGCAAGATGATTCGTCAGTACCGCGCTGCCAAGACAGAAGTTCAAGCAGAAAAGCGCATCGCTGTGGTATGTGGCAATCCTTTTGTTCGCCATATGCTTAAGATCGAACTTGAGCACCAAGGCTTAAAACTTCATGGCTGGATCACCACACCTGAAGGGGCCAGACAGCAAAGCGACCTGCAATACTGCTATGTGAATGGTCGTATGATGCGTGACAAGCTGATCAACCATGCGATTCGTCAAAGCTACGAAACCAGCCTGCGTCCAGACCAATTCGCGACGTATGTGTTGTTCATTGAACTCGACCCACATCAGGTGGACGTGAATGTCCACCCTGCAAAACATGAAGTGCGTTTTCATCAAGCGCGCCTTGTGCATGACTTTATTTACCAAGCATTGAGTGATGGTTTAGCACAGAGCAAGCAGATCGATGCTGCACCAATCAATCAGTCGGCTTTTCATCAGTCAGAAGTGATTCATCATCAGCAAGATAGTACGAGCTCTGCAGTTGATGGTGTTGCAAGTTTCGCTGAGCCAGAAAGCGTAATGCCTAGCAGTTCGGATCAAACCCAAGTTTCGGATAGGGTGCGACACGCTATTGAGCAAACGCCTGCCTACCCGAGAAAAGCAGAATCAGAGCACGCTTTTGATAAGCCTCAACACAGCGTTAATGATGGTGGGCGACACTATGTTTCATCAATTAGCCCAAGCTCATCAACCAGTCCAAGTTCATCTGCTGGCCGAAGCTCGGCTACTAGTGACAGCAGTTTTACCGGTTCCTCTCGCCAAGAGTGGATAGAGTCTCGACCTGAACCTAAAAAAGAGAAAGAGCCACACCAACATCATGGTGAACCCGCGCCATCTAAGCGAGAAGTGAAAGCCTATAAAGAGCTTCTGAAAACGCCAGATTTTGATGAGCAAGTTGTACAGCCTTCACTTTCTCAAGAGCATGTGGCACCAGTAGAAACCAGAGACAACTTAGAAAATAAAGAAAATAAAGAAAATAAAGAAGCTAAGCCTGCTCAACAGAATCCTGTTCATTTAAAGCCAAGAGCACCTGTAACGGACTTGGGCAAAGCGGTCTCGATTGTGGAACGTCAGTATCTGGTAATGGGCAATAAGAACGGCAGTGTGCTGGTTTCCTTGGCTAAGGCTGAGTTATTGCGTGTTGTTGGTCAGCTTGATACTCGAGGTGGTGCGTTAAAAAGCCAACCACTATTGGTGCCTTTATCGATTAAGCTGGGTAGTGAACTTGTCGAAGTTGCTAAGGCGCTGAGTCAAACTCTGGCATTACTGGGGATTGAGCTTAAGGCGCGAAACAGCGAGGCGGTAATGGTGATGGGCGTGCCTTCTCCTTTAAGGCAGCAAAACTTACAAATTTTGATCCCAGATCTGTTATCTTACGCGGCTTCAATAAATGCCCAGGGTGCAGTGAAGCAACCTAATGACATGTTGTCAGCTTTGGTTAACTGGATCGGGATTCAAACCGCACAAGTAAAAAGCGACTACACTTTATCTGAAGCGGTTCAACTAGTTGGGGAACTAGAACAACTTTGGCATGGTCTACTTCCATTAGATGATCCAGAGTTTGTTAATCCTATCGACTTTTCAGCGACTATAGCCGCGTTTACGGTTTAATTTTTTCGCGACGACCTTTGTCTTTTTAGCTGAATACGTCGCGACACAAAGCCCTTTGCTAAAAAGCGCTAAAACAGAGAAGCAAATACAAAATATCATGACTGAAAAATTACCTTTAGCGTTGTTTTTAATGGGCCCAACGGCGTCAGGAAAAACAGATTTAGCTATCCGCTTACGTCAGAAATACCCTGTTGAGATCATCAGCGTCGATTCGGCATTGATCTACAAAGACATGGATATTGGTACCGCTAAACCGGATGCGGAAGAGCTTGAGCTCGCGCCTCATCGCTTGATTGATATTTTGGATCCAAGCGAAGCGTATTCTGCGGCAGATTTTCGTCGTGATGCGATCAATGAAATGAATAAGATTGTAGCGGAAGGCAAAATCCCGTTACTTGTTGGTGGCACAATGCTGTACTACAAAGCATTGTTGGAAGGTTTATCGCCATTACCAGCCGCGGATCAAGAGATTCGTAAGCAGATTGAAGCGGAATCTATCGAACAAGGTTGGCAGGCATTGCACGATCAATTAAGAGAGATAGATCCCGTATCCGCTGAAAGAATACACCCAAATGATCCACAAAGGCTTTCAAGGGCATTGGAAGTTTACCGAATTTCGGGTAAAACATTAACAGAGCTAACTCAAACGAAAGGCGATAGCCTGCCATTTCGTGTAAAACAATTTGCAATAGCTCCCAAGGAAAGGACTGAACTCCATCGCCGCATTGAGCTGCGTTTCGAGAAGATGATAGAAGCTGGGTTTGAAGATGAAATGAAGGCGTTGTACGCCAGAGAAGATCTTCACCCTGAACTGCCATCGATCCGATGCGTTGGTTATAGGCAGATGTGGGATTATTTAGACGGTAATTGTGATTTAGACGAAGCGGTTTTCCGTGGTGTCTGTGCAACCCGTCAGTTGGCCAAGCGACAAATCACCTGGTTGCGCAGTTGGGATGATTTAACTTGGTTAGATAGCGAAAACATTGATCAAGCGTTAGAAACTCTTTCAGATGCAATAGCATCTGATTAGTATTGCTGTGTATAATGTGATCGCTTTTGCGTGAATATACTCTGGAAAGGATCCGTTATTGAGGCTTTTAAAAATCACAGCCTTTCAATAACAACGGAGTTTTTTTATTCATTTAGCTCAGATGCAAAGGCCGCACCTTTTTGTGCACCACTAGCTAAATAATTACAACAAAATACAAATAAGGAAAATAAAATGGCTAAGGGGCAATCGCTACAAGACCCATTCCTAAATGCACTCCGTCGTGAGCGCATTCCAGTCTCTATCTATCTTGTTAACGGCATTAAGCTGCAAGGTCAGATCGAGTCTTTCGATCAATTCGTGATCTTATTGAAGAACACAGTAAACCAAATGGTTTACAAGCATGCGATTTCTACTGTGGTACCTGCTCGCGCAGTTAGTCACCACAGCGGCGAGCAACGCACGCCATCTGATCGTCCAGAGAAGACTGAAGATTAATCGTTCAATTTGTACAGCTTGCGCTGTAATAAGGAGTTGGTTGCTTGTTTGACCGTTATGAATCCGGCGAGCGAGCCGTACTTGTTCATATCAACTTCACGCAAGAGGGAGAATGGGAAGATCTAAGCGAATGTGAAATGCTGGTCTCCTCAGCGGGGGTAGAAACGCTACAAGTGATTACTGGTAGCCGACAATCCCCACTCCCTAAATACTACGTTGGAGAAGGTAAAGCCCTAGAAATCGCACAAGCTGTTCAGCTAACCGGTGCTGAAATTGTGATTTTTAACCACTCCCTCTCTCCTGCCCAAGAGCGCAACCTCGAGCAATTGTGTAAATGTCGTGTGATTGATCGCACGGGTTTGATCTTAGATATCTTTGCACAACGTGCGCGAACTCATGAAGGTAAGCTACAAGTTGAGCTCGCTCAGCTTCGTCATATCTCTACTCGACTGATTCGTGGTTGGACTCACCTTGAAAGGCAGAAAGGTGGTATTGGTCTTCGTGGTCCAGGTGAAACTCAACTGGAAACCGATCGACGTTTGTTGCGTGACCGTATAAAGGCAATACTACGTCGTTTAGCGAAAGTTGCTAAACAGCGTGAACAAGGACGACGTGCTCGTAATCGAGCTGAAATCCCAACAATTTCTTTGGTTGGTTATACCAACGCAGGGAAATCAACACTTTTCAATCGCATCACAAGTGCTGGTGTTTATGCGGCAGACCAACTGTTTGCAACCCTAGACCCAACACTACGTAAGATTGATTTGGCAGATGTCGGGCCTGCAATTCTCGCAGATACCGTAGGTTTTATCCGTCATCTACCACACGACTTGGTCGCTGCGTTCAAGGCAACATTACAAGAGACGCAGGAAGCTGACATTTTGTTACATGTTGTTGATGCCAGTGATGACCGTTTTCGTGAGAACATTCAGGCTGTTCATGAAGTATTAGAAGAAATCGATGCTCATGAAGTGCCAACCCTTGTAGTCATGAACAAAATTGACTGCATGGAAGACCAAAAACCTCGAATTGAAAGAGACGAAGAGGGCGCACCTCGCGCTGTTTGGGTTTCTGCAATGGAAGGAGAAGGTATTGAGCTACTGTTTGAAGCTTTAACTGAGCGTTTAGCTAGCCAGATGGTTCAATTCCGGTTGTGTATTCCACATCAACATCAGGGTCGTATTCGCAGCTTATTCTTCGAGATGAAATGTATTCAACAGGAAGAGTATGATGAAAATGGTAACTTGTTGATAGATATCCGAATGCAACAAATAGATTGGTCTAAACTTGAAAAAAGAGAAGGGGCGCTCTTAGGTGACTTTATCGTTACCAAAGAGACTGCTACAGTATAACGTCATATCAAATGATGGAGCTTTCTAATGGCGTGGAATGAGCCTGGAAATAACAACAACGGCGATAATAACGGCCGCGATAATGACCCTTGGGGTAATAAAAATAATCGCGGCGGCCGAGATCAAGGACCGCCAGATCTAGACGAAGTGTTTAGTAAACTAAGTCAAAAGTTAGGTGGCAAGTTTGGTAAAAAAGGTGGCAACGGCAACGGACCATCTATTGGTGGTGGCGGTGCAATTGGCTTTGGTGTCATTGCTGTTATTGCTATTGCTATCTGGTTCTTCGCTGGTTTCTACACTGTTGGCGAAGCAGAAAGAGCAGTAGTACTTCGACTGGGTCAGTTCGACCGTATCGAAGAACCTGGTCTTAACTGGCACCCACGCTTCATCGATGAAATCAGTGATGAGCAACTAGTAAACGTTCAAGCGATTCGTTCTCTACGTGCTGCTGGCACGATGCTAACGAAAGATGAAAACGTTGTGACCGTTGAAATGGGTGTTCAATACCGTGTTTCTGACCCATACAAGTACTTGTATCGTGTAACGAATGCAGACGACAGTTTACGTCAAGCAACCGATTCTGCGCTTCGTGCGGTAATTGGTGACTCACTAATGGATAGTATCCTGACAAGTGGTCGTCAGCAGATTCGTCAAAGCACTCAAGAAACGTTGAACCGTATTATTGATAGCTACGACATGGGTATTCTGATTGTTGACGTGAACTTCCAGTCAGCACGTCCACCTGAGCAAGTGAAAGATGCATTTGATGATGCTATCGCGGCTCGTGAGGATGAAGAGCGTTTTGAGCGTGAAGCTGAAGCTTACCGAAATGACATTCTTCCAAAAGCAACAGGTCGTGCTGAGCGTTTGAAGAAAGAAGCGGTGGGTTACTCAGAGCGCACAGTTAATGGTGCTCTAGGTCAAGTTGCTCAATTCGAGAAACTGCTACCTGAATACCAAGCTGCTCCTGAAGTAACACGTAACCGTATGTACCTAGATACAATGGAAAAAGTGTACTCAAGCACATCGAAAGTCCTGATTGATTCTGAATCAAGCGGTAACTTGCTATACCTACCAATTGATAAGCTAGGCGCACAAGGTGGTTCTCAGTCGGGCTCTCGCCCTGCAAAAGCATCATCAACTTACGATCAAATTGAGTTAGAAACTCAAGCGGATCCAAAGCCTAGCACTCAAACTCGTTCAGACAGTTCACGCCAAGGGAGATACTAATAATGCGTAAATTAATGATCCCTGTATTAGTTGTGACGATTGCCCTTCTATTGATGTCAGTGTTTGTGATTCAAGAAGGTGAGCGTGGCATGGTAATTCGTTTTGGTCGAGTTCTCGATGACAACGGCGTATCACGAATCTATGAACCAGGTCTGCACTTTAAACTACCGATGTTTGATCGCGTAAAAGTACTTGATGCTCGTATTCAAACGATGGATGGCCGTTCTGACCGTTTCGTAACATCAGAGAAAAAAGACGTTCTAATTGATACTTACGCAAAATGGCGTATTGCTGATTTTGGACGTTTCTATCTGAGTACCGGTGGCGGTAATATCATGACGGCAGAAGCACTTCTTGAGCGTAAAGTGACAGATGTTCTTCGTTCTGAAATTGGTTCTCGTGAAATTAAGCAGATCGTGTCAGGCCCTCGTAACAAGGACATCCTGCCAGACTCTGCTGATAGCGAAGTCGTCACAACGGTAGCGGCTGCAGAAGCACTAGAAGTTGATGGCGAACGCGATAAGATCATGGAAAACGTTTTGTCTGGAACGGCAGAAAGTGCGATGGCTGATTTAGGTGTTGAAGTTGTTGATTTTCGTATGAAGAAGATTAACCTTCCTGACGAAATCAGTGAATCTATCTACCGCCGTATGCGTGCAGAACGTGAATCGGTTGCTCGTAGACACCGTTCTCAAGGTCGTGAGAAAGCGGAAGTTATCCGTGCTCAAGCTGAGCTAGAAGTGGCAACAGTTCTTGCTGAAGCTGACCGTACAGCTCGAATCACTCGTGGTGATGCGGATGCAGAAGCAGCGAAGATCTACTCTGATGCGTTCAGCAAAGATCCTGAGTTCTACGGCTTCATGCGTTCATTGCAAGCTTATGAGACATCATTTAGCGATAAGAGCGACATTCTAGTACTGGATCCGAAGACTGACTTCTTCCAATACATGAATCAAGCAAGCGGCGCTCCAGCAAAATAAGCTGATGCGTTAGCGAATGCTTAGCTTAATAAGCAAAATACGTTAAAACTTAAAAGGCTCCCATTGTGGGAGCCTTTTTGTTTTCTATGACTTCTTTCAGGAGGAGACATGTTTGTGGATTCACTATTGGGGCGCGAGGGAAGGCGCTTAACAGCGTTCTACTTATAGAAACCTAGCGGTAGGTCATGAAAGCGATAACCGCTCCAGCCACCACAAGACAGCCTCCAATGCGGCGCAGTTGCGTGTCTGGTTGCTCGCTCAGTTGCGCGACCATGTTTCTCCAGCCATTGGGTGCAATCAAGGGGCCGAGCCCTTCCACAATAAGTACGAGCCCAATAGCGAGCCAAATTGATTGAGACATGGTTCTGCCTTTTGTCTGTAAAAAAGCAATGATATCAGTATCTTTACACATCTGCCCCCAGTTATGGCTGGTTTATTTTTGTACAGCGTTAACGTTTATGAACAAAAAGTGACTGCAAGAAGTGTGATTCAGTGCTAGAATCCATTTTTAATTAGCAACAGAAATTGGAAAGATGGGAAATAACGTAGTCGTTCTAGGCACCCAATGGGGTGATGAAGGTAAAGGTAAAATCGTTGACCTTTTAACTGAAGATGCAAAATACGTGGTTCGCTACCAAGGCGGTCACAATGCAGGTCACACACTTGTAATTGACGGTGAAAAAACCGTTCTTCACTTAATTCCATCAGGCATCCTACGTAATAACGTTAAATGTGTTATTGGTAACGGTGTAGTATTATCGCCTGACGCACTTCTTAAAGAAATGAAGCCTCTTGAAGATCGCGGTATTCCAGTACGTGAACGTCTTTTCATCTCTGAAGCTTGTCCTCTAATTCTTCCGTACCACATTGCAATCGACAACGCGCGTGAAATCGCTCGTGGCGCTAAAGCTATCGGTACAACGGGTCGTGGTATCGGTCCTGCTTATGAAGATAAAGTTGCTCGTCGCGGTCTACGCGTTGGTGACCTTTTCGATAAAGAAGCATTTGCTGAGAAGCTAAAAGAAGTGATGGAATTCCACAACTTCCAACTAGAGCACTTCTACAAAGCTGAAACAGTAAGCTACGAAGAAGTTCTTGAGCAAGCGATGAGCTACGCAGATATGTTAACTGCGATGGTTATCGACGTAACTGACGAACTAGACGCAGCACGTAAGCGCGGCGACAAGATCATGTTCGAAGGTGCTCAAGGTACGCTACTAGATATCGACCACGGTACTTACCCATACGTAACGTCTTCTAACACGACTGCTGGTGGTGTTGCTGCAGGTTCTGGTTTCGGTCCTCGTCACATCGGTTACATCCTTGGTATTACTAAGGCTTACTGTACTCGTGTTGGTTCAGGTCCATTCCCTACTGAGCTATACGATGGCCTTGAGAAGCAAGACCCAGTTGGTAAACACCTAGGCGATGTTGGTCACGAGTTTGGCGCAACAACTGGTCGTCTACGTCGTACTGGTTGGTTCGATGCTGTTGCTATGCGTCGTGCAATCCAAATCAACTCTCTATCTGGTATGTGTCTAACTAAACTAGACGTTCTAGATGGCCTAGAAGAACTAAAAATCTGTACTGGTTACAAGATGAAAGATGGTTCTATCCTAGAAGTTTCTCCAATGGCTGCTGAGTCATTCGAAGAAGCGACGCCAATCTACGAAACAATGCCTGGTTGGTCTGAAAACACATTTGGTGCTAAATCTATCGACGCGCTTCCACAAGCTGCTCTAGATTACATCAAGCGTATCGAAGACCTAACTGGCGTTCCAATTGATATCGTATCAACTGGCCCAGATCGTAACGAAACTATCATCAAGGTTCACCCATACGGCGCATAATGCCTGCTGAGTGATTACCAGGCACGAACAGTGCTTTGATAATAAAATAGTTTTCTAAAAGCCGACTTTATTAAGTCGGCTTTTTAATACCTGCAATTTAGCCGTTCACTCTTTGATGGTGATCTTTTAAGCGTCATCAGGCAAAATATTGCCCATTAGCGGCAAGTTTTGTCTAAAGCCGTCGGGGTTATTGCCGATACAGATATCATGGAAAGTGAAGTTCACACTGTTTTGTGCGTGTAGAAATCCTCTGCACCCCTCAATAGATAACTTTAGCGACAGATAATAGAGTGCAGGTATGAAGCTACGAATTGTGGCAGCTTCATTGATAATGGCACTGAGCTCACCCTTGAGTCATGCAAATTTGGCTGATGTGGGAGAGCCCGTTCCAATATATACAGAAGCTGAACTGATTAATTTAATCGAAAATAATCAACATCTAGAGCGAGTGAAAGCTGATAAGTGCCAGTTAGTTGAAGATATCGTTGCTCGTGCAACGCGTATTAGCTTGCCTTCTTATGAGTTTTTATACGGTGATATGTTGGCTTGGGGTGTGTGTGTTCCACAAGATGTAGAGCTTGGCCTTTACTATATGGAAAACGCGGCACATCAAGGTTTACCCGCTGCATTAGAGCAGTTAGGTCGTTATTACTCTCGTGGTACTTTGGTACAACAAGATCAAGAGCGTGCGATTCCGTATCTACGTGAAGCGGCCTCTATGGGCAACTTAAGTGCGAGCATTCACTTAGCGGAACTCTTGTTACGTGACTACGGTAGCCCATTGGATTATGAAGATGCTTACCGTTGGTTGTATAACTCGGTAACCGCAGATCAAAGACAACACAGACGTATCACTGTGCTTCGTAGCGGTCTGGAACAGAGAATGCCAGACAATATTATTGCTCGAGCAAAGCGTCGAGACGTGTTCTGGTAAGACAGATTATTGAATGAGCAATGATGATTAATGACTGCACTCGTTAATCATCTAAAAAACTCGTATTAAAAAGGCCTCGCTGAGATTCATCAGCGAGGCCTTTTTTGATCTGAACGGAAAACCGTTTATCTAATTCGGTAGCGTTATTGAACCACCTCACCAGACTCAATCACCGTTTCACGAACAACCTTGGTGAAATCGAGTGCTTCTTGACGAATCTTATCTTCGTCTACCGTTAGCATGTCGCGATCTTGCATGATGATCTTGCCATCAACGATGGAGTGACGAACATTGCCTGAGTTAGCTGAGTACACCAGTGCTGAGTATGGGTTGTAGACTGGAACCATATTTGGCGCCTTAGTATCGATCACTATGATGTCAGCCAGTTTGCCTGCTTCAAGAGAGCCGATCTTATCTTCCATGTGCAGCGCTTTTGCTGCACCCATTGTCGCCATGTCGATCACTTTGATCGGCGGCATCGCAGCACGATCTTTGTTAACTAACTTGTGAACCTTAGCGACTTGGTTGAATTCATCAATGGTGCTCAGTGTGTTACCAGACATTGGGCCATCAGTACCTAAACCGATACGCACGTTTTCGTCATACATCTTAAGCGCAGGTGATACGCCTTTTGCTGACTTGATGTTAGCACTCATGTTATGAGCCACGCCCATATCCGATTTCTTCACCAGTTCGATATCATGATCGTCAACAAGGATCATGTGTGCACCCACCAAGTTCTTGTTGAGTGCGCCAATGCTGTCCATGTATTGAACCGGGGACAATCCATCAGAACGCTCTGCGATTTTCTCTTCTTCACGGTGTGATTCTGCAAGGTGAATCATTACTGGAACATCTAACTCTAGGGAGAGCTTAGATATTTTCTGCAGGATCTCTGTGGTGTTGGTGTAAGGCGCATGCGGTGCAAACGCTGGTGTGATTCGCGGGTGATCTTTGTATTCTTCAATGAAGTTCAACGCGTACTTAATGCCTTCTTCTGCGTTGGCAGCGTCGGCGACTGGGAACTTAATCACCGTTTCACCTAGGATGGCACGCATACCGATCTTATCGACGGTTTTTGCGACTTCATCTTCGAAGTAGTACATGTCGGCGTAAGTGGTCACACCGCCTTTCACCATTTCAACGTTACCTAGGTTGGCACCAATGCGTACCATGTCTCGCGATACTAGCTTCTTCTCTAGCGGAAAGATGTAACGGTGCAGGCGATCTGGCACATCATCGGCTAACGAACGGAAAACTGTCATTGATACATGAGTATGGGTATTGATGAGACCTGGCATAACGATATCGCCATCAACGTCTAACACTTGCTTAGCTTGGTACTGCTTCTCTAGTGAAGCATCACCAACCGCAATGATTTTGTTGTCTTTGACGACAACAGTACCGCTTTCATAAACCGTTTTGTCTTGGTTCATGGTTAGAACCATCGCATCGGTAATCATCAGGTCAGCCTTTTCCATTGCCGAACTTGCGAATGGGAACAGCGCTAGGCTCGCCATAGCTGAAGCCAATAAAGTGCGTTTTAGTTTCATATCATACCCAGAACAGGAGTTGGTAAAGTGCGTGGATAATAGTGTATTTCATTCATGGCGCAAACGTTTGTTTTATCGTTTGCTTGAAATTTTGATGATAATCCACGTCTATGAAGCGATGTTTCACAAAGTGAAGATATGTATCAATCTGAGGTTATTTGAGTGTTTTCTAAAGCATATCTGTAGCTTACCCCTAGCATCAGATATACTAGGGGTATATACCTTCCTTGCTTAAGCAGGCCCGCCTATGTCAAAAAACACACCAACGTCAGAAAATACGACAGCGACAACCACTGTTGATCCTTTTGCCGACCGAGAGTCGAAAAATTACGATAACCCAGTACCAAGCCGAGAGTTCATTATTTCGTTTTTAACAGACGCGAATATTCCGATGAACCGCAACGATCTATTCGAAGCTTTGGGTCTTGCTGGAGAGGAACAATATGAAGGGCTGCGTCGTCGTTTACGTGCAATGGAGCGTGATGGACAGCTTATCTTTACTCGTCGTCAGTGCTACGCATTGCCTGAGAAGATGGAACTGATCAAAGGCTATGTGATTGGTCATAAAGACGGTCATGGTTGGGTTCGCCCAGACGGCAGTGTGGGTAAAGACAATGATATCGTGCTGCCGCATCATCAGATGAAAACCATCATGCACGGTGATTACGTATTGGTTCAGCCTACTGACAACAGTAAGCGTGGCCGTCGTGAAGGTCGCTTGGTTCGTGTGCTTGAAGAGCGTAAAACGCCACTTGTTGGTCGCTTCTTCCTAGAGTACGGCCATTCTTACGTTGTTGCTGATGATTCGCGTATTAGTCACGACATCCAGATCCCTACTGAGCATAAAGGCGGTGCTCGAATGGGTAATGTGGTTGTGATTGAAATTACGGATCGCGGTGGTCGTTCTCGTAACATGATGGGGAAAGTAACCGAAGTTCTTGGTGAAAACATGGCGCCGGGTATGGAAACGCAGATTGCGATCCGTACTCACCAGATCCCACAAGAGTGGCCTGAAGCGGTAGATAAGCAAATCGAAAACCTAGGTGAGCATGTTCCTGAAGAAGCAAAAGAAGGACGTGTAGACCTGCGTAAACTGCCATTGGTTACCATTGATGGTGAAGATGCGCGTGACTTCGATGATGCGGTTTACTGTGAAGCGAAGAAAGGCGGCGGCTGGCGTCTATGGGTAGCGATTGCTGACGTAAGTTACTACGTTCGCCCAGATACAGCGCTAGACAAAGAAGCGATTAACCGTGGTAACTCGGTATACTTCCCGTCACAAGTCGTGCCAATGCTGCCAGAAGTGCTTTCAAATGGTTTGTGTTCATTGAACCCTCAGGTAGACCGTTTATGTATGGTGTGTGAGATGACTATCTCAGACAAAGGTAAACTGTCAGGCTACAAGCACTACGAAGCGGTAATGAATTCTCATGCTCGTCTTACTTATAACAAAGTAGGCGCGATCTTAGATGGCAATGAAGAATTACGTGAGCGTTACGAACCTGAAGTACCACATCTTGAAGAGCTTCATAAGATGTATAAGGTGCTTAAGAAAACGCGTGACGAACGTGGTGCGATTGAATTTGAAACGGTAGAAACTAAGTTTATCTTCAATGCGGATCGTAAGATTGACCGTATTGAGCCAGTAATTCGTAACGATGCACACAAGATCATCGAAGAATGTATGATTCTTGCGAATATCGCATCGGCATCTTACGTAGAAAAAGCGAAAGAGCCTGCGCTGTACCGTGTTCACGAAACTCCGGGCGAAGAGCGCTTAATGGGCTTCAAGAGCTTTTTAAGTGAATTAGGTTTAACACTGGAAGGTGGTCTGTCGCCATCACCAGTAGACTATGCACAACTGATGCAACAGATTAATGAACGTGAAGATCGTGAATTAATCCAAACCATGCTGCTACGCTCAATGAAGCAAGCGGTATACAACGCGGATAACGCGGGTCACTTTGGTTTAGCTCTTAAACGCTATGCTCACTTTACCTCGCCAATTCGTCGTTACCCAGATTTGCTATTGCACCGTGCGATTAAGTACCTTATTGCGAAAGAAGAAGGTCGTAACAGCGAACGTTGGACGCCAACTGGTGGTTACCACTACACTTTCGATGATATGGACTTCTACGGCGAGCAGTGTTCAATGACTGAACGTCGTGCTGATGACGCAACGCGTGAAGTAAACGACTGGTTGAAGTGTGAATACATGCAAGACCATGTCGGTGAGGTGATGGATGGTGTGATTGCCAACGTGACTGGTTTTGGCTTCTTTGTTCGTCTAACTGAACTGCACATTGATGGCTTGGTACACATCTCAGCGCTAGCGAATGATTACTACCAATTTGATGCTGTTGGTCAGCGTCTAGTGGGTGAAAGCTCAGGTAATATCTACCGCTTGGGTGATTCGGTTAAAGTGAAGGTTTCTGCGGTTAATTTA
The DNA here is from genome assembly GCF_041474985.1 of Vibrio sp. 10N.222.49.C9. NCBI lineage: Bacteria > Pseudomonadati > Pseudomonadota > Gammaproteobacteria > Vibrionales > Vibrionaceae > Vibrio > Vibrio sp. 10N.222.49.C9. Next base: position 10,262 of record NZ_JBFRVD010000049.1, on the reverse strand, counting down.
GAAACTCGCCAAATCGACTTTGACTTAGAAGACACTGATCGTCAGCCGCGTGGCAAAGGCAAAACAGCCAAGAAGCGTGCAGCAGAAGCGATGAAAAAGGCGAAAAGCAAGAAGCGCTCAGCAGTGAAGAGTAATAAGCCAGGTGTATCAGCGAAGCCTATGGTTGAGCCAACTAAGCGACCTGACGGAAGCAGCGAAGGCCCTGCTAAGAAGAAAAAGCCAGCGAATAAAACCGGTGCTGCTAAAGCTCGCGCTAAGAAAAAGCGTGCAGCAAGCCGTAAGCCAAAGGCTGATAACTCTTAAGACTGATAAATCTTAAGGCTAATAAGGCGCTCTGCTAATCAGGTTTAGCGCCTAACTGATTTAATTTAATGCGAGAGTATCAGGCACAAGACGCTACTCTCGAAATGAACAACACAGAGAGGGATGCATCGGCATTGATGTCATTCTTCTCTGAGCAATAAGAGTAACTTGAGACAATGAGTAACGAATTTATTTACGGTATTCACGCGGTGAAAGCCGTACTAGAAAAAGATCCTGCACGTTTTATCGAAGCGTATGTATTGAAAGGTCGCCAAGACGAGCGTCTTCTTCCATTACTGAACCAACTGCAACAGTTTGGTGTGTCGATTCAACAGATGGGTCGTAAGCCGTTGGATGAAAAAGCACAAGGTGCGAATCACCAAGGTCTTATTGCTAAGGTGAAGCCTGCTAAGCAGCTTAATGAAACTCACCTAGACGATATCCTAGCGCAGCACGAACAGCCTTTGCTGTTAGTTCTAGACGGCGTAACAGACCCTCATAACCTAGGCGCTTGTCTACGTAACGCGGATGCCGCAGGTGTCGCTGCTGTTATCGTACCTAAAGATCGCTCTTCGCCGTTAACAGCAACGGTAAGCAAGGTTGCATGTGGCGCAGCTGAAACGGTTCCTCTCGTGCGCGTAACCAACCTAGCTCGCACAATGCGTGCACTGCAAGAGCAGGGCGTATGGTTTGTGGGTACGGCAGGTGAAGCAACGCATGATATCTATCAAGCGAAGCTAACGGGTCCTCTTGCGGTAGTTATGGGTGCAGAAGGTGACGGTATGCGTCGTTTAACTCGTGAAACTTGCGATGATCTGATTAAGATTCCAATGGCAGGTAGCGTATCGAGCTTAAATGTTTCTGTGGCGTCGGGTATTTGCCTGTTCGAAGCGGTAAGACAGCGTTTAGCTCAGTAATGCGTTAACGCTGCTTTAAGTCTATGAATTTATTAGCGCTCACCACTTGCTGGTGGGCGTTTCTTTTTAGGCTGTTATAGCAAAATCCATCGGTTTGTCGGATGGCTAGATGGCGACAGAAAAACTGTTTCATTATTCACCAAATAGCGCTTGCCAATACCGGGTTCTTTCTATAACATTTGCCGTCCTTAAAACTCGGTCATTTATCTTTAGTTCCTTGCTTCCTCTGGACGACCGGGCCACTCGTGGAAGCTAATAATCCGTAAGGAGCAACCAAATGCGTCATTACGAAATCGTATTCATGGTTCACCCTGATCAAAGCGAGCAAGTTGCTGGCATGATCGAGCGTTACACTGGTTCTATCACTGAAGCTGGCGGTACTATCCACCGTCTAGAAGACTGGGGTCGTCGTCAAATGGCTTACCCAATCAACAAGCTTCACAAAGCTCACTACGTTCTTATGAACGTTGAAGCTGGTCAAGAAGTGATTGACGAGCTAGAAACTGCTTTCCGTTTCAACGATGCAGTTCTACGTAACATGATCATGCGCACTAAAGGCGCTGTGACTGAGCAATCTATTATGCTTAAGCAAAAAGAAGAGCGTGCAGAGCGTGCTCCTCGTCGCGAAGAGCGTACAGAAGCTAAACCAGAAGCAGCTGCTGAGTAATTCTTTTTTGGCTTAACGCCTTAAAAAATTCTCAACTTGTTTTAGGTCATTGATAGTTATTTCGATAATTGTGAAAGACCGCTTTACTAAATTTAAGATCAGGAGATAGCCCATGGCTCGTTTCTTCCGTCGTCGTAAATTCTGCCGTTTCACTGCAGAAGGCGTACAAGAGATTGACTACAAAGACGTAGCAACTCTTAAAAACTACATCACTGAAGCTGGTAAAATCGTACCTAGCCGTATCACTGGTACAAGCGCTAAGTACCAGCGTCAACTAGCTCGCGCTATCAAGCGTTCTCGTTACCTAGCTCTACTACCGTACACTGACAAGCATCAGTAATCGGTAATAGTTAATAATAGTTTAAGAGGACTAAGATAATGCAAGTTATTCTACTTGATAAGATCGGTAACCTAGGTGGCCTTGGCGACCAAGTAAACGTTAAATCTGGTTACGCTCGTAACTTCCTTATCCCACAGGGTAAAGCAGTTATGGCAACTAAAGACAACGTTGCTATGTTCGAAACTCGTCGTGCTGAACTAGAAGCTAAAGTTGCTGAGCAACTAGCTGCTGCTGAAGCTCGTGCAGAGAGCGTTAACACTCTAGAAGGCGTTACAATCGCTTCTAAAGCTGGTGACGAAGGTAAACTATTCGGTTCTATCGGTACTCGTGACATCGCTGACGCTATTACAGCGGCAGGTGTTGCAGTAGCTAAGAGCGAAGTACGCCTACCTGAAGGCGCTCTACGTAACATCGGCGAATTCGAAGTAAGCATCCAACTTCACTCTGAAGTTTTTGCTACTGCGAAAATCGCTATCGTTGCAGCTGAGTAATTTCAGTACCAAGACGAATTCTTTCTTTTGAAAGTTTTAAACACCAGCTTCGGCTGGTGTTTTTTTATGTCTGGAATATAGGAAAGTACAAGGAAGGGCTACAGTAGGTAAAAAGCTTACGGTGATCCATAAGCTGTTATTGCTGAACAAGTTGTTCTCAAGGTTAGAGGTGGCCTAAGATTAGAACTGGAAGAGCAAGTTGATCGATAGAACAGAGTCTTGTTTGCTTAAGCCTTCAGGCACTTTATCGTGGTACTGGCGAGAGTGAGCGATCTTCAGCGCGATATTGTCAGTAATATCGTTGATGGCTTCTAACTCAGTATCAAACTTTAGGTTACTGTGACCAGAGACAAGCGTCACGTCTGCCTTGAGCTGCAAATTCTTCAACACCTGCCATGACGTATTCACGTTGCCACGGAAAATTGCCTCTTCAACAATCTCTGGGAAGATGATGTCATCATCATCAATCTCATCAAGGTTCGGTTCTTGGTAACGAAAACCTGGTCCCACTTCGACTTCCAACACAAACTCTTCGGTATTCGAAAACTGGTAACCCAGACCACTCGAAATTGTGTAGTCCTTAAAGTAAGCACTGTATCTCGAGTCGACTCCTTTGAAACTGCCGTAAAGGTAGGTTTTAGGGCTTAACTTGTAGTCACTCTGAGCTGAGTAAGTCGATTGCCTTTTATCTTCTTCGCCATCTTTGTAGAGGTTGTAGTATTTCCATTCACCACTGGTTCTATGACGGCCAGCCGTGTACTCACCGTTAAGGCGTGCGTTAAGCGCTCGTGAATCAGAGTTACCAGTATGCGACTGATATCCAAATTCGACTTCCGTTTTTAGCGGGCTCGGTAGTTCTGTATCACTTGTATCACTCGGTGCGATATCCATATCTTTTTCTTCAGGTGTCGGTGCAACGACGATCGGCTCAGAAGTAGGTTCTGAAACTACTATAGAGTCGAGGATTGCATCAACAGAGTCTTTAGCATCATCAGCTAAGGCCATCGGAGCGCTCAGGAGACCAGTGCTTAGAAGACCAGTGCTCAGAGCCAATAATTTGGACACGCATACCTCTAGTTATACAGTGAGTGAATGGCAGGATCGTAATGCTACCCTTGGTTAATTCCGTCAGCAATAGGTAAATTCTTCCTGAAGAATAAAACAAACTCATAGGATCGGATTACAAACGGATGTTCTTGGGTATAATGAACGATCATTATTAGTTATTGAGTGTAGTCATAGTGGATACCAAAAGTCAGAAATCAGCCAACGATCAGGTGGACGCCATCAAGGTCCCGCCACATTCATTAGAAGCTGAGCAATCTGTTATTGGCGGTTTGTTATTAGATAACGAACGCTGGGATACAGTTGCCGAAAAGGTTGTGGCCAAAGACTTTTATAGCCGTCCTCACCGTCTGATCTTTGAAGCGGTAAAGGATATCCTTGAAGAAAGTTCTCCTCTGGATCTTATTACACTCTCTGAACATTTAGAGCTGCGTGAGCAACTTGAAGAAGTGGGTGGCTTTGCTTACCTTGCTGACTTAGCGAAAAACACACCAAGTGCCGCAAACATCAATGCGTATGCGGATATCGTAGCGCAACGTGCACTTGTTCGTAGCCTGATTGGTGTCGCGAATGAGATTGCTGATTCTGGTTATGACCCTCAAGGTCGTACTTCGGAAGAGCTGGTTGATCTTGCTGAAAGTAAAGTCTTCGCGATTGCCGAAGGCCGTGCAAGTGAAAACGAAGGTCCACAAAACGTTGATAGCATTCTAGAGAAGACGCTAGAACGTATCGAGATCCTATACAAAACGCCGCAAGATGGTGTGACAGGTGTCGATACTGGCTTCAACGACCTCAACAAGAAAACAGCAGGTCTACAAGGCTCTGACTTAATTATTGTTGCTGCTCGTCCATCGATGGGTAAAACCACATTTGCGATGAACTTGTGTGAAAACGCGGCGATGAAGCAAGACAAACCGGTTTTAATCTTCTCGCTAGAGATGCCAGCCGAACAGCTGATGATGCGTATGCTTGCGTCACTTTCTCGCGTAGACCAAACCAAGATTCGTACTGGTCAGCTAGATGATGAAGATTGGGCTCGTATCTCGTCGAGTATGGGTATTCTGATGGATAAGAAGAATATGTATATCGATGACAGCTCGGGTCTAACGCCAACAGAAGTGCGTTCTCGTGCTCGACGTATCGCTCGTGAACACGATGGTATCTCTATGATCATGATAGATTACCTTCAATTAATGCGTGTACCTTCGTTATCTGATAACCGTACTCTTGAAATCGCCGAGATTTCTCGCTCATTGAAAGCGTTAGCAAAAGAGCTCAACGTTCCGGTTGTGGCACTTTCTCAGCTTAACCGTTCCCTAGAGCAACGTGCTGATAAGCGCCCAGTAAACTCGGATTTGCGTGAATCAGGTTCGATTGAGCAAGATGCCGATTTGATCATGTTCATCTATCGTGATGAGGTTTATAACCCAGATAGTTCCTTGAAAGGCATTGCTGAGATCATCCTTGGTAAGCAACGTAACGGTCCGATCGGTTCGGTTCGTCTTACGTTCCAAGGCCAACACTCCCGATTTGATAACTATGCAGGCCCTGCATTTGATGATGAGTAATCGCTAATGACTTACATGAAAGCGGCGACGGCGAGCATTGACTTAAACGCGCTCGAACATAACCTGAACCAGATAAAGTCGAAGGCTCCTCAGTGCAAGGTCATGTCTGTTGTGAAAGCCAATGGCTACGGACACGGCTTACTGCATATAGCCAAGCATTCAAAAAGCTCTGATGCTTTTGGTGTGGCGCGTATTGAAGAAGCGTTACAACTTCGTGCTGGTGGCATTGTTAAACCTATTTTGTTGCTGGAAGGATTTTACTCTTCGGGCGATTTGCCAATCTTGGTGACCAATAACATTCAAACGGTGGTGCATTGTGAAGAGCAATTAAGCGCGCTAGAGAATGCGGATTTGGAAACACCCGTTGTGGTATGGCTAAAAGTCGACAGTGGTATGCACCGATTAGGTGTTCGCCCTGAGCAATACCAAAACTTTGTTGAGCGTTTGCATCAATGTGCGAATGTTGCCAAACCTCTACGTTACATGAGCCACTTCGGTTGTGCTGATGAACTGGATAGAGCAACCACCGTTGAACAGACAGAGCTTTTCTTGTCGCTTACTGAAGGTTGTGAAGGGGAGCGTTCACTTGCTGCCTCTGCGGGTTTACTCGCTTGGCCAGACAGCCACCTTGATTGGGTTCGTCCGGGAATCATATCTTACGGTGTCTCTCCGTTTGTTGATAAATCAGCGCAAGAGCTTGGATTTTTGCCTGTGATGACCCTGACCTCACACCTAATTGCCGTTCGCGATGTGAAAGCCGGTGAAAGTGTGGGTTATGGCGGAAACTGGACCAGTGAACGTGATACCAAGGTTGGTGTTATCGCGATTGGTTACGGTGATGGTTATCCTCGTACTGCACCTAACGGTACTCCAGTGTTCGTTAACGGTCGAAAAGTACCGATCGCAGGACGTGTATCAATGGACATGCTAACGGTTGATCTAGGCCCTGATGCGGCAGATAAAGTGGGTGATGAAGCGACTCTGTGGGGTAAAGATTTACCTTCAGAAGAAGTGGCTGAACATATCGGCACTATCGCTTACGAGTTAGTCACTAAGCTGACTTCGCGTGTTGCGATGGAATATGTGAAGTAATCATGGATCTTGATAAGTAAATTATGTTCAAGCGAACGACTCGAAGCTGGCTAATGTCTGCAATGACATTACTCGGTGTCAGCTTTTCTTCTTCCGCTGCGAGTGAAGAAAAAGATTCAGCCTTTGTTCCTTTCTACTTCAGCACCGAAACCATGGGTAACACCTTTGGGGTTGCGGGTGTCGCAAAGGGTGTTTGGCAACCTCAAGCCGCTCTGTTTGGTATGGCACTCTATTCAGACAAAGACAGTTACGTCGGTTTTCTATCGGCTTTTAACTATGCCTTGTCTGAGAACGTATTGTTTAGCACTCAGATGTATCAAGCGCGCTTCAACGACAACCCGTATTACATTGGTTCTCAAGGCGATAATGATTCATCTATCGATGACAAAACCATTGCTGATGGCTTAGAGCAAAACTATCAGTTTGAGTTTAAGTATTTGCTACCTTGGGGCAACGTTGCAGAACACGGTTTACTCGGTGCTTTTCAGCCAATCAAAGATGTGAGCTTTGCTTCGCCAATCGAATCGGGTGTCAGTTCGATTCTATTTACGCCTTTTTATACTGCTCGTGAGTTGGAAGGTTTAAATAATACCGAGGAGGCAACAGGCTTTAGTTTGGCGTTTGATTGGGATAACCGTGATAGCACACGCAACCCGACCAGAGGTTCTCACACTAACCTTGAGTTCACCACTGGCGCAGAGAGTTGGTCTAACGATGACTTGTGGCTTAAGTGGACCTTCCAAAATAGCCAGTACTTTGCTTTAGGTCCTTTAGGGGACTTATTCGATCAACAAGTTGTGGCACTCGATTTCTATACTGCTGATACACCAACCTGGGATAACTGTTCTGGGCAGGATTGTGCTCGTCCACCGGAAACAGAACAAGCTCGACTTGGTGGTTTGTATCGTTTACGTGGCTATACCGGAGGTCGATATCATGGGCGATCTGCTGTTCACTATTCTGCAGAGTATCGAGTGCTCCCAGATTGGCAGCCACTCGGTGATATTCCGCTGATCAACTACTACGACCTGCCTTGGTGGCAATGGGTCGCATTCGCCGAAGTAGGGCGTGTGGCTGATGAGTACGATATCAAAGAATTGCACACCGATATGAAATGGAGCTTAGGCGGCGCGGTTCGTTTTCAAGTGGAAGGCATTGTTGTTCGTGCAGAATTAGCGCGAGGCGGTGATGAAGGAACCTTTAGGGTTATGATAAACCAGCCCTTCTAAACCTTTCGGCCTACAGTAGGCCAAATACTATTTTTATAAGAGTGGTCGTGGAAACACACCACTCTTTTTTATTAACAAGATATTGTTTTTATTAAGGATATCTTGTTTTCAAGCAGTCTACTCACCTTGCATCGTAGCAATCACAGTTCGGCTTCCACCACAATCTCGGTGCTCTCCTAAGTAAATACCCTGCCATGTTCCTAAAGCTAAACGACCATTGCTAATTGGTATTGTCACACTGGTGCCAAGTGTCGATGCTTTAATGTGGGCAGGCATGTCATCATCGCCTTCATAGGTGTGTCTGTAGTAGGGCGCTCGCTCAGGTACAAACTTATTAAAGTGTGATTCCATATCGGTACGGACGGTAGGATCAGCGTTCTCGTTTAGCGTGAGGCTGGCAGAGGTATGTTGGATAAAAAGATGTAATAAACCAACAGACAGTGAATGGATATCGGATATCTGTTGTTCAATTTCATCAGTGATGAGATGAAATCCACGTTTTTGTGCGTGTAGGTGTATCGTCTTCTGAATCCACATACGCCATCCTCTATAATGTATTTGGAAAAAAAGTGGTTTAACGCTATCTTTTGAACTTGAATTTATCAGGTTTCGCTCACATTTAATGATGTGAACGCTAGAGTCAGTACCGATTCTGCTATCAGGAAATCTAATTCTGATTTATCTCAAGGTACCGCTCTTCATATGCGGCATAATACGTCGTGAAAAAAAATTACAAAGAATCTTTCAGTGGTGATGCGATTTGGTCATCATAGAAAAATATAAACTTTCGCCTAATCGGGGGTTCTATTCATCACTTTGGTGACGTCTAGAATAAAACCTACAGTAACATCGGGATAGATACCATGTTGAAAAATATCAACCCAACGCAAACACAAGCGTGGAAAGCTCTAACTGCACATTTTGAGTCTGCTCAAGATATGGATATGAAAGAGCTATTTGCTCAAGATGCAAAGCGTTTCGAGAGCTTTTCTACTCGTTTCGGTTCAGACATCTTAGTGGATTACTCTAAGAACCTTATCGACGCTGAAACAATGCAGCACCTATTTGCTCTTGCGAACGAGACTGAAGTTAAGTCTGCAATCGAAGCAATGTTCGGCGGTGATGCAATCAACAAGACTGAAGGTCGTTCAGTACTTCACACTGCTCTACGTAACCGTAGCGACAAGCCAGTAATGGTTGACGGCAAAGACGTAATGCCAGCAGTTAACGCTGTACTAGCAAAAATGGAACTGTTCACACACCGCATCGTTTCTGGTGAGTGGAAAGGTTACACAGGTAAAGAGATCACTGATGTTGTAAACATCGGTATCGGCGGTTCGGATCTTGGTCCATACATGGTGACTGAAGCACTAACGCCATACAAAACTCGCCTAAACATGCACTTCGTTTCTAACGTAGATGGCACTCACATCGTTGAGACACTTAAGCCTCTTAACCCAGAAACAACGCTATTCTTAGTGGCATCTAAAACATTCACGACTCAAGAAACAATGACTAACGCGCACTCTGCACGTGATTGGTTCTTGGCTGAAGCGGGTGACAACGCACACGTAGCTAAACACTTCGCAGCACTATCAACTAACGCAACTGCGGTCGCTGAGTTTGGTATTGATACTGACAACATGTTCGAATTCTGGGACTGGGTTGGTGGTCGTTACTCACTATGGTCTGCAATCGGTCTTTCTATCTCACTATCTGTTGGCTTCGATAACTTCGTTGAGCTACTAGAAGGTGCTCACGAGATGGATAACCACTTTGCTTCAACTGAGTTTGAAAGCAACATTCCAGTAATCCTTGCGCTTATCGGTATTTGGTATAACAACTTCCACGGCGCTGAGTCAGAAGCAATTCTACCTTACGATCAATATATGCACCGTTTTGCGGCTTACTTCCAACAAGGCAACATGGAATCGAATGGTAAATTTGTTGACCGTGACGGCAATCCAGTAGAATACCAAACTGGTCCTATCATCTGGGGTGAACCAGGTACAAACGGTCAGCACGCTTTCTACCAACTGATTCACCAAGGCACTAAGCTGATCCCATCAGACTTTATTGCTCCTGCTATCAGCCACAACCCAGCATCTGATCACCACCAGAAGTTGATGTCTAATTTCTTTGCTCAAACTGAAGCACTAGCATTCGGTAAGACAAAAGAGACAGTGGAAGCTGAATTCCTAGCGGCTGGCAAAACAGCTGAAGAAGTGGCTGAGCTTGTACCTTTCAAAGTATTTGAAGGTAACCGTCCAACGAACTCTATTCTTGTTAAGCAAATCAACCCTCGCTCTTTAGGTAACCTAATCGCGATGTACGAGCACAAGATCTTCGTTCAAGGCGTTATCTGGAACATCTTCAGCTTCGACCAATGGGGTGTAGAACTTGGTAAGCAACTAGCAAACCAAATTCTTCCAGAGCTTGCTGACGATGCTCAAGTAACCTCTCACGACAGCTCAACAAACGGTCTAATCAATGCATTTAAAGCGCTTAAAGCTTAAGACTGTTTAAGTAACACCAAGTAATAACTGTAAACGCCAACCTTTCGGTTGGCGTTTTTTATGGTGCGCCGAGC